>JAHQVS010000041.1 GCA_019634215.1 Paracoccaceae bacterium | reverse complement strand
TCAAAGTGAGGCTCTCCTTGGGATCGCGAAGCGCGCCGTCGTGGAGACGCCCTGCGCCCATGGGTTCGATTGTTTGCTAAGCCAGCTGACCGAAGCCGAAGTCGCTGAGCATGTGGCGCAGACCATAAACGCCTTCTTAGTGGAGGGTGCGACCGAGACCCGTGACAGTGTCATCGCCTTCGCATCCCTGCAATTTCCGCATCTTATGAGCCCACATTTACCCGCTTTGGCCGAAATACGCCCCAATAAAGATTGTTGCTATGAATATCATCCCTGGCGCGGCGCGGATGCGTGCGAAATCGCCCGCCTTACCGCGCTCCTTGATCCAGCAACCGATCCGGCTGAGGTTAAGCGCGCAGAGTGGCGGCTGATGGAGACGCGCCGCCCTGACGCAATCGAGAATTTGATCAAATGGCGCAAGCAGGCCTATCCGTCTGACCCGCTGCCTGACCTTCACTCGGTGGATTTTGAGCTGATCGACGGCTTACCGGCGCCGTTGACCAGCCCAGTCCTGTATCACTTGCATTTCCCTGAAAACTTTGAGCGCGAGCCGCGCTGGGAAGAGGAGGCTTATGATCCCACCTGGATCGCGCCGGAGGGCGGGACTATTCCGGTTGCGCTTGGCGGCGAGGTGGCGGGGTCCTGTTCGAATTGCAGCCGTAGATTGTCACGATTGATCCGGTTTGAGGCGCAACCGTCTGGGCTGGGGCATGCCGGGTGGGATGGGCCGCTGGAGATTGTTGTGTGCCGGGATTGTGCTGGGTGGGAGATTGACGTTTTGTACTATGGGCATGACGCCAGCGGTGCGGCGCATTGTCTTTCAGGAGGATCGGGAACGGCCAAACCGAAATTTGCGGGCGATCCGCCAGTGCGTGCGGGTGAGGGACGGCTGGCGCGCTCCTCAGCGCGGTGGTTTTACCAGGATTGGTTGTGGTCGAATCATCGGGAAAACCTCAATCGCGTCGGTGGGCCTGGGGTGTGGGTGCAAGGTGGGGCCTACCCGCTCTGCGTGCGCTGCCGCCAGACCATGCGGTTGTTGATGCAGTGCGACTCCAATTGGAGCGACGCTGAGGGCGGCGAGGTGATGTGGATGAGTGGCGGGATCGCTTCGATTTTCTGGTGCGGCGGCTGTTCGGTCAGCGCGCTGCAGTCGCAATGGACCTGAGCCGGTAGGCCTTCGCTGGACGCCGCCGCGCGCTGCGGCTAGAAGCCCGGTGACTCTCCGGCTTACAGCTGGAATTTCAGAAAAATCCGTAATGGGAGCGCGCCCGCAAGGCGCGGCGAGATATGGCGAGCTTGAACGACATCCGGTCGACCTTCCTCAATTACTTCGAGAAGAACGGCCATGAAATCGTCGCGTCTTCGCCGCTGGTGCCGCGAAATGATCCCACGCTGTTGTTCGTGAATGCCGGAATGGTGCAATTCAAGAACGTATTCACTGGTGTCGAGAGCCGCGACTATAGCCAAGCCGTGACCAGCCAGAAATGCGTGCGCGCCGGTGGCAAGCATAACGATTTGGATAATGTCGGCTATACCGCGCGGCATCACACCTTTTTCGAGATGCTCGGGAATTTCTCCTTTGGTGATTACTTCAAGGAGCGGGCGATTCCGCTGGCTTGGGAGCTGTTGACCAAGGATTACGGGCTGCCGAAGGACAAGCTGCTTGTCACCGTCTACCATGATGACGAGGAGGCGGCTGATCTGTGGAAGAAGGTCGCCGGGCTGCCGGATGAGAAAATCATCCGCATCGCCACCTCGGATAATTTCTGGGCGATGGGGCCGACCGGTCCTTGCGGCCCGTGCTCGGAAATCTTCTACGACCACGGCCCCGACATCTGGGGCGGCCCGCCGGGCAGCCCTGAGGAGGACGGCGACCGGTTTATCGAGATCTGGAATCTCGTCTTTATGCAATATGAGCAGAAGGACGAGGACACCCGCGAGGATCTGCCGCGCCCGTCGATCGACACCGGCATGGGGTTGGAGCGGATCGGAGCGGTGCTCCAAGGCAAGCACGACAATTACGACACCGATCTCATGCGCCATCTGATCGAGGCCGCCGCCGCCGTGGCGGGAACCGATCCGGACGGGCCGATGAAGATTCACCATCGTGTGATCGCCGATCATCTGCGTTCCAGCGCGTTTTTGATGGCGGACGGGGTGTCGCCGTCGAATGAGGGCCGGGGCTATGTGTTGCGGCGGATCATGCGCCGCGCTATGCGCCACGCCCATTTGCTGGGCGCGGAAGAGCCGATGATGTGGAAGCTGGCTCCGGCGCTCAGCCGGGAGATGGGGCAGGCGTTCCCGGAGCTGATCGCCGCCCAGCCGATGGTCGAGGAGACCTTGCGGCTGGAGGAGACCCGCTTCCGCCAGACCTTGGAGCGCGGGCTGGGGCTGCTCGATGACGAGCTGGAGAAAATCGCCGATGACGCGCCATTGCCCGGCGCGGCGGCGTTCAAGCTGTACGACACCTACGGCTTCCCGCTAGATCTGACCCAGGACGCCCTGCGTGAAAAAGGCCGCAGCGTCGATGTCGACGGGTTCGAGGCGGCGATGGCCGAGCAGAAGGCGCGGGCGCGGGCGGCGTGGTCGGGCTCGGGCGAGGCCGGTGAAAGCACGGTATGGTTTGATTTGCGCGAGGCGCATGGCTCGACGGAGTTCCTCGGCTACGACACCGAGAGCGCCGAGGGCGAGATTCTGGCGATCGTCAAGGACGGCAAGGCCAAGAAGACAGCGAAACAGGGTGAGATCGTTTACGTCGTCCTGAACCAGACGCCGTTTTACGCGGAGTCGGGCGGTCAAGTTGGCGACAGCGGCGCGATGGTCACCGCCAAGGCGGCGGGCGACGTCACAGATGTGCGCAAGTTCGCCGACGGCGTGTTCGCGCATCTGATCTATGTGAAGAAGGGGACTCTGCGCATCGGCGATGCGGCGGAGTTGATGGTTGACGGCGAGCGCCGGGCGCGTGTCCGGGCCAACCACTCCGCCACGCACCTGTTGCATGAAGCGCTGCGCGGCGCCTTGGGCGAACATGTCGCCCAGCGGGGCTCGCTGGTGGCGCCAGATCGTCTGCGGTTCGACTTCAGCCACGCCAAGGCGGTGGCGCCGGAGGAGGCGGCGCGGATACAGCGCGAGGTCAACGCCTATATCCGCCAGAATGACGCCGTGATCACACGGGTGATGACGCCCGATGAGGCCAAGGAGATGGGCGCGCGGGCGTTGTTTGGCGAGAAATACGGCGACGAGGTCCGTGTGGTGACCATGGGCCACCGTGCGGAGGGCGAGACCGGCCCGGCGGGCGATATCTACTCGATGGAGCTGTGTGGCGGCACCCATGTCGCGCGCACCGGTGAGATCGGGGTGTTGGTCGTCACCGGCGAAAGCGCCTCGGCTTCAGGGGTCCGGCGGATCGAGGCGCTCACCGGGGCGGCGGCGTTCGAGTATCTCGACGCGCAGACCCAATCGCTGGCGGCGGCGGCCGCGACGTTGAAGGCGCGGCCGGAGGAGGTCGCGGACCGGGTGCGCGGGCTGCTGGATGAGCGCAAAAAACTGGAGAATGAGATCGCCGATCTGCGCAAGCAGGTCGCCTTGGGCGGTTCAGGCGGCGGCGAGGCGGAGGCGAAGGAGATCGGCGGCGTCAAGTTCCTGGCGCAATCGCTGACTGGCGTTTCCGGCAAGGATCTGCGCGGCTTGATTGACGAGCATAAGAAGCGGCTCGGCTCCGGCGCGGTGCTGTTGGTGGCGGACACCGGCGGCAAGGCGGCAGTGGCGGCGGGGGTCACCGAGGATCTGACGGATCGGATCTCGGCGGTGGATCTGGTCAAGGCGGCGGCGGAGGCGCTGGGCGGCAAGGGCGGCGGCGGGCGGCCTGATATGGCCCAGGCCGGCGGCGCCGATCCTTCTAAGGCTGATGAGGAGATCGCTGCGGCGTAAAAGGTGTTGGGGGGCTAATCGCCCCTGGAGCGCCGGGGAGCGCGGCGGGGTTATTCCGCCGCGATCCGCTGCGCCACCGCAGCTTGGAACAGCGCCAACACACCATCCACAGGGCGTGTCCAGCCATGGTCGATCGCCATGGCGCGCACCGCGTCGGGTTGTGGGCGGTTGCTGAGCAGTTCCTGGATCACCGAGTGCAAAGAGGCCGCCGTCGGATCAGCCACCGGCCAGGGGGCGGCGGCGTTGGAGCGGCGCTCGGCGTCTAGCTCACGCAGGATCTCGGCGGCGCCGCCGCCAGCGATCGTCGCCACCGGTGCGCCGCACGCCAGACATTCCAGCGTCCGCTGCACCCCGTCGTCGGCGACTCCGGCGATGACGCCGATATCCGCCGCCGCCAACAGCTCCGGCGTCAGGCGATGCGGCAGGTCGCCGAGCAGGTTGATGCGCTCGGACACGCCAAGCTGGTCGATCAATCTCTGCAACGAGGGTCCCAACTCTCCGGCGCCGACGATGCGGAAATGCGCGTTGGGAAGCTTCGCCACCGCCTCGATCGCAAGGTGGTGACCGTAAGCGGGGGTGAGGTCGCCGACCGACACCAACAAAGGTTGATCCAGGGGGGCGGCGAAGGCGGCGCGGTATTTTGCGCGCTCGGCCTGATCGGCGAGGCGGAACAGGTCGAGGTTAACCCCGTCCCGTAAGACGCGGACCTGCTCCGGCGGCACGTCGAGGGCCGCCAAACGGTCGCGCATTGCTAGCGAAGGCGCAGCGAGTGCGGCGGCCTCCTGCAACGCCTGACGTGATTGGGCGCGGGTGGCGTCGCTCGCATTGGCGGCGGCGATATCGCTGGCGCGGGCGGTGACGGCGAATGGCAAGCCCAGATCCGACGCGATCCACCGGGCGGCGACCCCGACGGGATAAACACCGTGGGCGTCAATCAGGTCGAACGGCCCGCGTGTGCGGTGAAGGTTGGCGACGAAGCCGCGCACCGACCAATAATAGGCCTTGGCTTGAGCGGACAGGAACATATCCGGCGGGCGCAGCCAGATCGGGTGATGCGCCACGATTTGCGCCCGCTTCTCCATATGTGGCGGACGCGGCGCACCGCCGCGCCCCCGAATCCCGTTCCAGAGGCCGCGCGGGGTCATAGGGGCGGGCGCAGGAGCCACCACCCGAATCGCCGCGCCGCCAGTTTCTTGCACGGCGCGCATGCGATTCTCGACCCCGACGCCCAAATTTGGCTGAGTGCTGCTCGGCCAAATTGTGCTAAGAGTCAGGATGTTAAGCGGCTTATTGTCGCGCCTCTCGATGGTCGTGGCGTCATCACGCATTCGGTCCTCGCGACGGTTAAGGCTGATGCCTTGGTTTCGCATAGAAACTTAGGGCGCATATCCGCACTTGGCCAGTGTGATTGTGGGTGAGTGTAGTATTTTCAGAGAGTTGCGCTCTTTTTCCGGGCGTTGGATGTGTAATTTAGGCCAACATTCGAGGAGATTTGCCGGTGACGAACGCCGATCTCAACTCTACTTCTTCTGAATCTGTTGGTCTCAAAGCGGTGGCGCACAACACCTCTTTCCAAGCCGGGATACGGCGTGCGCCGCCCGTGATTGCGCCATCTGTCCCTCCCGAGGCGGCGCTTGACGGGAGCAGCGAGGCTGCTCGCGCGCTGCTCTCCGGGGCGTGCGCCGCGCCGTTCTTGCGCCGGACCGCTGAGCGGGAGGCCGCGTGGTTGAGCGCGGCATGGGAGCGGCCGGCGGCTGAGAGCCTTCAGGCGCTGCTCGCTGATGTGAGGGCGGTGCGGGAAGGCGGGCTCTCTGACGTGGAAGCGGCGGCGATGTTGCGGGTGGCGCGGCGGCGGGCGGCGCTTCTGATCGCCCTGGCCGATCTTGGCGGCGTGTGGGACCTCGACGCAGTGACCGCCGCCTTAACCCAATTCGCCGACGCTGCTTTGTCGGCTGTGATCGACCGGCTGCTGGCGCAAGAGGCGGCGCGAGGCGCGATCCCCGGCTTTGATCCCGAGGCTCCGGCCTATGTGATCCTGGCGATGGGCAAGCTCGGCGCGGGCGAGTTGAACTATTCCTCTGATATCGACCTGATCGCCTTGTTCGATCAGGACCGCTTGCCGGAGGCGTCGCTGTTCGAGGCCAAGCATCGTTTTAACCGTCTCACCCAGCAAATGGTGAAGGCGCTCTCCGAGATGACGGCTGATGGGTATGTCGCGCGTGTCGACCTGAGGCTGCGTCCCGACCCTGGAGCCACGCCGGCTTGCCTGTCGATGGCGGCGGCGGAAACCTATTACGAGGGGATGGGCCGCACCTGGGAGCGGGCGGCGCATATCAAGGCGCGGCCCGTGGCGGGGGATCTGGCGGCGGGGGCCGCCTATTTGGAGCGGCTGACCCCGTTCGTGTGGCGGCGTCATCTTGATTTCGCGGCTGTGGAGGACGCCATCGACATGCTGTCCCGCATCCGCGCCCATGAGGGCGGCGGCGAAATCGCAGTGGCGGGGCAGGATGTTAAGCTTGGCGCCGGGGGCATCCGCGAGATCGAGCTGCTGGCGCAAACCCGGCAGTTGGTGCTCGGCGGACGCGACCCCAGTCTGCGGTCTTCCCGCACCCGCGACGCTTTGGCTGATTTGACTCGCGCCGGGCGGCTGCCGGAGGCGGCGCGTGATGAGTTGAGCGCCGCTTACGTCCATCTGCGCACCCTCGAACACCGGTTGCAGATGGTCGAGGATCAGCAGACCCACCGGATGCCCACCGACCCGCAGGCGCTGGAGCGGGTCGCGGCCCTGATGGGTGCGCCGGATTGGCCCAGCCTGGAGCGCGAGACCCGGGCGCATATGCAGGCGGTGCGGGCGGCGGCGGGGGAGGATCTTGACGCCCGCCCGGCTAATGGCGCGGCTGACCTATGCGGGGCGGCGTCGCTGCCGGACCCGGCGCGGGCGGAGTCGGTGGCCAAGGGGTGGTTCTCGGGCCGCTTGCGGGCGATGCGCACCCCGCGCGCCCGGCAGGCTTTGGAGCGGCTGACCCCTGGCCTGTTCCGCCGTCTGGCTGACGCGCCCGATCCGATGGCCGCGCTGATGCGGTTTGACCGGTTCCTGAACGGTTTGCCCGCCGGGGTGCAGTTATTGGCGCTGATCGAGGCCAACCCGCGCCTGTTGGACCTGCTGATCGAGATTTGCGGCGCCGCCCCGCGCTTGGCGGATTATCTCGCGCATCGGTCGGCGGTGCTGGACGCGGTGTTGGATGAGGATTTCTTCGCGCCGCCGCCGCTCTTTACCGAGCGCCTCGCCGAATTGGCCCTTCTGCTTGACGGGGCCGAGGATTATGAGCGGGCGCTTGACGCGGCGCGGCGATGGGCGGCGGAGCGCCGATTTCAGATCGGCGTCGGGTTGTTGCGGGGAACCCTGCCGCCCGCCGAGGCCGGTCCCGCTTATTCCGATATCGCCGAGGTCTGTCTCAGCGCTTTGTGGCCGCATGTGGTCGCCGAGCAGGCGCGTCAGCGCGGCGGGATCGAGGGCGGCGGCGCGGCGGTCGTGGCGATGGGGCGGCTCGGCTCGCGCGAGATGACCGCGACCTCCGATCTCGACCTGATCGTGGTGTACGACGCGCCGGTGACCGCCGAATCCGAAGGCCCGCGCCCGCAAGCCGCCGCGCCTTACTTCGCCGGGCTCACCCAGAAGCTCACCGCCGCCCTGACTGCGCCAACCGCCGAGGGCGCTCTCTATGAGGTCGATATGCGGCTGCGCCCCTCAGGCCGCTCCGGACCACTGGCGACCTCTTTGGCGTCTTTCGCCCGCTATCAGCGTGAGGATGCTTGGGTGTGGGAGCATCTGGCGCTGACCCGGGCCCGAGTGGTGGCGGGCGCGCCTGATTTGACCGCCAAGATTGACGCGGCGATCGAGGCGGCTCTGGCCCGCCCACGATCGGCTGAGGCGGTCCGAACAGCGGCCGTTGACATGCGGGCCAAGATCCAAGACGCCCATCCAAGGGAGTCGGGCGACAAATGGTCGGTGAAGCATCCGCCGGGAGGGCTGTTTGACATCGAGTTCGTCGCGCAGACCGAGCTGCTGATCGCCGCCTCTCATGGAGATGCGGGCTGCGCTCGCGGCGGTTGGTCCACTCAAGCGGCCATCGCGGCCTTGGCCGCCGCTGGGCGTTTCACCTCGGAGGAGGCGGCGGCGTTGGAGGAAGCCTACAGTCTGCAAGCCGGTCTTCAGCATATGACCCGCGTCACGCTGGAGGCCGCCTTCAGCCCCAACGCGGCGGCAGGGGTGCGGGCCGCAATCCTGCGTGCGGCTGGTTCTACGGATCTCGACAGCTTCTCAACCCGTCTCGACTCGGCTCAAGCCGCCGCCCGCAGAGTGTTTGAGGCGTATTTGTCGGCCCGGTAGCGCTGATTCCCACTTTTCGGAACGAAGATCCGCTGCTTTAGTCGGCGAAGAGTACGGAAGAGGAATGACGTCCGGTGAAAATCCGGGCTGCCCAAGCGGAGTGACCAACAAATGAGCAACTTATCGCCCCTGTTCGGCGTCGATCGGGCGCTTTGGCGCGGTTTGGCGGCGGCCGCCATGATCGTCGCCGGGGCCGGCCTTGCCACCGCCCAAGACAAAGTGGTCAACGTCTACAACTGGTCTGACTATATCGATGAGGAGATCCTCGCCGAATTCGAGGCCGAGACCGGAATCAAGGTTGTCTACGACGTGTTCGACTCCAATGAGGTGTTGGAGACCAAGCTGTTAGCGGGCGGCACTGGGTATGACGTCGTCGTGCCGACCGGTTCGTTCCTCAGCCGCCAAATCCAGGCCGGCGTGTTCCAGCCGCTCGACAAAGAGAAGCTGCCGAACCTCGCCAATATGTGGGATGTCGTGCAGACCCGCACTGATCTGTACGACCCCGAGGGCAAATACTCGATCAACTACATGTGGGGCACCACCGGCATCGGCTACAATGTCGAAAAGGTGAAAGAGGTTCTGGGCGAAGACGCCCCGATCGACAGCCTGGCTCTGGTGTTCGATCCGGCCAACGCCGAGAAGTTGTCCGCCTGTGGGATCATGTTCCTCGACGCGCCGACAGAGGTGATCCCTGCCGCGCTGAAATATCTCGGCGAGGACCCCAACAGCGATGATCAGGAGGTTGTCGAGAAGGCCGAGGCCGTGCTCTCGGCGGTGCGGCCCTATATCGGCAAGTTCCACTCCTCCGAGTTCATCAACGCCCTCGCCAACGGCGATATTTGCGTTGCGGTGGGCTGGTCCGGCGACATTCTTCAGGCCCGTGACCGCGCCGCCGAAGCCGATAATGGCGTCACCGTCGGCTACAGCATCCCTAAAGAGGGCGCGCTGATGTGGTTCGACCAGATGGCGATCCCTACCGACGCGCCGCACGCCGAGAACGCCCATATCTTCCTGAATTACATCATGGACCCGAAGGTGATGGCGAAGGCGTCGAACTATGTTTACTACGCCAACGGCAACCTCGCCTCGCAGGAGTTCCTGAACGAGGACGTGATCGGCGACACCGCGATCTACCCGGACGAAGCGACGCTGGAGAACCTCTACATCAAAGAGGCCTACAGCCCGAAAACCCAGCGGGTCGCCACCCGGATGTGGACTCGGATCAAGACCGGGCAGTAACCTTCCCTGGCGTCCAGTGAACGCTCTTGGGCGCGGCTCCACGCGCCCAAGAGACCCGAGAGGTTCTACGGCTGACGGACAAGATTTAGGGGGGCGAATGGAGGCGGAGGCGACCTCGGCCAAGCCGGACGAGATCAAACCGGACGAAACCCGGCAGGCGGCCCAGGCCGCGCTCAAAACGCCCTTCGCGCCTTGGCGCGATCCTGCCGCCGTCCCGTATTTGCGCATCCGCAATGTGGTGAAGCGGTTCGGGGCGGTCACCGCCGTCGACAATATCTCGCTCGACATCCACGCCCGTGAGTTCTTCGCTCTGCTCGGCCCGTCCGGTTGCGGCAAGACCACCTTGCTGCGTATGCTCGCCGGCTTCGATACGCCGGACGCGGGCTCAATCGAGCTGGACGGCGTCGACATCGCCGACATCCCGCCCTATGAGCGGCCGGTGAACATGATGTTCCAGTCCTACGCGCTATTCCCGCATATGACGGTAGAGAAGAACATCTCTTTCGGTCTGGAGCAGGAGAGGATGCCGAAGCCCGAGCGCCAGGCCCGGGTGGAGGAGATGCTGGCGCTGGCGAAGTTGGAGCAACTGGCCAAGCGCCGCCCGGACCAACTCTCCGGCGGCCAGCGTCAGCGGGTGGCGCTGGCGCGGGCGCTGGCGAAGCGGCCGAAACTGATGCTGCTCGACGAACCCCTGGGCGCGCTCGACAAAAAGCTGCGCGAGGAGACGCAGTTTGAGCTGGTCAATATTCAGGAGCGGCTCGGCCTCACCTTCGTGATCGTCACCCATGACCAGGAGGAGGCCATGACAGTCTCCAGCCGCCTGGCGGTGATGGACCATGGTCAAATCGCCCAAGTCGGCACGCCCCAGGAGGTGTATGAGGCCCCGCAAACCCGCTTCGTGGCCGACTTTATCGGCGATGTGAACCTGCTTGAGGGCGCCATCGCCGAGATCGGCGCGCAGGGCGTCGAAACTGGCGTTGAAGGCGGAGGCCTGGGCGGGGTCGTGGTGACCTCCCCCGACGCCCCCGCCCAGATCCGCGCCTCCCGCATTCCCGACCATGTGGCCGCCCAAGGCGTCGGGGCCGCCATCGAGGTGGCGTTGCGCCCCGAAAAACTGCTGATCGAAAAGCACGACCCCGACGCCGCTGCCATGGAGAACAGCGCCGTTGGCGTGGTCGAGGACATCGCCTATCTCGGCGACATGTCGATCTACCGCGTCCGCCTGCCCTCGGGCCGGGTGATGAAAGCCTCCCGCACCAATCGCCAACGCACCTTGGCCCAGACGATCACCTGGGAGGATGAGGTGCGGTTGAGTTGGGATGCGGGGGCGGTGGTGATTGTGGCGGGGTAGGGAGCCGGGCGACGCCATTTTTTTGCCGGGGGCCACTTTGTCCCCGCTGAGTTCATCTATCGGGGTGGGTCTTTAGCGGATGAAGTGAAGGCCGGTAAAACTCTTCCTGTACTCAGTAACTTCGTTGCGGACTGTAGTTGGATCTTCCGCACGCAACGCCTTTGCGATCAATCGGGCGAGGTCCGCCATATCAGATGAGCGCATTCCACGTCGCACTATCTCTGGCGTTCCCAACCGCAGGCCGTTGAGGTCTCCTGTGACTGGTGAGATCGGCAGACCAATCCCGCATGCCAGGATGTTCGCCTCACGCAGTTGCTTCGAGACTTGCTGGCCGCCGCCATATTGGGCCGCTTCAACAGCGAACTGATGCGACTTGGTGAAACCTGACGGCGTTGAGAAAACAGGAACGCCCTCCATCTCTAGGCTGGTCGCTAAGGAATGGGCGGCGGCGACCATCTCAGCGGCGTAATCTTTGCCGAGTGTCAGCCAGTCGAGCATGGTGATGGCCAGTGAGGCTGACTTCGCCGCATCGAAATTCGCGGTGAGCCCTGGGAATGCGATATGATCCAGTTTTTCGGCCAGCGCCGGATCATTGGTCACGATCACCCCGCCCGCTGGCCCGCCCAGGCTTTTGTAGGTGCTCATCGTCATCAGATCGGCTCCTGCAGCCAACGGGTTGCGCCAAACCCCGCCCGCGATCAAGCCGCATTGATGGGCCGCGTCGAACAGGATCTTGGCGCCGGTGCGGTCCGCGATCTTGCGAATCTCCACCACAGGATGCTCAAACAGATTGAGGCTGCCCCCGATCGTGATCAGCTTCGGGCGGATCTCCTCGGCCATCTGCGCCAGACCTTCGAGGTCGATCGTATATCCGTCCGGGTTGATTGGCGCGGAATGGATTGCGACGCCATAGAGGCCGGCGCATCCGGATGGATGGTGCGTCACATGTCCGCCGATTGTCGGCGGCGGCACGATGATGGCGTCGCCTGGCTTCGTCGTCGCCATAAACGCATAGAGGTTCGCAAGCGCTCCTGACGCGACCCTGATTTCGGCAAAACGGGCTGCGAATACTTCGGCGACCAACTCGGCGGCGATCACCTCGATCTGCTCGATCGCTTCCAGCCCCATTTCGTATTTATCGCCGGGGTACCCAAGCGAGGGCCTGGAGCCCAAGCTTTGCGCCAAAACAGCTTCCGCCTTTGGGTTGAGAACATTGGCCGCCGGATTCAGGTTGATGCAATCCATGTCGTGAATGCGCCGATTGTCATCTATCAAGCGATTGAGGCGCGCTTCAATCGCCACATCATCCGTCTCCGCCACCTCAGCGGCGATTGATTGAATGTAGGTTTCGCAGTGTTCAGGAACCCAGTTTCGATACGATAGCGCGGTCATCGGCGGTCCAATCCATAGCCTTGAACATGACGTCAGCAATGATGGACGCCTTGTCGATCCGCGCGCAAACGTGGAATTCTTCCTGTGAGGGATAGAAAAACTATGTCTCGATACTGCTCCTGATGAGTATTGTCCCACCTCGACCGAAGGGACCCCCTCTCAACGCTTTGCGCGCTTTTGAGGCGGCGGCTCGTTTGGAGAGCTTTTCACTTGCGTCGCGTGAGTTGAACGTCACGCCCGGCGCGGTCGCTCAACAGGTCAAAACTCTTGAGGCGTGGCTTGGGCGTGATCTCTTCGATCGGCTGCCGCAGGGGCTGCGTCTGAACGAGTGTGGCCGCTCCGCTCTGCCGAGTTTGATCAACGCTTTTGACGCGCTCGGGAGCGCTGTTCACGACTTGCGCAAGGCGGGCGAGCCGGCGAGCTTTCGGATTGCGGCGCTTCCCAGCGTCGCTCAACTCTGGTTAGCGCCACGGCTTCCGGCTCTAAGATCGGCATATCCTGATCTAACAATCTCCGTCATTGCGATGGAGCAGCCTCCCAATCTTATCCGTGAACCATTTGATTTGGCGGTGTTCTTCGGCCAGGAACTTGCGGATGGCATAGCCGACACAGTATTGGCCGAAGCGGAGCGCTTCCCAGTTTGCTCTCCTGGCCTCGCCGAACGTCTGGCCTGCCCGGAAGACTTGAAAGGGTGGACTCTTTTACACGACGCGACTTGGCGCGGGGATTGGGCAAAGTGGCTGAACTTTGCCTCAGCCAGTGGAATAGATGCGGCGATGGGGCCGGTCTTCTCGCTTTACAGCCTTGCCGTGGAGGAAGCCAAACAGGGCGCGGGCGTGCTGCTGGGGAACCAGCCATTGATAGAAGCAGAGCTTCGGTGCGGTGCGTTGGTTAAGGCATTTGAACGGTCAATCAACTCTGGGGGCGCACTGACCGCTGCATTTAG
>JAHQVS010000040.1 GCA_019634215.1 Paracoccaceae bacterium | reverse complement strand
TGTTTGATGACGATTGATAAAGAGATGCTCTTTTGTGAGCGTGTTCGTAGGCCCGCTCGACACGGATAATCACGGCAGAAAGGGTTTATCCGGCCTCGCCAGGGAAAGCCGGTTGTTATCTTGATGCTGCATACGCTAAGGGCCGTGATTGCATGCGCGAAAGCCAGCGCCGTGGCACGGTTTTTGGTTGGTCGCGGGCACGCTGCGCTGTTGAAATGGCGTTTGCACATCGAGATCAGTTAGGAGATAGGCTCGTGGGCCCCACCGGCATTTACAATCCGTCACACCCGATCGATTCACTTGGACTTAGCCAAACGCGCTCAGTTGCATACAATCTCGAAGAGGCGGCTCTGGTGCAGGCGGCGATCGCGCGCGGAGAGGGCGATCTAGCAGCGGGCGGCGCCTTGGTGGTGCAGACCGGTCAACACACCGGCCGCTCTCCCAAAGACAAGTTCGTGGTGCGCGAAGCTTTCGTGCTCGACAGCATTTGGTGGGAGAACAACCCGCCAATGGCGCCGGAGTCGTTCGATCTACTCCGCGCCGACATGCTCGCGCATTTGGGCGTCAAGGATCTGTTCGTGCAGGATCTGTATTGCGGCGCCGACCCCAGCCACCGGATCTCCGTGCGGTTTGTGAATGAGTTGGCATGGCACATGCTGTTCATTCGCAACATGATGCGCCGCCCGAGCCGGGAAGAGCTGATAAGTTTTGCGCCGGAGTGGACGGTGATAAACGCGCCATCGTTCCAGGCGGACCCCTCCCGCCATGGTTGTCGCTCCGAGACCATTATTGCGATCTCGTTTGAGCGGAAAACCATTCTGATCGGCGGCACCAGTTATGCCGGGGAGAATAAGAAATCGATCTTCTCGATCATGAATTACCTGCTGCCGGGCAAAGACGTGATGCCGATGCATTGTTCTGCCAATCACGCCGCTGGCGATCCTAGTGACTCGGCGGTCTTCTTCGGCTTGTCGGGCACGGGCAAAACCACGCTCTCAGCTGATCCCAATCGCATTTTGATCGGCGATGACGAGCATGGCTGGACAGATGACGGCGTGTTTAACTTCGAAGGCGGCTGTTACGCCAAGACCATCAACCTTTCGGCCAAATCTGAGCCAGAGATCTACGCCACCACCTCGATGTTTGGCTCAGTGCTCGAAAATGTCGTGATGGACCCGAGCACCCGCGATTTAGATTTCGACGATGGGTCGCTGACCCAGAACACCCGCGTCTGCTATCCGATGCACTTTATTCCGAACGCTTCCGACACCGCGCGCGGCGGAGTTCCGAAGAATCTGTTCATGCTGACCTGCGACGCGTTTGGCGTGCTGCCGCCGATCGCCCGTCTCAATCCGGCGCAAGCGATGTACCATTTCCTGTCAGGCTTTACCGCGAAGGTGGCCGGTACTGAAAAGGGCGTCACCGAGCCAGAGCCGACGTTTTCCACCTGCTTCGGCGCACCGTTTATGCCGCGTCGGCCGGAGATCTATGGCGAGTTGCTCCGTCAGAAAATCGCGGAGCATGGCGTCACTTGCTGGCTGGTCTCCACCGGTTGGACCGGCGGTGCTTATGGCGTTGGCCAGAGGATGCCGATACGCGTCACCCGCGCGTTGCTCACCGCTGCTTTGGACGGCTCGTTGAATTCGGCGGAGTTCCGCCACGATGCGAACTTTGGCTTCGATGTGCCGGTTGAGGTCGAGGGGGTGTCGGGTCCGATCCTGAACCCGCGCCAGACTTGGGCTGACCCACAGGCTTATGACGCCCAGGCTGAGAAGCTGGTGAAAATGTTCGCCGACAATTTCGCTCAATATGAGAACTCTGTCAGTGAAGACGTCTTACAGGCAGCGCTGAAGGCGGCCTAGCGCTTGAGCAGCCGCCGCCCGCAATAGCGGGCGGCGGCTGTGTGCTCTCATCGTTTAATTGGGAATCCGTAGGCGCTGTCCGATCGAGAGGTCATTCGGGCTGCGTAGAATGTCCTGGTTGGCCTGGAAAATCCGAGGGTACAAAAGAGCGTCGCCATAAGCGGCTATGGCGATGGCGCCCAAGGTGTCGCCGGCTCGAACCGTGATGAAGCGCTCTCGTTGAGGTTCTGCAGAAACCATCGAGCCGGTGGAGAGCCGATCGCCTCTATTTACAAGAGTCGTCGCGCCTTCGGCCTCTATTGCGGATAGATACGGGTCAGCGGCGGCCTGAGCTTGTTTGGCGCTTTCCGCTGCAGCGATGGAAGCTAGCAGCGCGGCGGTGTTCAAGCGCCCGCTCCCATCCTGAAGCGCGTTTGGCACTGCAGTGTTTCGGCGGGCTATCGCCTCATCAAGCAGTTGTCCGACATAATCGTTTGAGTCGCCCTGCAATTGCGCCTGCGCCACCAACTCAGACAAGGTCACTCGCAAATCTTGAGCGGCGCTTTCGGAGACCGAGACGTCGTCGAAGCTGTCCGCCCTGTCTAAGGCGTTTAGCGCTTCCAGCACCCGATTTGTCGTCTCGAGCATTTCGTCATTTGTGGGGGATTCTTCTCTGGCAGGAGCCTCAGAGGTCGCGATGGTTGGGAGGCCACTAAGCACTTTGTCTGTAATGGCGCGCATGTCGCCTTCGTTAACCTCGGACAGCCTGGCCCCTTGGTTTTGCTCCAACGCATGCTGAGTGATCTCAATCGCTGGCGGTTGCTCCTTCTCATCTTGGAGCACCATCGGCATGGGCAGCTTGGCTGGTTCCTGGGTCAAGGTGTCGTGGGACGGCGGCGCCCACTCCAGGCGCTTAAACCCTTTGGTATGCTCTATCGGCTGTTCAGCAGTGGTGGTGCTCAAGGCCGCGCCGAGAATGACTGAGGCGCCCATGCTGGCGATAGCAATGCTTTGAAAACTGCTCATTGCTGATTCTCCACAGCATCCAACTCAGGAGAGCCGCCTGGAATGGTGGTGAGGCCGAGCATGAGCCAGTTTTGCATGCCGCCACGATAATATTTGATCTTCTCACGCGGGTAGCCGGCGTCGATCAGACTCCAAATCGCGCGTGGAGATTGATCGCACCACGGGCCATTGCAAAACAACGCCAGTTCCTTGGCGTTACTGAACGCCAGCCGTCCCAGCGGCGTCCGCTCGGCGCCCAGCGCCATTAGAATCTGATCGCGGTACGGATTCTGGTCACCTGCAAACACATTGAAAGGGATATTGACCGATCCTGGAATTGTCCCCTTCTCAAACCACACCGGCAGCCGTGCATCTATAAGGAGACCCGCTCCTGGGGCGACCCTGTTCTGCAGAAAATCAAGCACTTCAAGCTCACCAAGCGTGTCTATGCCGTCTGCAACTTCCATTGGATGTACACAGAATGGCGGGCACGCTCTGGATGTCTTTGCAAAGCTATCCTCAATCCGGTTCTCTTGATCATTATTACGCTCAATTCTGTAGGTTTTGCCTTCAACTGTGAACTCAACAAAGGAGACATTTTTCACAATTCGAACTTCACCACTCGAATCTTGTGAAAATGACTCAATAGGACATGAAAACAATAAGAGAAGAGCTGCTCCAATTTGGGGAAGGGGTTGGAAATATCGAGAAAAAATAGCTGATGACATACGTATCCCCCGCAAATTCTAGACAATTTCCATCAGATGAGTGTCACGGATGCATGCGATTCTTACTCTCCAAAATGGGTATGTCTATATCGAAAATTAACCCTGAGAGTGTTTGGCGCGACTTCTCCCGCCAATGTTGCCGTGAAACTGGACCTCTCACAGCCGGGAACGGTGCAATTGGGGGGAGGGGTGTCTCCAAAAGAAAAGACCACGATGCCCAAACCTTTTCAGGGGCGTGGGTTCCGTGGCCTGCTCAACCTAAAGAGAGTATGCGAGGCGCGACTGACGCCTCCGCTAGCTAGGGGCGGATCAGCTGGCGTCACCGTCCGCTATCGCCGCAATCAGTGCTTTAGCGTCGTCTGAGTCCCATTCGGCCGGACCGGCGAGACGGGCGACCTCTCGCCCTTGTCGATCAATTAAAATGCTGGTGGGGAGGCCCCGCGTCGCCATCGCGCGGGCCACCTTCATGCTCGGTTCGTGGAAATAGTCCAGATGCTGAGCGCTGATCTTCTGATAGAATGCTTTGCCTTTGTCCGGTCCGCTGCGATCGAGGTTGATTGCGACCACCTTTAAACCCTGATCCGCCATCGCCCCAGCGAGGCTGTCGATCGCGGGCATCTCCTTCAAGCAGGGCGCGCACCATGTCGCCCAGAAATTCACCAGCAGCACTTGGCCTTGGAACGCCGAGATGTCGATTTCCTCATCGTCGGCGTTGAAAAAAGCGTGCTCGGCGACCTCTTGCGGAGCGTCATGCACCTGCACCGCCGCCATCTCACCACGCGCTAGCGTCTTCAGCGTCGCTTGGGCGTCATCAGTCGGGGTGGCGCGGGCGATCAGCGCGCCGTAAGACAAGGGCGCGGCGAGTGCGAGCAGCGCCAGCGCGGCGGTCAGCTTACGGCGTTTGAAGCGGGCGTCGGTCGGCATGATATGCGTCTCCGTAAAATCCTGGGCGAGCGAGTTAAGAGCGACGATATGGCGCAAAGCGATTCGAATAAAATGTGGGGCGGCCGTTTTACGGCGCAACCTGATCAACTCCTCGAGACCATCAACGCCTCGATCGGATTCGACCAGCGTCTGGCCGATCAAGACATCCGCGGCAGCCAAGCCCACGCCAATATGTTGGCGGCGGTTGGACTACTGACCGCTGAGGACGCGCGGGCGATTATCGACGGGTTGGAGCGGATTAAGGAGGAGATTGCCGCCGGTGAGTTCGTCTTCTCCACCGCGCTGGAGGACATTCATATGAATGTCGAGGCGCGGCTGAAGGAGCTGATCGGCGAGCCCGCCGGGCGGCTGCACACCGCGCGCTCACGTAATGATCAGGTCGCCACCGATTTCAGGCTATGGGTGCGAGACGCGATCGACACTTTGGACGCCCAGCTTCAGGCGCTGATCACCGTGTTGCTTGATCAGGCCGAGGCTGGGGCCGATATGGTGATGCCTGGCTTCACCCACCTGCAATCAGCGCAGCCGGTCACGTGGGGTCACCATATGATGGCCTATGTCGAGATGTTCGCTCGCGATCGCAGCCGGTTTCGCGATGCGCGCGCCCGTCTGAACGAATCACCCCTTGGCGCGGCGGCATTGGCGGGGACTTCCTTTACGATTGATCGCGACCGTACGGCGGCGGCGTTAGGTTTTGATCGACCGGCGGCCAACTCGCTTGACGCCGTGTCCGACCGCGATTTCGCCCTGGAGTTCCTCAGCGCGGCGGCGATTTGCGCCACGCATCTCTCCCGATTCGCCGAGGAGTTGGTGGTGTGGTCCTCGGCGCAATTCCGGTTCGTGAAACTCTCTGACGCCTTCACAACCGGCTCCTCGATCATGCCGCAGAAGCGCAACCCCGACGCCGCCGAGCTGGTGCGTGGCAAATCTGGACGGGTGTTCGGGGCTTTAACCACGCTGTTGACGGTGATGAAGGGCCTGCCGCTCACCTACTCCAAGGACATGCAGGAAGACAAAGAGCCGTTGTTCGACGCCGCCGACACCCTGGAGATTTGCCTCGCTGCGACCACCGGCATGGTCAGTGACATGGCCCCCAATCCCGAGGCGCTGCGCGCCGCCGCCGGCGTTGGCTTCGCCACAGCAACTGACCTCGCCGATTGGCTGGTGTGTGCATTAAATATGCCGTTCCGCGACGCCCATCATGTGGTGGGGTCGTTGGTGCGGGAGGCCGAGATGCGCGGCGTTGAGCTAGAGGCGCTGCCGTTGGAGGCGATGCAAGCGGTGGAGCCGCGCATCACTGCGGAAGTGTTTGAGGTTCTGTCAGTAGACAAATCGGTTGCAAGCCGCACAAGCTATGGTGGGACCGCGCCGTCCCAGGTGCGCGCGCAAATCGCGCGGTGGCGCACGGCGCTCCAGAGGGAAGGCGAGTCATGATTAAAGCGAGTATGAGTTCTAAACTTTTCCGGGCGGCGGCGTTGACGACGGCGGCGATCTTAACGCTGGCAGCGGCCGGTTGCGGGCGTAAGGCCCCGCCGGAGGCGCCGAAGCAGACCGAACAACCGGCGCAAACCGGCCACTTGGCCGCCCCGGCCGTCTCAATGCGGGCCTGATGGATCATTTTCTCTACCGAAATGGCGCGCTGCACGCCGAGGACGTTCCCGTGGCGGACATCGCCGCAGCGGCCGGCACGCCGTTTTATTGCTCTTCCACCGCCACCCTGGAGCGGCATTTCAGCCTGTTCGAGGAGGCGCTGAGTCCGGCGCAAAATCTGATCTGTTACGCGGTTAAAGCCAACGCCAATCTGGCGGTGATCGCCACTCTGGCGCGGCTGGGCGCCGGGGCGGACATCGTTTCCGAGGGCGAGTTGCGCCGGGCGCTGGCGGCGGGTGTGGCGCCTGAGAAAATCGTATTCGCTGGTGTTGGCAAAACCCCTGAGGAGATGCGGGCGGCGCTGGAGGTTGGGGTCGGGCAATTCAATGTCGAATCTGGCGAGGAGCTAGAGGCGTTGAACGCTGTCGCCCTCTCCATGGGCGTGCGGGCGCCGATCACGCTACGAGTAAACCCGGACGTCGACCCCAAGACACACGCCAAGATCTCCACCGGTAAATCCGAGAATAAATTCGGGGTGCCGTTTGACCAGGCCCCGAACGTTTACGCCCGCGCCATGGCGATGCCCGGCATCGAGGTGATTGGCGTTGCGGTGCATATCGGCTCGCAACTCACCGACCTCGCCCCGTTTGAGGCGGCGTTTGAACGGGTGGCCGAGCTGACCCGGCGGTTGAGGTCTGACGGGGTGACGATTCGGCGTTTGGATCTGGGCGGCGGTCTGGGCATTCCGTATCAAAGAGTAAACGAGGCGCCGCCATTGCCGTTCGACTATGGCGCGCTGATCAAGCGCACCGTGGGAGATCTTGGCGCTGAGCTGGTGATCGAACCGGGCCGCCTGATCGTCGGCAACGCCGGAATTCTGGTGGCGAAGACGATTTACCGTAAACAGGGCGCGGATCGTGAGTTCGTGATCATCGACGCGGCGATGAATGATCTGATTCGTCCGGCGATGTATGATTCATGGCATGACATTGTGCCGGTGGTGGAGCCGGAGGCGGGCGCCGCCCGGTTGCCGGTGGATGTGGTTGGGCCGATTTGCGAAAGCAGCGACGTGTTCGCCGTGCAACGTGATTTGCCTCTGATCCGCCCCGATGATCTGATCGTCTTTCGATCTGCTGGCGCTTACGGGGCCGTGATGAGTTCTGAGTATAACTCTAGACCGTTGGTTCCAGAGATATTGGTTAGCGGCGACCGGTTTGAGATCATCCGCGCGCGCCCCACATTCGACGAGATGCTCAAGCGCGATCATATTCCCGATTGGGTGGGACGCGTAGACGAGGCCGACGGCTAGAAAGCTGTTTCGGCAGGAAGCCCCGGCGGCGTCCGGTGCGAACAGGTTAAGAGAGGCGAGATGGTCGATCGCGGAGCCAGAACCCCCAGCGCTGCCCAGCGTCGTGACGCTGAACAGGCGGCGGAAGTCTCCTCCCGGCTGAATCGGCGCGCCCGCCTCGCACAATGGAGTATGGTGGTCGAGCGTTTGTCGCAGGGGCTTTGGCCGTTGGCGGCGCTGCTGTTCACTTTCGCCGCCGTCACCGTCGCTGGCGTGTGGGGCATGTTGCCAGAACTGGGGCGCGCTGCGCTCTGGGCCGTGTTTGGCGTCGGCGCTGTCGCGGGCCTGTACAATCTCTTCCGCCGCTTGCGTTGGCCGAGCAAAGCTGCTGCACGCGCGCGGCTTGATCAGGGGCGGCCGGAGCGGCCTGTGGCCAGTTTCGAGGACACGCTTGCGCTTGGCGCGGATGATACGCGGGCGAGCGCTTTGTGGCGCGCGCACAAGCGCCGGATGGCGGCGGCTGCGGATCGGGTGCGAGCCCCGGCTCCCGACATCCGCATTGGCGGTGGGCGCGACCCTTGGGCCTTGCGTTTCTTTGCAGTGTTCGCCCTCGGCGCCGCAGGGTTGCTTGGCGCGGTTGATGGGCGTGTTGCGGAAGCTCTGCGGCCCATCGGCGCCAATTTGACCGGCGGCCCGGCAGCGCCGGAGACCGCCTTGGAGATGTGGGCGACCCCGCCGGATTACACTGGCGTCGCGCCGATTTACTTCGCGGACGCAGCCTCCCGTCGAGGCGAACGGGTGCTGCCAACTGGCACAGTGGTTTCGCTGCGGGTGTTCAACGCCGACGCACCCCCGGTATTGACGCTGAACGATCAGGTCTATGGCGGTGAGGCGCTGGAACGTCCGGATGTTGTGGTTGACGTGACCGAAGGCGCCGCCCAAGACCCAGAGCAGGATGGCGAGCAACAGGCGACGGCCGAAGTGGCGATTCAGGCCGAGGAAGATGGCCCGTTGGTGAGTGAGGGCGACGGCGTATACGCCGCCGAAATCACTCTCGCCGAAGCCTCTCACCTGAAGTTGGAGCTGTCTGGCGACCCCGCCGTGGATCTGCGTTTCGCCATAACTCCCGACGCGCCGCCGACTGTCGAGGTGAGCAAAGCGCCTGAGCGCGGGGCGCAGGGCGTGACTGACTTTAGCTATATTGCGGGCGATGATTACGGGATCGTCGAGGCCTGGGCGGTGCTGAAGCTTGATGAGGAGGCGGACATGTTGTCCGCCCCGGAAGAGCACGCGCATCTGGAGTTTCCTCTCCCCATACCCTTGGCTGCGCCTGGCGAGGTGATTGAAGAAAAGGTCGAGGAGAGCTTTGTCGGTCATGAATGGACCGAATTGCCAGTGGCGATGACCCTGCGGGTGGTCGACGCCGCAGGGCAGCAGGCCGAAACCGATCCGATCCGCTTTCTGCTCCCCGGACGGCGCTTCTCTGAGCCGATGGCCAAGGCGGCGATTGAGCAACGTGGCCATTTCGCCTGGAACCGCGACAACGCCGCGCGCGTGCGCCGGGTGTTGGAGGCGCTCACCCGCGAGCCGGACGATTACTTCAACGACGCTGGCGGCTATCTGCTGCTGCGTTCGGCGATCTCTCGTCTCTCCTATGCGATAAACGAAGAAGTCATCGACGAGCAGCGCACTTCGATCATTGATCGTCTTTATGAGGCCGCGGTACGCTTGGAGGATGGCGGGTTGGACAACGCCGCCGAGCGCCTCGCCCGGGCGCAGCGCCAGCTGCGGGAGGCGATCGAGAACGGCGCTTCCGATGAAGAGCTGCGCGCTCTGATGGATGAGCTGCGGGCGGCGATTCAAGATTATATGCAGGCGCTGGCGGAGTTGGCCGAGCGCAACCCAGACATCGCGCAACAAATGCCACAAGACGGGCAGATGTTGAATCAACAGCAACTTGAGGAGATGTTGCGCGCCCTGGAAGAGGCGGCCCGCAACGGCGCTATGGACGAAGCGCAGCAGATGCTCTCGATGTTGGAGCAGTTGCTGAACAGCATGCAGCCGGGCGGTTCTCAACAGGCCGGACAAGGTGATCAGCAGCAACAAGGGCAGAACCAAGAGGGCGCCCTTGATGAATTGCAGGACATGATCGGCGAACAGCAGGGTCTCGCCGAGCGCTCCTTCGATGAATTTCTGCGTCGTCGCCAGGAAGGCCAAGAGGGGCAGCAGGGCCAACAAGGACAACAAGGTCAGCAGGGCCAACAAGGAGGCCAGCAGGGCCAAGCCGGTCAGCCCGGGCAAGGCCAGCAGCCGGGACAAGGCCAACAACCCGGACAGGGACAGCAGCCTGGGCAAGGCCAACAGCCTGGGCAAGGTCAGCAACTTGGTCAGGGCCAGCAACCTGGGCAAGGCGGGCAACCCGGTCAGGGTCAACAGCCTGGACAACAATTAGGTCAAGGCCAAGGCCCAAATCAGGATGGCCTCGGACAGAACCCTGGAGGGCCAGGGCAGGGTCAGCGGCTCGGTGATCTTCAGCGGCGTCAGCAGGCGCTGCGGGACGCTTTGAGAGATTTCCGGGGCGACCTTGACTCTGACACTGGCGCGGCCGCTGGCGAGGAGTTAGATCGGGCCGAGCAAGCGATGCGCGATGCTGAGCGCTCTCTTGGCTCCCGCGACCCAGGCCGGGCCGCTGACGATCAGATGCGCGCTGTCGACGCTTTGAGGGACGGTGCACGGGCGGCGGCCGAGGCGTTGCAGGACCAGGAACAGCAGCAGGCTGACGGTCAGGATCTAGGCGGCGAGGGCGGCGAAGGGCTCGATCCGTTCAACCGCGACGGCTCCGGCATGAATGGCATCACCCAGGGGCGCGGCCCGCAGGTGCCGGGGGAGGCGGACCGTTCCCGCGCCCGCGATATCTTGCAGGAGTTGCGTCGCCGCGCCGCTGAACGGGAGCGTGAGCGACAGGAGCTGGATTATTTCGAGCGCCTGTTGGATCGCTTTAAGTAACCAGCGTTGAAATGCTCAAATGGGAGCTCGCTTCAGAGATCCCATTTCCGAGATGCGCTGGCCAAGGCGATCTTCGCCAGATCCTCACCCGGTTTGGGCAGCATCGTCGTGCGTGGCGTTGTGCGTGGGCGCCTCACGCGGTGCGACCTCGACATGAACGTTGTATACGGTACCATGCAGATCCGTGATGCGATCCTGAAAGGACGTCCGCGCCCCCGGCTCCAACACCCAGCGCTTCGGCGTGACTCGCCAACGTCGGCGCTCTTCGTCTCTAGGGCCTAGCGCTTGCAGCTCAACCGGGGCCAGTATTAGCTCTTGCGGGCCAGTGTTGGCGATCTCGCCCCATACCAAAAGCGCTTGTCCATTCCCATGTGCGACCAGATCCCACCCCGCCTCCACCAAGACTAAGCCCTCTGGAGCGTTCGCGGGGAGCTCGGAGAGTTGTGGCCGGGTTCCGGCTGGTTCTGTGAGAGCCCCTGTAAAACCCGCGCTGAGGCTTAAGGCGAGGGCGATGCCGAGCCATGCGCCAAGGCTCATCCGGCGGGAGCGTTTGGCTGCGGTGTTGGACCAAATCGCTCCCGGTAAACGTTTGTTTTCTCCGGCCTCTGGCGCTGGAGGCTCCTTGTTGGACAGAGTCCCGCTGATCGCGGCTAGCCGCGCTGCCTGTTCTCGTCGACGTGCGGCGACCCCCTCCTGGGTGGACGCCGATGACCATGGTGTAGCTTGTGGCGTAGATTCTGGGGCAAGCTCTGAGCTGGGGTTGGGCGGAGTGTTGTCGCCGGCGCAATCAGGACTCTCATTGCTCAACAACGCGGGGGTTGAGCCATCCAGAGTCCAATCCGCGCCGCAGTCGCCGCACACCATCCATTTTTCGGTGAGAGTGGCGTCGCCTTCCGAAACAGAGTGCGGCGCTGAACAGTCGGGGCAGGCAGTGATCATATCGCTGACCTTTTGGTGGGCTTTGGGAGGAGCGGCGCGGCTCCGCAGATCGGCACAATAAGTCGTCAAGTTTGCTAATCTCTTGAGATTTGAAGCCCTATCCACCGCCGCCGTGCATCATGTGGCAGCGAATTAACCCAGCCCCGCCTTTCGCCCGGTTCTCGTTACCGGTTAATCTTTCCGTGACGCACACCTAATAGGTGCTTGATGGATGGTTAACTGCGGCGACGCCATATTGCGGCGCGACTAGGAGGCGAAGAGGCTGTGATCCATTTCTCCAATGTCGGTCTACGCTATGCTCGAGGCGCGGAAGCGCTGCGCGACGTCACGCTTTCGATTGATCGCGGCAGCATGCATTTCCTGACCGGCCGCTCCGGCGCTGGAAAGTCGACATTACTCAAGCTGATGCATTTCGCCCTGCGCCCAACCAGCGGGGAGTTAACCATTCTGGGTGAAGACGCTCATCGCGCCACCCGGCGCAGCATTGCTCTCTTGCGGCGGCGCATCGGGGTGGTGATCCAGGATTTTCAACTGCTTGACCATCTGACGGTGTTTGAAAACGTCGCCTTGCCACTGATGGTCGCCGGCCACCGCGAAGCGCAATACCGCAACAACGTGTTGGAGATGCTGGAATGGGTGAAACTCAGCGATCAGCTGGATGTGAAGCCGCATTTCCTCTCTGGCGGAGAGAAACAGCGCGTCGGCATCGCCCGGGCGATGGTGTCTGTGCCTGATCTGATCCTCGCGGATGAACCGACGGGTAGCGTTGACCCTGAAATGGGTGCGCGAATCATGTCGCTGTTCGCGGAGATGAATAAGTTGGGACACACCATCCTGATCGCCACCCATGATTTGGATATGGTGGCGCGTTACGGCGCAGCGCGGTTGCATCTGGAGGATGGACGTTTGGAGCGTTGCGCCTCACCGTCGGAGATATCCTCACAGGATGTCATATCGCCTGAAGGCTTTGACCTGGAAGGCCGCCGCGGCTTTCCAGGCATGGAGGGCTCGGTATGAATATGCATACGCCCCAAAGCCGCCCGCCGGTCGAGGAGCCCACTCCCGGCTTGAATCAGTTAACGAAGAAGGGCGCCGGTTCGGGCGCCGCGCCGCCCTTGCCACAGGATTGGACTTCGACATGGCTTGTGGCCATTGTCGCCGCCGCCATGGGCTTTTTGGCGACACTCGGCGTGGCGGCGACCACCGGCGTGGATGCCTTGTCGCGCAGTTGGACCGACGACCTCTCCGCCCGCGCCACTGTCGCATTGACGATTGAGGCGGACGACAACGCCGCGCTCGCAGAGGCTTTGGCTGCGCTGCGTAGCCTAGACGAGGTCGAGACGGCGCGTCCGCTCGACGACACCGCCGTCGCCGCGCTGGTCTCCCCCTGGATTGGGGAGAGTTTGGATATCGAGAGCCTGCCGATGCCGCGCCTGATTGACGTCGAGCTGCGCCCGCAGGCCGTGGCGCCGGCGGCGGAAATTGAGGCGGCGCTGACGGCGCTCGGCGTAGTGGGAGAGGTCGACGCGCACGGCGAATGGGTCAACCGTTTGCGACCAGCGGCACGGCGTATCAGGGGGCTGGCCTATGGCGCACTTGGCATATTGGCCGTCGCCTCGGCGCTGGTGGTGGCGCTGGCCTGCTCCGCCGGCTTAGCGGCGCAGTCCAAGGTGATCGACGTTCTGAAGCTGGTTGGGGCAGAGGATGGTTACATAGCGCGTATCTTTGTGCAGCGCTTGCAGATCCTCACCTTCGCAGGCTCCACCGTTGGCGCGTTGACGGCGGCGGTTGCGTTGATCGCTGGCGGTTCAGGCGTGATCGACGCCGCCGAGTCCGGCGCAACAGAACTGGCGCCGCTGCTGCCGAGCCTTCAGCCTCAGGGAGCGGATTGGATTTGGTTCGCCGGAGTGCCGTTCGCCTTCGCCCTGATTGCGACGGCGGCGGCGGCGGTCGCGGTGACGGCGGCTTTGCGGCGCAGGGAGAATTAACGTGTGACTGTGAGGGCGCTGCGCCATCGTTTTGCGTCTGTGCCCTTGAGCACTGTTCGCGAAAGTGTGCGCGGCTTTATGGTCCGGAAATGCCATAGAACCTCAAGCTTTACCCTTTGGAGTGAGCGGAAGTTCCTGAGAAAGCCTCAGGTTTAGACAAAACCTGGCGGAGCGTGTTTGCGCCGGTTTGCCAAACGCCGCAAACACCCGATAGCTTGCGCCTCGCTTTATGTAGGCTCGTCCCCACAGCCACTGGGCTTGGGGTGTTGAGTGAAGGAGCACATCGCCGATGTTGTTGTTGCGTTCCATGCTGTTCGACTTGTGGCTGTACAGCTCGATGGCGGTAATGGGCGTTGTGTTTGCCCCAGCGGCGGCGGTGTCGCGCAATGCCGCTTACTGGGCAATGCGGGTCTATTGCCGACAGGCGTTGTGGATGCTGGATCGGCTATGCGGCCTTCGGGTCGAGCGGCGTGGCAAGCTGCCTGTCGGCGAGGTGTTGGTGGCGGCCAAGCATCAGTCTTTCTTGGATATTTTGGTGCTGATGCGGGACTTGCCGCGTCCAAAATTTGTGATGAAGCGCTCGCTGGTTTGGGCGCCGGTTCTGGGGCTGTACGCGCTGCGGATCGGGGCGGCGCCGGTGGACAGGGACCGTGGGACGGCGTCACTGCGCAAGATGCGTTCACGCTTGTCCGACCAGCGCTCCGAAGCTGGACAGATTGTGATCTACCCTCAGGGCACCCGCGTTGCGCCCGGCGCGGAGGTGCGCTATCGCCGTGGGGTGTTCGGGCTGTACCGCGAATATGGCGTGCTGTGCGCGCCGGTGGCCACTAACGCCGGGGTGTTTTGGGGCCGCCGTAGCGTGGTGCGGCGGCCGGGCGTGGCTGTGGTGGAGTTCCTAGAGCCTATTCCCTCTGGCATGAAGGCAGACCCGTTCATGGCGTTGCTGGAGGAGCGTATTGAAACCGCTTCAGCCAAGCTGTTGAAGGAGGCGGGTTAGGCCGGGGCGTTGGGAATGCGCTTCTAAGATCTGAGTGCTCGCCGCCAAGAGCTGAGATCCAGCGCGGTTGCCTCTGAGCGAAAGAGACGGGCGTCAAACTGAGGTCGGCATTGGCCTAGCCGCCAAGCTTCTTCTTGCCCATCTCCAAGAACTTCCGGCGCCGGTCGGCCCGGAGGGCATCGGGGGCTAACCCGGCCATGTCATCCAGCAGCTCCAAGATGGTGTCGCCCACGGCGGCGATGGCTGTCTTCGGCTCTCGTTGCGCGCCGCCGAGTGGTTCCGGCACAACCCGGTCGATGACCCCGAGTGCGAGCAGATCCTGCGCCGTCAGTTTCAGCGCCGCCGCTGCGTCTTCAGCGCGATCGGCGCTTTTCCATAGGATAGAAGCGCAGCCCTCGGGGGAGATCACTGAGTAGATCGAATGTTCCAGCATGGCGATGCGGTTGGCTGTGGCGAACGCGACTGCGCCGCCCGATCCGCCTTCGCCGATCACCACGGCGACCATCGGCACCGTCAGTTCCAGGCTTTTTTCTGTAGAGCGTGCGATCGCCTCCGATTGGCCGCGTTCCTCAGCGCCTTTGCCAGGATAGGCGCCCGGGGTGTCGATCAAGGTGACGATCGGGATTTTGAATCGCTCGGCCATTTCCATCAGCCGGATTGCTTTGCGATACCCCTCAGGCCGGGCCATGCCGAAATTACGGTGCAGGCGGCTTTGGGTGTCGTGGCCCTTCTCCTGGGCGATCACCATCACCGAGCGCCCACGGAACCGGGCGAGGCCGCCGATAACGGCGTTGTCCTCGGCAAACCCTCGGTCGCCTGCGAGCAGGGTGAATTCATCCAGCAGCGCGCTCAGATATTCTTCCGCGTGCGGCCGTTGTGGATGACGGGCGATCTGGCATCGCTGCCAGGGCGTCAGCTTGGTGTAAATCTCGCCGAGCATCGACCGTGATTGCTCGACCAATTTTTCCACTGCGTCGCCGGTGTCGACCTTGGGATCATTGCGGGCCAGCGCGCGAAGCTCCTCGGCCTTGCCGTCCAGCTCCGCGACGCGCTTTTCGAAATCGAGGTATTGCATGCCCGTTAGATAACAGCTCTCCGGCGGAACGCTAGAGAGCTGTTACAGCTGAGGTGCGAATTCAGCCCGCGTTGGCGCTGTTGATCATGTCTACTTGCTTCACCACCACCTGAGCCTGACGCACCGAGGCGATGTCAATCAGCTTGCCGTCAAGCACGGCGGCGCCGGCGCCGGACCGTTCCGCCTCGGCCATCGCCTCCATGATCCGCTTTGCCTTTGTCACCGCCGCCTCGGACGGGGTGAACACCTCGTTGGCGAGGCCGATCTGGCTCGGGTGGATCGCCCATTTGCCGACCATGCCCAGCGTGGCTGAGCGAAGCGCTTGGGATTTGAAGCCATCGGGATCGGAGAAGTCGCCGAAGGGGCCGTCGACCGGCAGCACGCCATGAGTGCGGCAGGCGGCGACGATGGCGACGGTCGGATAGTGCCAAGGGTCAGCCCAATGCTTGGCGCGGGCGCCGCCGCCCTCCATGGGGTCCTCCAGCATATGGTAATTCTCCTGCAAGC
Organism: Paracoccaceae bacterium; assembly: GCA_019634215.1. Lineage (GTDB taxonomy): Bacteria > Pseudomonadota > Alphaproteobacteria > Rhodobacterales > Rhodobacteraceae > JAHQVS01. The sequence continues at coordinate 3,480 of JAHQVS010000040.1, read as the reverse complement.
CACCGATGGCGGTGGTCTGCATGCCCATAAACGCGGCGTAATCCGCCGGGCCGAGGCTCATCGCCTGCATGCGTGGACTGGACGCGGCGATCTCCTCGACATGGGCGAGGCCGGCGGCGGTTTCGATGATGACCTCGAAGCCGAGCTTCTTCTCGCGCTTCTTCTCCATCTCGACCGCTGAGACGATGGCGTCGACGGTGTACACGTCCGATGCGTTGCCCGCCTTCGGGATCATGATCAGATCGAGCCGGCCATTTGTCTGCTCCATCAGATCGACGACGTCGCGCACCCAATAATGGGTGTCGAGGCCGTTGATGCGGACACTGAGGGTTTTGTTGCCCCAATTGATGTCGTTAATCGCCTCGATGACGTTCTTGCGGGCCTGAACCTTGTCATCCGGCGCCACCGCGTCCTCAAGATCGAGGTTGATCACATCAGCCGCCGAGGCCGCCATCTTCTCAAACAGTGCGGGACGAGAGCCGGGGCCGAACAACTGGCAGCGGTTTGGGCGAGGGACCGGAGCGGGTTGGACGCGAAAGCTCATAGGGGTGAACCTTTCCGAAAATTGCGTGAAGGATTGCTGCGGCGCAAACTAGTGAGCCAAGCTATAGCGGTCAATCGACCTTGTTCTCACATTAACCGCATATCTCGGCAGCAGGTAATGACGGGGGATGGCATGAGTTCCGAACCAGCCTGGGAGACCGGCCGCTGCCTCTGCGGTGCGGTCGTCTATCGTATTCGCGGACCTCTGCGACCCGCCCACGCCTGCCATTGCGGGCAATGCCGCCGCCAGAGCGGGCATTTCGTGGTGGCGACCATGGCGTTGCCGGAGGATTTCGAGGTGATCGAGGCGCGCGGCCTTAAATGGCACGCCTCCTCCGAGTGGGCGCGGCGGGGCTTTTGCGGCGAATGCGGTTCGGCGATGTTTTGGACAGATGACAGCGAGATCAGCATCGCCGTGGGCAGTTTGGATGACCAAAGCGCCGTCAAGGTGCTGCGGCACATCTTCTATGACGAGAAACCTGCCTTCTACGATGTCGCCGACGGCCTCCCAAAGTTCGCACAATATGAGGAGCCGATGGACGACGGCGGTTAGCGTCTGATGGCTGATGCTTTCACCATGAAGAGGCCCGCGTGTCCGCTCCCTATCTCCCCGCCGCCCGCCGTAGCGGCCAGTGCCTCTGCGGTGCGGTCGCTTTTGTGGTCGACGGCCCGATGCGTCATCCCCACGCCTGCCATTGTCAGACCTGCCGACGGCTCAGCGGCCATTTCGTCGCCGCGACGCGGGCGGCCTGGGCGGATGTGACGTTCACCGAGCAACACGGGTTGAAATGGGTGAGCAGCTCCGCAACCGCACGCCGGGGCTTCTGCGGCGACTGCGGGTCGCCATTGTTTTGGGACGACGGCGGCGGTGAGGGCCTCAGCATCCATATGGGCGCGCTCGATGACCCGAGCGGGTTCCGGATCTTCCGGCACATCTATGTCGAGGAGAAGCCGGACTATTACGCCATCGGCGATGAGTGCGCCGTGTTCGAGGGCTATGAAAACCGGGTGAAAGGCTAGGGCGGAGCTGACCCCGCCCTTGACCACTGTTTCACCCCATCAGCGGTAGTAGAGTGATTGAGGCCGCCGCGCCCTTGTTGCGCAGGGCGTGGACGTCGACGAGCTCGGGGTCGTCGATCCAGGCGCGGGCTGCGTCGGCGCTCGGGAACTCCAGCAACACCGCCGGAGTTTGGCCAACATCGGCGTCAAACAGCACCTCGGCCTGACCGGAGGAGAGCGGCTTGGCGCCATGCTTGGCCAGCGCCGGCATGGCGACCGCGCGATATTCGTCGAAGGCCGCCTGATCGGTGATCTTCAATTGGACGGTGACATAAGCGGGCATGAGTGTGACTCCTATTTTGGTGACGAGAGGCGCCTGAGCGAGCCGCCTCGCCCTGGCGGTGGTTCCGTCTGCGCGGCTAGGAGACGGAAGCGCTTTCGGCTAGATCAGTCAGCGAGACGTCCTCCAGGGTTATGGAGAGACGCTGGTCAGGACGTTGGGGTCGCTTCCCGAGGCGATCAGCTCCAGATCGTCAAATTTTTCGTGAAAATCGGACCTTATGCTCAAGTTTGAACGTCAACAAAATCTATAGCTCCACTCCCTGCTGCTCAAAAATTCATTAACTTCGAGCACCCCCTGTGCGAAATTGGCGTAATGCAAGATTGGGATGTGTTTCGATATCTGTTGGCGATTCATCGTCATGGCGGGCTGAGTGGCGCCGCTCGAGTGCTGGGCGTTTCACATGCCACGGTCTCGCGGCAGTTGGACCGGGCCGAAGCGCAGCTTGGCGCCAAGTTGTTTGACAGAATGCCTGGTGGGCTGTCCGCCACTGACGCGGGCGACTCCGCCGTCGCCCGCGCTGAGGCGATCGAGGCGGAACTGATCGGCCTTGATCTGGCGCTGACGCCGGAGGAGGAGGGGCCGCTGGCGATCACCATGCCGCCGCTGTTGGCCACAACCCACCTCGCCGCCGATCTACGAGATTTCGCCACAGCCAATCCGCGGATCTCATTGTCGGTTCTGACGGATAATCGGGTGTTTGACCTGCATCGCCGCGAGGCAGACTTGGCGATCCGGGTGACACGCGCTCCAACGGAGAGCCTGTGGGGGCGCAAGCTGACAGATCAACGGGTCGGCTATTTTGCGTCGCCGGATCTGATTGACGCCCATGCGGCCGCGTTGGCGGGGTCGGGCGATCCGATCCCCTTCATCAGCTTTACCGCTTGGAAGGGGCCATTGCTGGCTGAAATCCCCGAGGCGTTGCCTGGCGCTTTCGTGAATGTGACCTGCGACGACATGTCGGCGGCGATGGGGTTGGCGGCGACTGGGATGGGCGTGGTGCGCTCAGCGCTCTGCATTGGGTCCGTCGCGCCCGGCTTGCGCTTGATTGAGACGCTGCCGCTGGGGAGCTATGCGCCGATATGGATGCTCACACACCCGGATCTGCGCCGCGCTTTGAAGATCCGACGCGCCATGCGGTTCTTGGCGGACCGATACGCCCAAGCTTCGGCACTTTACCTTGGCGAAAGCGGCGTTGATGAAAAAGGGGGCCCAATTAGGCCCCCTTGAATGTTTGTTGGCGCGAGCCTTACGCTAGATCGAAGCGGTCGGCGTTCATCACCTTGCTCCAGGCGGCGATGAAGTCCGTCACGAACCTCTGTTGGCTGTCGCCCGTGCCGTATGCTTCGGCCAGTGCGCGCAGCTGCGAGTTGGAGCCGAAGATCAGGTCGACGCGGGTGCCGGTCCACTTGACCGCGCCGGTTTTGCGGTCGCGGCCCTCAAACTCCTCCTCGGACTCGGACTTGGCTTTCCAGGTGGTGCCAAGATCGAGCAGATTGACGAAGAAGTCGTTGGTCAGGGTTTCCGGGCGGTCGGTGAACACGCCGTGCTTGGTCCCGCCATGATTGGCGCCGAGCACCCGCAAGCCGCCGAGCAAC
>JAHQVS010000039.1 GCA_019634215.1 Paracoccaceae bacterium | reverse complement strand
CCCTTACCGGGCCTGAGCTCCCGCCTCGGCCGGGAGCTTGCCGATCGGCTCCGCGACATTCCGGGCACCGAGCTGGTCCGGCTCTACGGAGACTCGGAAGAGCTGATCGACGTCACCCTGGACCGCAACCGCAGCGCCGCGCATAAAGCCTCTTCCGACCATGCGCCGCTCTCGGCTGCGTCGGTCCAAGCCCCCGCAGGCGGCCATTCCCGCCAATGCGGGCCGCGCAACCGCGCCACCCGGCCCCCCTCTTGGTCGATCAGAACCGGAGCACGCCACCCGACCGTTTCACGCAGCTCGGCGACCAAATCGCCGACCTGGGTAGGGGTCTCGATGTTTCGTGCGAACAGGATGAAGCCCCAGGGCTTCGACTCGGCGAAAAAAGCGCATTCTTCCGGCGTTAACCGCGATCCTCGGCACCCGAAGATCGCGGCAGTGGCGTCCGGAGGCGTTCGCCGCTCAGACGGCGAACGCGCCGTTGAGTCGGATGCCGCCATCGTAGTCACGATGCAAAGCCCTCATAAGCGCCAAAGGTGGCGCGAGAGCTTCTATCTATTCATCGGACTGGAGTAACAATCAATCCCACGCTCCCGTAACTTCAGGCAGAAGTTCCGGGCATTGACCGCGCTGGGAAAGCCGACCCGCAAGCGATACATGGTTTTCGGCTTCTGGGAGGCGGGATCGAGCAAGGCGGTCTCCTGGATCACCAGATCGCGCTTGGACAACAGGTCCGGCGCCCGCACTTGCAACTCTCCCCACCGTGCAGCGACCGCATCCGGCGTCTCCAACGCGGCGATCTGCACCGCAAACGGCGCCAGCCCAGACGCGTTCTGCCCCACTGGGGCGGGAATCGACGCTGGCCCCAGCGCAGTTCGCGTTGGCGGAGCCTGCGCAGGCTGTTCTTGGGCTGGCGGAACTTGTGTAGGCTGTGCTTGAGCAGGCGGAACTTGCGTCGTTTGCTGAGGTTGCGGCGTTGACACGGGCGCGGAGGGAGCCGGAGCATAAGGCGCTGGCGCTGAAGGCTTCGCCTGCTCATTCAATGGCTCTGCGCCAGACACTTGCCCCAGTACGCCAAGGGTAACCGGGCCACCTGCCGGAGCAGGCGCCTCGACCACCTCCGGCGAAGGTTGCACGACCTCAGGTGTTCGCTCAGGCGCTGGCGCTTCTGCGACTTCGCGTTGCGGACGCTTTGCCGGCGCCGGCGCCGCCGCCAGTGGACGGCCATTGTCCTGGGTGGCAGGCGTTTGACCGCCCAGATCATCCGCCTGTACATTCCCGGAGTCTCGCGGCGTGCCAATATTGAGCCGCCGAGACTCACCCCCCTGTGTCTCTACTGGCGGAACCGCCGGGATTGATGGCGCCTCGACCGCAAGTTCTTGATTTGACGGCGGTTCAGCAGCTACCGGCGCCACCTCCGCTGCAGGTTGACCATTCACGGCCTCAACGGCCTGAGGAGGCTCCACTGGCGCCGCCTGCGGCGTTTGAGACGGGATCTCCGGCTGTGGCTGGACCGGTTGCGCCGAGGCGACCTGCTCACCCGTCTCCGCCTTTTGAGACGCTCCGGGCGTCACAAAGCCCGCCATCTGCTGTCCATCAGCACTAATATTCTGCGGCGCGCCGGCAAATCCCGGCGTCGTTTCGTTCAAGCGGGGGCGCATGGTGTCTAATGCCACCAGCCGAGACGCGACTTCGCCATCTCCCGATGCTCCGCGTGAAACATACGAGGTCAGCGCGCCGGTCTCGATCTGCTCCACAGCGACCGGCCTGTCCTCCACCTTGGGGCGCTCCGCCACAGCCGACAACACCGCTCTCTGCTCCTCAGCAGAGGCGTGCCCGTCAATATCACCATAGGCGGCCAGCTCCTGGCCGCTGACGTTATCGCCGCCTGGAACGATCGGCTCAATCCGATAGTCGCCCTTGGCGCTGATCGCTGGAATATCCGCCGGGCTACTCGCGCCCAGATGATAAGCCCACATCACTACCACGACGAAACCGCCGAGTGAGCCAGCTGCCCAAGCAGTGGCTGTTAATAGTTTGAATACTCCCCGACGATCCGTCGGTTCATCATTCCAGGTTACATTTGTCGACATCTTGGGCGACCCCGCCAGCTGCTTATGTTCGACTTATATATTATTGAGAAAGGTTAACGCATTTCTTCCAAAGGCGTGACACCTAAAATTCCCAAACCAGCCGCTAACGTGATCGCCACGGACCGGATCAACGCCACCCGCGCCAGATCTCCCGTACGGTCGCCTTGAAGGAAGCGCAGACTGTCCTCCTCCTTGCCGCGCGTCCAATGCGCATGCAGATCCGACGCCAGATCATAAAGATAAAACGCCACCCGATGCGGCTCGGACGCGCTCGCTGCGGCCTCAACCAAGCGTGGCCACTCGCCGAGGCGCCGGGCCAGGCCGATTTCCGAGGGGTGCGTCAAACCAGAGAGATCGACTTTCGCCAACGCCGAATCCGTCACCTCAGACTCGCCATGCGCCTCTGCGGCGTTTCGCACCACCGATGCGATACGGGCGTGGGCGTATTGCACGTAAAAGACAGGGTTGTCCTTCGACTGCTCCAGCGCCTTGGCGAAGTCAAAATCCAATGGCGCGTCGTTCTTGCGTGTGAGCATCACAAAGCGCGTAACATCAGGCCCGACCTCATCTAACACGTCCCGCAACGTCACAAACGATCCGGAGCGCTTCGACATTTTGAACGGCTCGCCATTCTTGAAGAGCTTCACCAGCTGGCAAAGCTTCACATCGAGCGCCACCTTCTCCCCCGAAAGCGCCGCCACCACTGCTTTCAGCCGCTTCACATAACCGCCATGGTCAGCGCCAAGCACGTCGATCAGTAGGTCAAAGCCGCGCTCGACCTTGTCATAATGGTAAGCGATGTCGGGGGCGAAATAGGTCCAAGCGCCGTCAGACTTCTTGATTGGCCGGTCGACGTCGTCTCCGAAATCAGTGGCCTTGAACAAGGTCTGCTCGCGCGGCTCCCAATCGTCGGGCGTCTTGCCTTTGGGCGGCTCCAGCACGCCGGTGTAGATCAACCCCTTGTCGGTCAGCGCCTTGATCGCCGATTCGATCAGACCGGTGCCATAAAGCGACTTTTCCGAGAAAAACACGTCCATCCGCACGTTCAGAAGCGCCAAATCCTCCCGGATCAGATCCAGCATCCGGGCAACCGCCACCTCGCGAACCTTTGGCAACCACTCATCTTCGGGGGCCTCGATCAGACTGTCCCCGAAACTCTCCGATAGCGCTTGGCCCACGGAGACAAGATAATCTCCCGGGTATAAACCTTCCGGAATTTCAATGCTCTCCCCCCGCGCCTCACGATAGCGCAGATAAGCGGAGCGGGCGAGCACGTCGACCTGCGCCCCACCGTCGTTAATGTAATATTCCCGCGTCACTTCCCACCCGGCGAAGGCGAGCAACCCCGCCAGCGCATCACCGAACACCGCGCCTCGGGTGTGCCCGACATGCAGGGGCCCGGTCGGGTTGGCGGAAACAAACTCCACATTCACCCGCCGCCCCTCGCCCTGGTTAGAGCGCCCCCAATCGGACCCGGCCGCCAAAGCCGCCAGAGCCACGCCGCGCCACGCACCCGGGTCGAGCCGTAGGTTCAGGAACCCCGGCCCAGCCACCTCAGCCGAAATTACCTCTTCCCCTTCGGTCAACTTCGCCGCCAATTTCTCGGCGATGTCGCGGGGCTTCATTTTCGCTGACTTGGCCAGCACCATCGCCGCATTGGTCGCCAGATCGCCGTGGGCCGGATCGCGTGGCGGCTCAACAGTGACATTCCTAAAGTCCAACCCCTCCGGCAGCGCCCCATCGACGCTCAACGCCGTCAGCGCCGCGAGCACCTTGTCGCGATAATCGGAGAATATATTCATCAGTCCGCGTCTCCGCTTGTTTGCGAGGGCCGATAGCACGGCGGGGCGTGGCGTGAAACGGCGTCTTTGGGCGATAAGGCTCATTCCTCTCGCCGGAACCGAGCCTGACGCCGCAATGCCGCCAAAGCTGTAAGGGAAAGGCGACGACAGCCGCTTAAACGCTTAAGTTGGCGTGTCGCTCGCGTGATGACAACGGGCGGGATGGCAATGGGGATGAAGGGAGCTTTTCTATGAGCATGGCTGACGAGACGCGCCGCCGCATGGACGCGCAAATGGCCTATATGCGCGACCAACGCGACGCGGACAGCCGCGCTGGCGAACAGATCGCACTCGCCCATATCGCCGAACTCTCCCGCAGTGCGCAAACCACCTGGTTGCTTCTCCTCGGCGTTTTGTTGTTCTGCACCATCACCCTGATGGGCGTGCAAGACGCGGATTTCTTCGTCGCCAGCGCCGACACCGATTTGCCGCTGGTCGGCGTCGCGATCCCGACCGGCAGCTTCTTCTTAGGCGCGCCGGTGATGTTGATCGCGCTGTATGTCTATTTACACATTCTGCTGTCAAAGCTCTGGGAGGCCATCGGCGACGCCCCCAGCGAGATTCGCGGCCAACCGCTGCGTAAAGCAATCTTCCCTTGGATTCTCTCCGACGCCGCCATGCGCTGGAGGGGGGACGCCAGCGGCCCGTTCTCCCGCATCGCCACACTGCTCGGCGTCGCCGCCGCCTGGATCGCCACTCCTGCGGTGCTCGGGTGGTTCTGGTTGCGGGCGGCCCCCACCCATGACGCGGTGCTCACCTTGGGCCTCGGGGTCTGCTTCGTCGCCGCCCTCGCCTTTGGCCTGCGCAGTTGGTCGACAGCGCGGCGAATGCTGAATCAGCGTGAAACGGCGTCTCCAGCGGGGCCGCTAATCGTGGGCGGCCTGACATTGGCTGTTGTGGCGGGGCTGTCGCTGGCGCGCACCGGCCACCTGCCCAGCCCAGCGGCGGAGATCCTCGACGCCGCCTCCCCCTCCCCAACCGGTTGGACCGCTTCCGCCCGCCTGACTGGCGCCGAATTGGCGCAACGCCCGGCGGATTGGGTCGATTACGACCTCGCCCGCCGCGACTTCGAAGCCGCCTGGGCCCGCCGTCTTCGTGACGTGAAAGGACCAGAGGCGCCCATCCCGCAGGATTGGCGTCTGCTCGCCGCCGAGGAGTTCGACCTGCGGCGCGCCGCCTATATCGACTCCATCCCGGGCCGCGACTTCGGCGGCTTGGTCGATCTTGCAGCGTTTGAAGCCGACCCGGCGAATTATCAACCGGACCTGGGGGCGGACCTGCGCCGCGCCGATCTTTCCGACAGCTTCCTCGCCGGCCTGCGCTTCGTATCAGCCAATCTCTCCGGGGCCGACCTCACTGGCGCGCGAATGGAACGGGCGGATTTTACCGGAGCCGACCTCGCCAATGCGCTGATCAGCCGAGCAGGAGCGGAAAGAACCTCCTTCGCTGGCGCTGATATGACCGGCGTGATCGGCTACCGGGCGCGCCTCAATGGCGCACACCTCCGCGGCGCAGACCTAAGCGGTGCGCGTCTGTGGACGGCCAACCTAACAGACGCGTCGCTGCATGAGGCCTCCGCCGCCGACGCCGCCTTCCGTGACGCCGACCTGTCCGGCGCCAGCCTCGCCGGGGCCGACCTCAGCCGGGCGCGCGACCTCACCCAAACGCAAATCAATGCGGCCTTCGGTGACGGCGCCACCCGCCTGCCCGCTGGCCTCACACGGCCAGGGCATTGGGCCTCTGGGGTTCTAACCGCCGCTGATCGCCACGCTGAAGCCTGGCGCGCATGGCGCCGCACGCCCAACCGCCAAGCCGAATAGCTTTTCCAAGCGCGTCCCGGCGGTTTCCGCCGAGGCGCGCGCGGTGTATCACCGCTACATGTGCGCTCTCCCCCTCGACCCGACCTCCGCCGCTTCGCCAGATATCGCCGACATCGCCCCGGCGGATTTCTCCGACGATCAGCGCGACGCCCTGGCGCTGGTCGCCGAGGCGCTGGAAACCGCCGGGGTCGATCTGGCCGCCGAGACAGCCGACACCGTCGAGCAGGACGGTCCGGGCCGCATCGTCGCCGTGCTCGGCAAGGCCGGTAGCGGCAAAACCCATCTTCTGGCGTGGCTGGTGGGACGATTGATCTCGGCAGGCGCGAAACAAGTGGCGCATGAATGGGAGGGGCGGCGCTCCAAACGGCCCCGCGTCACCTTCGCTGTCGTGGCCCCCACCAACAAAGCCGCCAGCGTGCTCCGCACCCGGGGCGTCGCCGCAACCACGATTCACCGCATCATTTACTCCCCGGTCTACGACCCGGACTATGAGGCGATCGCGCAATGGCTCGCCGAGCCCACCGCCTCAAGCCGCCCCACCGGCGCCGCAAACGTCACTGACGAGATGCTTGACCGCGCATTGGCCTTCTTCAAGGAAACCAACTCCGTCCCTGGCGCCCTCGCCACCATCGGCGTGCGCGGCTCTAACTTCATCACAGGCTGGAAACGCCGCGATGACGCCCTCGCCATCGGCCTCGTCGACGAATCCTCGATGCTGGACGATCAACAGCTCGCCGATCTGCGCGAGATTTTCGGCCTCGTCATCCTGTTCGGCGACCCGGCCCAACTCGCCCCCGTCGGTCAAGACGGCGCTATGCCGTTCGACAAGCTCCCCGCGCCGGACATCAAACGCCTCTCCCGCGTGCATCGCCAAGCCGAAGGCAACCCGATCATCGACCTCGCCTACGCGTTGCAGGAGGACATAGCCTTCAACGCCTTCGAGGATCTGGTGCGCGACGCCGCCGCCCACGACGAGCGGGTGCAGGTAGCCCCCCGGGTCGACGCCGACGTGATGGCCCGCTCTCCGGTCCTGGTCTGGCGCAACGCCACCCGCATCCGCCTGATCCACGCCTTCCGCGCCACCCATGGCCTCGCCGAAGACGAGCTGGCCCCCGGCGAACCCCTGATCTGTGACGGGCTGGAGCTGCCGGCGAAGCAGCGCAACAAACGCATCGACCTGGAGGCCGCCGGGCTAGTAAAGGGCGCCCAGGCGTTCTGGCGCGGGCCAGGGAAAAAGCCCGGCTTCGCTAATCTCTATATCGTCGGCGCGCCAAAGCCGAAAATCGGGGTCTCGGCAATCATTCAGATTGAGAAGCCGGGCGAGGAGGAGCCGTTCATCCCCACCGCCGCCCGCATGGGCGCCTCGTTCCTGCACGGCGCCGCCTGCACCATCCACAAGGCTCAGGGCTCGCAATGGGAGACTGTGCAGGTGTTCGCGCCCGATCTGTTCGCCGCAGCCCGCGCTGGGCGGATCGAGGCCGGCGTCCCGCTCTGGCGCCGCTTGGCTTATGTCGCGATCACCCGCGCCCAGGAGCGGCTGCTCTGGGTCACCCGCTACGCCATGAGCCGCCCGAAACAGCCCCTGTCCGCCGAAGACCTCGAAACCGGGCCGCTACTGTAAGATAAACGTCAAAAACTACGGTTAAGCTGATCCCGTGTCAGAAAGCGGGCCGTCTTCACCAGCAATTGCTCCCAACATCTAGTCAGCCCTTTCCCCTGCGCACACCGCCCGCTGTCTTAATGGGCAGGAATAGGTTACTATGGATCAATCACCACTGCGCAGTGAGGATATGATGCTGGATGAGCAGATGCTTAGCCTGCTGCCGGACGACGGCGCGCCAGTGCTGAATCGCATGGTGCGCCTCTCCCTATCTCGAACAGTCGAGCGTCGCGTCACCCAACAAGAATATTTCAAGATCCGGGATCAGCTGATCGCAGATGGCAAAATCGGCCGCGCCCGAGGCCCCGGGGGACAAGTCTATCTGATCCAAGATCCAGACGATCCGCCGCACCCGCTCATCTCTCAAACGCTCCCCATCACCGAAGCCGATTTAATGCCGTTTCTGGAGAACTATCTGGAAACCGCATTTCAAACCGGCCTCGACCTGCCCTCAGGCAGCCATTTCATCCTGGAAGACACCTCCCAGCGCGGCCCCAGGCGCGGCCAATGGGCCCGGCCCGACTTTATCCTGGTCACGCTGCTGCGCTATCGGTTTCAGCCGCAAAAACAACTGGATCTGCACGCCTTTGAGTTAAAAACCGAAAACGGCTGCAACGTCCAGGCCGTACACGAAGCCTTAGCCCAGACCCGTTTCACCCATTACGGCCACCTGGTTTGGCATCTGCCTGAGAATTCGCCTCACACCGTGCGTCTTGAGGATATTCGCGCGCAATGCATCTCTCATGGGGTGGGTCTAATCCTGATGCGAGAGCCCGGCGACCCGGAGAGCTATGAGATTCTGGTCGACGCCCGCCGCAAAAACACCCCTCTGGCCATTGTAGACGGCTTCCTGGAAGCCCGCCTGACTGATGAAAATCAGAAACGGTTGGCAAGGTTACTCGGAGTCTAGCGGTTGAAACAAAAATGAGCGCAGTGATCGCCATCGCGAATATGACGGGCGGCGTCGGCAAGACTACAACCGCCATCGCTTTAGGAGAAACGCTCGCCACCCAAGGCGCGGAAGTTCTGATCATTGACTTGGACGCTCAGGGCAACACCAGCTTTTCAATCGCTGGCCCAAGAATTCTGCAAAATCTTAGTGAAACAGGCCGAACAATTGAAAGCTACCTCAACGCCAGGCTGCTTGAGCGTAAGTCTAGGCGCATCTCAGACATCATCCGCCGGTCCGTCTCCAGCGTCTTGCATGATGATGAACAACTCAGCCTTTCCATAATCTGCGCTACGCCAAACTTGCGCCACGTTGAGCAGAAAATAATTGTGCAGCTTACAAAGGCTGGCATAAGTTGGGAGGAAATCGAAGGCGAGATCCGCAAGATCTTAGCGCGAGACATAACGAATCTGCGTAAGCGGTTCGATTATATTTTATTTGACTGCGCGCCGGGAATTTCAGCCGCAACAGAAGCAGCGATTAAATTAGCTGACCTGATGATCATGCCAACGATCCCAGATTTCGTATCGACTCAAGGAGTTCCAGCCTTTATTGATTCTATCTTCGGCGAACCCGATGATAATAAGAAACCATGGGTGCTCTTCACACGCGTAAAAGCGCGTTCCCGGCATCAGCGCACTTACAAGTCGCTGCTGCGTGAGAACGCCAACAAGCCGGGTGGGACTTATCGTGTCTTTCAGGTCGAAATGCCTGAGATGGTTCATGTGCCGGAGGCAATGAGTCAGTCAGTCACGTTTACGAACACCGGGCGGATGTCTTACAATGCAAAGTGGAGAGACTTCGCACAGCCGCTTCATGCGCTGAGTGAAGAAGTGAGGAGAATTTTACCAAATGGATGCGGTTTTCAGCCCGACGGCAATCTTCAAGTTCATGGCGGTTGAACCCGCCGCTTTTGCTGGCATTCGTGTTGAACTGCGCAAGCAAGCCGTTTCGTTGTTCGAAAAGGCCATGAAAAGCAAAGCCTTCACGGCCGAAGCTTTACGCGCAACGCTGAAACATATTGGTGAAAAGCAATTCGTGCTGAGTTTGGGGTGCTTCAAGGCGGCGACTTTGTGCGCCTTGGTGAAGAAGTTCGACCCGAATCACCCTAAGGCGAAGGTTGCCGCTAAAGAGGTGAACACCGCCTGGGCGAAGCAGCGCATCCTCGAAATCGCCCAAGGCGCGGAGCCGACCGAACAGGCCGTGCCGCTCGACAAGCTGCTCCCTGCCAAGGAGCGCACACCCGCCAAACTGGCGGCGCTGCGCACTGAATTGGGAGAGGAGCGCTTCGCCGCCAGCCTTGCGGCGATGTCGCCCTCAGCGCCGAAGGGGTTTGCCAAAAAGCTAGACCCCAAACACCCAAAAGCGCGGGGCGCGGTGAAAACCATCGACGCAGCCTGGGCGCGGCGACGAATAGCCGAGATCGCCGGCTGTGTCGCCGCGCCGGAGCTCACCGTCATCACCTCATCGCCTTTGCCTCCCGAACGCCTCTCAGCTCGAATCGACTCCGCCAACTGGTACGACGAACTCGTCGGCATTTACCGCGCGGGACGCGAGCGCAGCACTGCATAAAGGGTGAGCGCGCCAGACGGATCGATTCCCACCCAACACGCCGCTTGTTCAGGCGCATAGATGCTGCGACTCACTTCTCCGGCAGCGGAATATGCTCGTCATGATCGTCCGGCGGCAATTGGAAGCGGCCATGCTCCCAATCTCCGGCGCGCCAGGCCTCCTTGGCGGCGTCGATCTTCTCCTGGCTAGACGCGACGAAGTTCCACCAGATGTACCGCGGTCCGTTCAGCGTCTCCCCGCCGAGCAGCATCAATCGCGACGACTCCAGCGCCGTGATCGTGATCTCATCGCCAGGCCGGAACACCATCATCCGCCCTGCTTCGAAACGCTGCCCTGCAATCTCTACTGCGCCTGACGAGATGTAGACGCCGCGATCTTCATGCTCGGGCGGCAGCGGCAGCTTGGCGCCCGCCTCTAGCACCGCATCGGCGTAGAACATCTCTGAAAAGGTCTTAACCGGCGCGCGCTCACCATAGAGCGAGCCCAGGATCAGCCGGACCTGCTTGCCTTCCCCCTCCAGAAACGGCAGCGAGTCCTTGGGCTGATGCTCAAATCCAGGATCGGTGTCTTCATCACCCTCGGGCAACGCCACCCAGGTCTGAATGCCATACAGCGGATTCCGCTCCGCCTGCCGACGCTCGGCGCTGGTCCGCTCGGAATGGGTAATTCCCTTGCCAGCGATCATCCAATTCACTGCGCCCGGCTCAATCTCCAGATTCGAGCCCACGCTGTCGCGATGCCGGATCGCGCCTTGGTACAGGTAGGTGACGGTGGCGAGGCCGATATGTGGGTGCGGACGAACGTCGATGCCCTGATCGGTCAGAAACTCAACCGGGCCCATCTGGTCAAAGAAGATGAACGGCCCGACCATCTGCCGTTTCGGTGACGGCAACGCCCGCCGCACCTCGAATTCGCCGAGATCGCGGGCGCGCGGGACAATCATGGTCTCGATGGCGTCGACCTCGTCGCCGGTGGGGCAGTGTGGATCGAGAGCAGGATTCCAGCTCATAACAGCCTCCAGTGACAGTGTTGATGCCAAGGAAACTAAGCCGACTAAACCAATCGACTACCCCTTTTGGAAGAGACAGTCTGGCGCGCGAAACGCAACGATCCCGTAAACCCTTAGTTTACGCCGCCAGCGCCATAACCCGCGCCGCTAACGCCTCGACCTCACCAGGCCCGAATACGCGTAACGTCGCCTCTTTCATTGGCGCATTGGCCGGGGCGAGCATCTCCCGCGCCAGCGCCTCCGCGCCGATCGCCGCGAAACCGGGCGGTAAACGGCGCGCCACATCGCAGCGGGAGATGAAGTCGCTGAACCACTGCGGAAACTCGGCAAGCGACGTCCCCGAAGCCGCAGCAACCGCAGCAAACGGCCCTTCGCCGCCCGCATTCAATTCACCCTCGACCTGCCATGCCAACGCCGCCTCCTGCGCCAACACCGTCGCCAAGCCATGGTGCACTGGCCCCAGTGTCCCCAGCGCGTGGCTAACGCAATGAGCGATAGCCGTAGAACCGACATTGATCGCCAAACCAGCCTGAGTCGCGCCCCACAGAACCGCACTGCGCGCCGCAAGATCGTCCGGACGGGCCACCGCATCCGGCAAATGCGCAGCCAACAGCCGCAATGCGGCGTGGCCATGCAGCGCCGACACCGGGGAGCGGTGATGATTGGTTGTCGCCTCCAGCGCATGAACATACGCGTCCAGCCCAGTCCAAGCGGTGATGTGCGGCGGCAGAGACAGCGTGAGCAACGGATCAAGCAGCGCGAGATCTGGCTGCAGGGCCTCGCCCCAATACCATAATTTTGCGCCATCCTCCGTCGAGATCACCGCCGTGCGTGTGACCTCTGAGCCAGTGCCCGCCGTGGTCGGGATGCAGATCAAACCCAGGCGGGGTGACGGCAGCGGCGCAGCCCCCAGCGCATAGCCCCGCGCTGGCGCCTCATCAGCCGCAACACAGGCCGCCAATTTCCCCGCGTCCAGCGCGGCGCCACCGCCCATGGCCACCACCGCCCGCGCACCGATGGCTCGCGCAATTTCGGCGATGGCGTCGACCTGCGCCTCCTTCGGCTCCCCTGCAATTTCGACATACAGCGCCACCGGCGAACCGCCCGCTTCCAAAGCCGACGCCAGATCAGCGCCCGGGCCAATCGACATCAGCGCGGCGTCCACCACCGCCACAACAGGCGCACCCGCCCCAGCGACTCGCGCCACATCTTCGGCGATTCCGGCGAGACGCCCAGCCCCAAACTCAATCTCCGCCGTGCGCGGCGCTGCGAAGAACACACCAGACTGCATGAAGGCCTCGCCCCCTGAATAAAGCGACCCCAAACTATCCGATGCATTTCTAGGGAAATCGTTACATCGAGCTGGCGGCGGCGGCATCAAGCTAGCGCAACTCCGCTCACAGTCGCGCCTAGAGACGGCGATTGGGAGTCGTTTTCAGGCAGTGCGGTGAGATATCCCGCGCGCGCCCGCAGATAAGGTTAAGCACCGGGGAACAGCTTTCGCCAAACCCAATCAGCGCCGCTGACCACCAAAAACGCCGCCAGCACCTGCAATGGGAGGCGCAAATCGGTAAGAGCAATCCGCAAGTCCCTGAATGGTGGGATGCGTAGCCAACCGCCCACTTGCGTCCAAGCCCAATACCCGGCTGCAGCCAATGCCATCACCAACGCCAAGCCCAGAAGATGCCGCGCCATCACCGCCCCCGTCACAGTGTCTCTGCGGTCGAGAGATCGACCTTAAACACCAGAAGCTCCCCCCGCCGCTCCAGCTCGCCCTCCACCGAGATCAACAAGGCGGTGAGGTCGCGATAGGCGGGCGGCAACGGCCCGCCGCCTGCGTCAGCGAGCAACAGAAACTCATCGCCCTCGATCGGCCCCGCCGCCACAAACACTGCCGGCGCGCCACCGATGACGCAGAGATTGGCGCAAGCCTTATGCGCCAGCCCCCGGCCCGGGCGCATCACCCCGAGATAACATTTGCTATCGCAGATCTCTCCGGCGATCCGCCAACGCCCAAGCGGCTCCACAGGCGTCAGCCGCGACGCCATCTCCTCCTCAACCGCAACGATGCGGTGCGCCCCCCGACGCCACCCCACTTGCAGGGTCTCGACCTCGCCGCGCAGCAATCGCCCGCCAGTCACTTCGACCGTCTGACCAAACAACTCCGTCGCCTCCGCCTGCACCCCGCGTTTGCCGCGCGCGCTGTTCAGGGCGATGGTCCGTCCCAGAGGACGGCCCGCCTCGGGTGGCATCCGCAGATGCGGGTAGGGCTGGGCGTAGATCACCCCCCGCAGCGTGACCGCCCCTGCCGGGCCAGCCTCGCCCGGATCGCCCTGCGCCGCGCCCAAGGCCAATGCGCCCCCCACGAAGGCCGCCAGAAAGCAGACGACAAACGCCGTTATCGCGCCCCGCGTCGCCTCTGGCAAACGTCCCATATACCCGACGAAGAAATCATCCTTCTCACGATGAACCTCACTCATGACGCCTCCTCCAACTGGATCGGCTCGACATAGGTTCCAGGCGCAAGCGCCTCCGCGTTCAGATACACCCGGTCGCCAACCTGTTTCAGCCGATAAGTCGGCACCTTGTCGGTGAAGGGCGCTGGCGCGCAGCCGTCCTCGGGGCGAAATTGGTGGCCATGCCAGGGGCAGGTGACGCAGCCGTCGATGATCCGCCCTTCGCCGAGCGGCCCGTTCTGGTGGGCGCAAACGTTGGACAGCGCCGACAGCTTGCCGTCATGGCGAAACACCGCCGCCCGCTCGCCGTCCGGCAACACTACCACCCGTCCCCGGCCTTCCATAAAACTGCAGACCGGCCCAACATCTACCCACTCCTCCTCAGCCGCTTCGGCGGCGTTGCTCAGGTCAATCCGCGCCTCGCCGCGCGCCGCCGCCACATGCAGCAGCGTCACGATCCCAGCGGCTCCGATCACAATCGCGGCGATCACAGGCGAGCGCTCGCTTTGCAAATAACCAAACGCCACATGCGCCACGACCAGCGCGTAAGCGGCGTATACCGACATATGGATCGCCTTCCAGACTGGCGGGGTCAGAAAGCTCATCCAGAAATCGTGGCTGGTCACGGCGAGGATAATTAAAATCCCCAACGCAGCGATCCCAAACGCCTCGAACGGAACGCCTAGCACCTGCCCATAACTGGTGTTCGCCGCCAACAGCGCCGTATAACGCTCCGTGTCGCTAAAGGCGAAATACCAATCCAGTACAAACACGGCGTGCGCCGCCGCCACCACACAGGTCAGCACTCCGAAATGGCGGCGGTTATACAGCAACGGTAAAAACGCCGGATTCAACCGCGCCAGCGGGCCGATGGTGAGAATAAAGCTCAACATCAGAAACGCGCAGGTGCCGAAGGCGCGCATGCGTTGGATATTATAATCCACATCCCGCGACCAATCGGCCAAGCTAGGCGCGAGCTTCAGATACAGCAGCAGATAGGCCCCAACCGCCGCGATCAGCACCGCGTCGTACACCATCTTTGAGCGGTCCCACAAAACCGGCTTGTATTGAACGCTCACCCGGCGCCTCCTTCGGTTCCGGTGGAGCCATCCAAGCGCTCCGGGGCGATCTCACGCGTGAAATCCTGCCGCAACGCCAACGCCGCGATCAAAATCGCCGGCAGCAACACCGCCAGCAGCATCCAGAGCGTTCGATGCGCCCGCCGATGCCTCGCCCTCATTTAAGCCCCCTGGTCATTGCCGGCTCCGGCGGATCTCAAGCTGCCCCCAACGGATCAGCACCACCGGCCACAGCGCCACCACGCCGGGAAACACCGCAATCCGAAAAGCATAAGAACCCCGCGCGGAGGGGTCGATCCGGTCGATCCCAACCAACAGGAACCCCGCCGCAACGACGAGGCCGGTCCAACCGTAAGCCTCCATCGCCGCCACCAACGCAGCCGCACCGCTCGCCCACTCACCCGCCATGATCCCCTCAGATCCACCGCTGAAAGCTGCTTCTAGGGTTAACGGAATTTCACCTAAAATGGGACGGAAAATGGAGCTACGATCTGAGTACATTTCCATACGCAAGGACACTTTACTAAACGCGGCAGCTTTATGGGCCTAGCGCTGCGGTTGAAAACGCTGTTGACGCCGTAACGGCTGCATCATAATTATAGCCATATGGCTATACAATATTCCACACCGCTTGATCGAACCTTTCACGCGCTGGGCGATCCCTCACGGCGGGCGATGCTCGCCATGCTTGCAGAGCAGGGGGAATGCACTGCGGGCGAGCTGGGCGATCCGTTCGGCTATGCGCAACCGACGATTTCAAAGCACATCAAGGTCCTGGAAAGCGCAGGCCTCGTCGTACGCCGCAAACAAGGAAGAACCCAACGTTTCACACTTATCAGCGCACCGTTGGATGACGCGGAGGCGTGGATCTCGCGCCATAGAAAATTCTGGACTGGAACCCTCGACAACCTTGGTCAGCTCTTGGAAGAGGAGGGCGAGTGATGCCCGGCCTTCAGACATCTCACCGAACTGACTCGATCGAGATCAGGCGGCGATATCCGGCAAATCGAGATCGCGTCGCCCGCGCCTTTGCATCCGCCGAAGCTCTGGAACGATGGTTTGCACCAGATCCTGCAATTGTCATTGACGTCACCACCTTCGTGTTTCGCGAAGGCGGTGAGTTTCGCATCCAGTATGTCATGCCCAGCGGTGAGCTGCAGTCCGTTCTTGGCCAATACACCAAAATCAACCTGCCCTCAGAACTCTCCTTCACGTGGAGGTGGGAGGCGCCTGATCCTCACGCCGATATCGAGACGTTTGTTGAGATCCAATTCCTCCAACGAGGCAGCGAGACCGAAATCCTGCTCGTCCATCATCGGCTTGCAACGGAAGATAAGAGATCGCGGCACCTCTCCGGCTGGCGGCAGACGCTAAGCGGCCTCAACCACTGGCTTAAAACGGATGCTCCAGCAGAAAGCAGCCCAGAATGAACGCTATGTCTCTTCCCATCACCGCATCTCTGACCGGGGCGCTCCTGATCCTGCTGGTGTTGCTCAGCGCAATGGTGACCGAGCGCCGGGCGCGTCTCGGCGGAGTGCAGTTCGGAGACGCTGACGACACGACCCTGCGGGCCCGCATTCGCGCCCATGCGAATCTTGTAGAGATCGCGCCAATTGTCCTGATCGCCATGGCGCTGATGGAAATCTCCGGCGCCTCGCAAATACTGCTGCTCTGCTTCGCCGGCGTCTTTCTGCTTGGGCGGCTTTTGCACGCCCTTCGGATGTATGTCGGCAATCCCTTTGTCGGGCTGTTTTCAATCATCTCGCAGCATGTCATCTGCCTTTGGTCAGGCGTCTGGCTGCTTCATTATTACGCGTCTCTCGTCATTTAAATCCAACGGTGGTCAGCTTGCGAGGGCTGATCACCGTTGGTTTCAAGTCATGTTCTCCGTTTCCGTTCAGAGGACAGTGACTGCAACAGGATTAAAACAAAAAAAGAACACCCAGGTAATTCGTTTCGCAACTCAAAGTAATAGCTACAAATCGCCCCTGTGTCGAAACGCCACATATTAACGGAAACTTAACAACGGCTTGCAGTTAATACATCTTACGAAAACATTATGCGTATTCAAAAAGAATGATCAAATAAAATCCATAAACCCTCCTAGAAAGAGACATCCCAGGATACCAAAACACTTTCCAGGAGATATCAAACTGCGAGAAGGACGCTAACGCTCGTATTCCCGCGCCAACCCGTCATAGGCTCCGACAGTTACGGGATTAGGCGCTCCTAGGCCGCTGGCGGCGAGGCGCGGTCTCGACAGAGGTCCACGCGGCGCCCGGCGCGGTTCCTCCAATAGCCAGAACAGCAAATTATCACCGAACACCTTGCTCTTGGTCAGTTCGACATGCTCGTCCGGCAACAACAACGTGGCCCGAAAACGCAGCGGCGAGCGCAACCCCGGCTCAAACTGGGCCCCAACCCGCTCGTCCAGCAGCACGCTGGATCGCAACACGACGCCATCCCCTTCTTCACGCGCAGAGATAACCACTTCGCCGGACTCTTCATCGACCGCCACCGCCGCTGGCGTCTCAAACCCGCCACCGACCACCAAGAAGATATCCAACCCCAGTGGCGGGTCAGTGGGCCGGTCAATCGCGCGATGGAACCAAAACGCCCGCCGCAGCAAATGCGCCAAATGGGCCTTTAACCGCATGCGGCGCCCCTCTACAGTCAGCCCTTGCGGCAACAGCGGCGCAAAGGCGTCGTCCGCCTCGGGCGAGAGCAGCCCCCAATTGTACCGGTCCCAAAGTTCGGCGTCATAGAGTGTCTTTAAAGGCCGCTCCGGGTCGCCATTCCACCACGCTCGGGCGTGCCGGTCGCGCGGCATCAACTGATACACCGAGGGGTGACTTCCGATTAGGGGAGCGGGAAACTCCGGCGTCAGCGGGCTGAACGCCTTGCCATTCACAAGATTCTCAAAAGCCGTCACCGAACCGCCATGGGGCGTGCCGACAATCACCACCTTCTCCACCAACTCCGCGCCTTTCCAAGTGATTGGCGGCAGCGGGCCAGACATCGGCAAAGGCGCATCGCCGTACATCAGGAAATAGCGGATCGCGAGTCCGCCCATGGAATGGGCGATCAAGTCGAATTTCAAAGGCTTGTCGTCCGGCCCGAGCCCACGCGCCAACAAGGCCTCGCGCCGGGCGGAAAGTGTCCGATACAGATCCGCCGCCGTCTCCGACAAATCACGGCGCCAATCATAAGCGAACACCACGCCGTTCTGCGCTGTCACATCAGCCGATCCCGGCGGCATTCCCTCAGCAGGAGCGTCAGCCGAAATCACCACGGGGCCTTCGACACCCACCGTCTTCGAACCGACTCCGCCTGTCAGAGTTGCGCTGCCAGCGGCGCCCGACACAATAGCCAAGGTCCCCGGCGTAGCGACGGTCCGCTCAAGCCGCCCCTCAAGAGTGTCGAGCACACGCAGAGGGGAAGTGGCGCTATAACCACCGATCCGAAGGGTGCTGACGATGCCGTCGTAAACCCCCTCCTCAATCACAGCGCCGAGGAAACTCACCTTGGCGGTCTCCAACAACCCACCGGCGGAGACCTCATCCTGCAACGCCGCCAATGGTTGCTTGCCATCTCCAATCGGCAAGGCCAGTTTCGCAAACCCCTCCGGTGTGTCAGGGTCAACGCTGAACCCCTCGCCGCCCCACACCAGCTCACCGGTCGGCTTGTAAATCAATTGAGAACCGAGGGTGCCGGGCGTCACCACCAGCGGATTGCGTTGATCCGCGCCGGTGGCGGCGGCCTCTTCATACAAGGCCGCGAGATCTGGCGTTTGCGGCGCGCTGGCGGCACAGCCAGCGCCCACCAACGCGACACTGAGGGCAGCAATGGCCCGGCGCGCGCCTCGGTTCTGCACACCATGCTCACCTCCCCATTGCACCTTCACAAGCCGCCGCATCGCCAACTCCACTCAATCGCGCTCCGTCAGACATCCCGACCAATTTATGGAGCCAAATCAATGACCAGATAAGATGCGGCGCTTGATCTTCACGTCACCTTACATTTGCATGAGCCGCCCTGCAGGGCCGGGATGCGCCAACCAGGCAACACATCCCAGCGCCCGCTCAGCTCACCCCGCCACAGGCCGCGCCGCCTCCAGCTTGCGATAGGCCCAGGCCAGCCCCACCAAGGCAAGGCCCAGCCCCAAGAACGAGGCCGCGCGCCACAATCCGTCGAGCCCGGCGATATCGATGAAGAACACTTTGACAATAGCCGCCGCCGCCAAGGCCAACCCGGCACGGCGGGCCCAGGACAACCCACGCGACACCCCGATCAGGCTGAACGCCATCGCCGCCGCCAACAGCACCACCGAGTAGCTGTACAGCTCTCCGGAACTTACGCCTTCTAGCGACAAATCCGGCCCCTGCCATAAGCGCCGGGTCTCCAACAACGCCCAGAGCAACCCATAAAGCCCAGCGCCGCCGCCAAGAAACGCCCGCAAACGCGGATAGCCTGCGGCTCGCGCGATCACGGCGCCGATAACCAACAACGCCGCTGGCGCGAGATAGGCTAACGCGAGCTTGTCCAGGATCGGAACCGATCCAACCAACACGCCGGACATCACCGGGTTCGCTGGCCCCAGCAACGCCGCCAGCGCCAAAGCCGCTGCGCCGCCGCTGATGGTCGCCAAGGTTAACCGCGCCCGCCGCAACGGCCCTCCCGCCCCCGCCCGGTACAGTTGCGCCAGCGCCGCCATGCCCCAAACCAGGGCATACACGGCGAATTCCGCCAAATCCCAATCGCCAAGGCCGGAATGGGTGGTGTCCGCCTCGGCGAAAGCCCGCCGCGCCAAGATGCTCAAAAACGCCGCCGTCAGCACCACGGCGCCACTCTCTGCGGCCATCCGCGCCGGCAAGCGCGCGCCAACAGTCGGCATCCCCGCCAACACCGCCGCCGCGACAGCGCATCCCGCCGCCGCCGGCGGATACGCCAACCACAACGACCCCAGTGACATCTCCAGCGCCTCCGGCACTCCCGGCCACGCCAAGAGCCGAACCCCGAGCACCGCAGCGCCGACCTGAGTCGCGTATGACAAACTCGGCAACTCGAACCGGCGATCCAGCAGCACCGCAGCCGCCGTCAACGCCGACAGCGCCAACGTTAACGGCGCGCCAGCAAACAGCGTTCCCGCCGCCCCAGCAAGCGCGGCGAACACCCCCAGCGCGTACACAGAGACCCGCCCCTTATCCGCCCCGTCCAGATGCGCCGCCCGCGTCGCCTCCGAGGTGAACAGCGCCGCCAGCGCCACCGCGCCACTGGCCCAGATCCCTGACGGCAGCACATCCCAGTGGCCAAGGTAGAACCCGAAATACAGGCTTAACGATCCAAACACGGCGACAGCTGTCCAATACAGCGGCCTCAACATCAACGTCGCAGCCCGCCCGGAGGCGAGTTCCGCCCGCCATCGCCCACCATAGAGCACGAGGCCGATCAACAACGGCGCCAAGAACGCCAGAGTAACGCTTGCGCTCCAGCTCTCCGCCAACAGCGCTGCGTCACGCGGGTCCCAGGACCCGAACCCGCCACCGCCGAACAGCAGCCCCGCGCTCGCCGCTAGCACCACAATCGGCGCCGCCTCATCGAGCACTTGCGCCCGCCGGAGCGCGATCAAGGTAAAGGCGATCAACGCCGCGAACCCGGCAAGGCCAAGAATAGTTTGCTCCGTCATCGCCACAGCTAAGGCCAATACCGCCGCCGCCACTGTGACCCCCACAAGCGCAAGCAAAGCGGGAACTGATACCTGCCGCCCCCACACCCATGCCGCCAGCCCAGGCCGCGCCTCGGTGCTCAGGATTGGCCAGCCGTAGCCCGGCGCAATAACAGCCGCCGCCGCCCAAATCGGCGCGGCGATCATAAACGTCGCGCCGGTCTCAGCCGAGGCGATGTCCGCATAACCAGTGACGAGCAGAAACGACCACGCCGCCATCGCTCCCATCGCACTCCAAGCCACCCAACCCCATTGCTTAAACCGTTCAACGCCGTAACAAGCCACCGTCAAACTCAGCAGATAGGCCGTCAACCACGCCGGCCCCTCCGAGGAGCCGCCCACCAGCAACGGCGTCGCATATCCGCCTAGCAGGCCGATTCCCGCCAAGATCGGCCCATGCACCCAACCGAACCCCATAGCGACGATCGAGGCCAACCCCATGCCGACAAAGCCCATCTCCGGCCCGATCAGATCATAAAGATGCCGCGCGGCTAGAATCGCCGCGAACAGCGCCGACACCCCGCCAGTCGCCAACGCCGCCGGAGCCTGGAACGGCAACCGCCGCGTCCACGCCGCACGGGCCCCTTCAGCGGCGTTCGCCGCCGCCTCTTCCTGAAGCGCGCGCTGGCGCAACCACTCCGCCGCCACCAACAACACCGCGCCTAACCCCAATCCGGTAGCCACTCGCGCCCAAGGCGTCAGCCATCCCTCGTCGATGGCGTGCCGCACTAGGAATACCCCGGCCAGCGCCAAAGCCGCCGCCGCGATCCAAACAAACCAACCGCCGACAATCGCTGCTTCAACATCCCTCGGAGGCGGAGCCTCAGCCCCCTCGGGAGGACGCGGCGGCTCTGCGCCCGGAGGTTGAACTGATGGCCGTTCCGAGGGAGGGCTTTGGGAGGCTCCCAGCGGCGTTTCTTGCGGTTTTTCAGGAGTTTGTTCCGGCGGCGGTTCTTGAGAGAGCCGTTCTTGCCGCTCTGACGCTGGTCTCCACTCCGGCAAGGGAGGTGGCGCACGCGGCGCCGTGACGGGCGCAACCGGCCTGGACATCCGCTCTATCGCTGTCTCCAGCGACGCCACCCTCTGACCCAACCGAACCGATGAGACGATCAGCGCCACCACCGCGATTGGGATTCCGAGAATGAAGACCAACGCCAATAAGAAAAACAATACGAACTCCAAATCCATTACGCTCCCCAACACCGTGCACCAGCGCAACTCCTCCGTAATGAAACGAAGATCGGATAAGTTGCGCCACAAAGCCGAAAATCAGAACGTCGAAAACACCCCGTTGAACATGCCCCAACGGCAGAACGGCGCAGCGCCTCCCAAAAGGAACGTGATACGCAGGCAAACACCATTCAATAGGTTGAAAAAACACAATTAAGAGCGGCTTTTTCTAGGCGACGTTAGGTAACTCGCAACAAAATCGCTCAGATGTTCCTTTAATATTCCGATCTTCTGGTAAAAATGATTTACGTAAACGAAAACTACCGCCAAGAGATGCAAACATCTGCGAACATTAGCACTGATGGGGAGTGTCTTAAGGCTCGTGCAATCCCATCGCCGCTTTCGCCGGCGCCTTTACCTGCCGCGCCAGTGGATACAGCTCTCGAAACCGCTGATAGGCCTCCTCAAACGCCCCTCGTGCGTCGCCGCGCGGCTCAATCACCGCCTGGATCGCAGGCGGCGCACACACCGCCATCGGATCAGCCCTAGCGCTGACCACCATCCCCAACCGCGCCGCGCCAAACGCCGCCCCGACCTCGCCATCGGCGGGGATATCGACCGGCATGCCCATAACGGTCGCCAACACCTCCAGCCAATAGCGCGACCGCGATCCGCCGCCAACCGCCGTCACCCGCGTCAGCCCTGCCCCAGCGTCGCGCATCACGTCCCAATTGTCCCGAAACGCGAAGCCTACCCCCTCCATCACCGCCCGTGTCATCGCCGCGCGGTCAGTATCATGGCCAAGGCCGGCGAACATGCCGCGGACCTCAGTGTCGTTATGAGGTGTGCGCTCCCCAGAGAGATAGGGCAGGAACATCACCGCCCCAGGCTCCCTGAGCCCCTCGCCAACCTCTGCGACCAGCTCCCCCGGCGAGCGCCCAGCCACACCGGCGAACCAATTCAACGCCGACGCCGAAGACAGCATCGCCCCGATTTGATGCCACCGCTCAGGGATCGCATGGCAAAAGGTGTGCACCGCCGTATCAGGCGCTGGTTGATACCCCTTGTTCGCCACCAACAACACGCCAGAGGTCCCAAGCGACACAAACCCCGTATCCGCCGCCACCGCGCCGACGCCCAGCGCCGACGTCGCGCTATCCCCTGCGCCCCCCGCGACAATTACGTCCGCCCGCATTCCCCAGCGCGCCGCCAACGCCGCCCGCATCATCCCGGTCGGTTCGGTGCTCTCCACCAGCGGCGGCATATGATCGAGGGAGACGCCCGACGTTTCGACCAATTCCGACGACCATCGCCGTGCGCCATTGTCGAGCCATCCGGTACCTGAGGAATCGCACATATCAGCGACCTTCTCCCCAGTCAGCCACAGCCGCAGATAATCCTTCGGCAACAGCACTTTCGACAACCGGGCGAACAACGCTGGTTCATTTTCCTTAACCCATGTCAGCTTAGGCGCGGTGAAGCCCGGAAACACGATGTTGCCGGAGATCGCCCGAAACTTCGGATCGGCGTCCAACCGCGCCGCCTGCTCTGCGCTGCGCGAGTCGTTCCACAGGATGCAAGGCCGCAGCGCCTGATCCTCGGCGTCAACCAGCGTCGCGCCATGCATCTGACCCGACAATCCAATGCCCCGCACCGCCACCAGCGCCGCTGGGGACTCGGCCTTGAGTTGATCCAGCGCCGCCCCGGTCGCCGTCACCCAATCCGCCGGGTCCTGTTCCGACCATCCCCGATGCGGGCGCGACACCTCCAGCGGCGCCGTCGCCGAGGCGATCAGCTTCTGCGCGTCGTCGATGAGCAACGCCTTCACCGCCGAGGTGCCGAGATCAATTCCCAGATACATGCTCATCGGCCGCCTCCCCGCCGTCAAACGCCCGCGACCGCTTGCCAAACCCGGCCGCCGCCCGTCACTTATCCCCGTTCGCTGCGGCGCGGACGAGAATGCGCGTTAACTGTGCACCTCCGCCGCCGCCTTCGCCACCGCCTGTTTCCCCCGGGAGCCCTGAACATGCGCCGCTTTATCCGTCTCGACCCCACCGACAATGTCGTCACTGTCACCCAACCGCTCGCGGTTGGCGACCAAATCGACGGCGTCACGGCGACGGCGTTAATCCCGCGTGGGCACAAGATCGCCACCCAAGCCGTCGCCGAAGGCGCGCCGGTGCGCAAATACGCCCAGGTGATCGGCTACGCCGCCGCCGACATCGCCCCCGGCGCCCATGTCCACACCCACAACCTCTCCTTTCGGGACACCGAAGCCGACTACGCTTTCGCCACCCATCTCAACCCGGTCGAGATGATCTCGGAAGCGTCGCGCGATAGCTTCATGGGCTACCAACGAGAGAACGGCGCGGTCGGCACCCGAAACTATATCGGCATCGTCACATCGGTGAACTGCTCCGCCACCGCCGCCCGCCGCATCGCCCGCGCCTTCGGGCCAGAGGAATTGGCCCCCTACCCCAATATCGACGGCGTCGCCGCCTTCGTCCACGGCACCGGCTGCGGCATGGCGGGCGACGGCGACGGCTTCGCGGCTCTGCAACGGGTGATGTGGGGCTACGCCAAGCACCCCAACCATGCCGGCGTGCTGATGGTCGGCTTGGGCTGTGAGATGAACCAGATCGATTGGTTGCTGGAGGCGTACGGCCTGAAGCAATCCCCCCTGTTCCAGGTGATGAACATCCAGGACGTCGCCGGCCTCCAGCGCACCATCGACCTCGGCATCGAGAAAATCCGCGCCATGCTCCCGCTGGCGAACGAATTCACCCGCGAGCCCTGCCCCGTCTCAGAACTGAAACTCGCGCTGCAATGCGGCGGTTCGGACGCTTGGTCCGGCGTCACCGCCAATCCCGCCTTAGGCCGCGCCTGCGACCTGCTCGTCGCTCAAGGCGGCGCAGGATTATTGGCCGAAACCCCCGAGATCTACGGCGCAGAACATCTCCTCACCCGCCGCGCCGTCGACCGCGCCACTGGCGAAAAGCTGGTCGGCCTGATCGATTGGTGGCGCGACTACACCGCCCGCAACCACGGCTCAATGGACAACAACCCCTCCCCTGGCAACAAGAAGGGCGGCCTCACCACCATCCTGGAGAAATCGCTGGGCGCGGCGGCAAAGGGCGGCTCCACCCCGCTCACCGGCGTCTATAAATACGCCGAGCCGCTAACCAAACCCGGCTTCGGCTTCATGGACAGCCCCGGCTACGACCCCGCCTCCGTCACCGGCCAAATCGCCTCCGGCTGCAACCTCGTCGCCTTCACCACCGGGCGCGGCTCCGCCTTCGGCTCGAAACCCGCCCCAACGATCAAACTCGCCACTAACGGCGAAATGTACGCCCGCATGACCGATGACATGGACATCAACACCGGCGACATCCTCTCCGGCGAGGTCAACGTTGAGGACAAGGGCCGCGAAATCTACGACCTGCTGCTCCGCATCGCCTCGGGCGAAACATCAAAATCTGAAGCCCAGGGCCTCGGCGACGACGAGTTCGTCCCCTGGCAAATCGGCGCTGTAATGTAGCAAGACCACAGCGCCCCCCAAATAAAACCCACGAGGGGGGCGCTTGTTTTGAATGGCCTTACACGATTACGCGATCAGGCCATCCTCAGTGATCGTAATGCTGAACTCCTCCTCATGGAGCAGTTCCCCTTTCGCGCCATTCTGATCGTAAGCCGCGACCTCAAGCTCATGCTGGCCCGAGGAGAATTTTGAGTTGCCCCAGTTCTCCCCGCCAGCCTTAAAGTTATAGCCAGCGACATTCTGGACAGCTTTCCCGCCATCGAGCGACAACGCGACGCTCTCAACCAGTCCAGCGTCGTCTCCCTCAAGCCTAGCTTCGATCTTCACCCTGCGGTCCGTCAAATTGTCGACCGCCAGCGTCTCGCCTTGACGAATTTCGCCCAGCGTCTGGCCGGTCTCCATATCAACGAGAAACAGGTCAAGAAGGTCAGCGTCACCGCTCACTGGCGCGTCCGGAACGGTCGGCTCATCCGCAACCTCGTCATCCGCCACGATTTCAAAGCTCAGGGTCGATTGCTCCAACACCGAACCAGTGCCGTTCTTGCCGGAGAACACCGACACATCGATCGCATTGTCCCCTGAGGCGAAGGCGGCTCCTTTCAGGAAGTCCCCATTCTTGTCGCCAAACAGTGCGTAAGGCGTGATATTCTCTAGCGAAGTCGCCCCGTTCATGCTGATTTCGACACTGCCGGGCGCCGCCGAACCATCCGCCGTCTCCGCGAAAACAGTGACATCCCGATTCTCCAACACCGATGCCGGAATTTTGGCCCCAGGCTCCAGCGCCATGATGATTTCATCGGTCTGGACATCGGCGAGATAGAAATTGAGGGCGACGTCGCCGCTCGGCGGATCAACTGGCGCGGGGTCCACTGGCGCAGGATCTATGGGCGCAGGATCTATGGGCGCCGGATCAGGGTCGACAGCCGGCGGAGTTGGCGCATCGCCAAATACGGTCGAGCTTTCGAGGTAAGCTTTCGCATCCGCAGGCTTGCCGTTCTCCTCACCTGTTAGCGCGTAAAGCAACATACCGGCGTCTGAGGGATCGTTCGCCTTGTTGCCCCCCGCGCCCTTCATCGCGTCGCGCGCATCCTGAATCACTGGATCGTCACTCTGGTCCATCCAACTCCAGTCGCGGTTGTTGAAGCCGTTGGTGTTGTTGGAGCCCGCGTTCTGGTCGTCGATCTCAACCAATGTGACTAAAGGAAAGTCTTGGTCGATATCGGACCAGGTGCGCGCTTGAGTTTCACCCGGACGCGAGACCACCGACCGGTTTTCGTTCCAGCCTGAATGCGACAGCAACGTCACGTTGTCATGCATCGCCGGATTAGAGCCTTCGAGCGCGCGATACACCGCCTCCATCGGCCCGCCCTCGATGAACAGCAACTGTTGGCCGGAATTGATCAGATCGACCAGCGACTCCGTCGCCCCTTGGACATTGCTCTGATAGTCAACGGTGTTGATACCGATGGACTCCGCAAAGTCAGCGCTATCTCGCAAATTGTTCAACAGAGTGTTGTTGTTCGGTTCAGCAAGGTTATTGCCGAAATACAGGTCGATCTTGTCTTCCGCGCCGGCCGCCTTCGCCAGCAACGCCGCCACCGGCAGCGCAGCAATGTCGTCTGGGTCATTGTTGTTGCCGTCGAAGTGGAACACCACATGATCTGCTTGGGCGAACAGGCCATTCGGATCAACGGGCGCGTCAGTATCTCCACCACCCTCAACAACCGGCGGCTCGTCGACAATAGGAGGCTCGACAACTGGAGGCTCCACCGGGGTCGACGGCGGCATACTGTCAACCGGCGACAGCGGCTGCCCCTTCGAGGTCGCCTCGCCGCGATTTTGCGACAGCTGAATTTGATCAAGAATCAGGCCAGTCGACCGGCCTGCGACTTCGATTGTGTGGATGCCCGCCGAAAGATCATAAGCGGCGTTAGACTTTTGGTGATTGACATCAAAGGTGGCGCCGAACTTCGAACTCGCCTCTTCCCAGGGCATGCCGCTCGCAAACACCTTCGTCCAGGGCCCATCATCAACACGAACCCAGACGTCGTTGCCTTCGTCGCCACGCAGCTCACTGTTGAAATCATGCGTGCGGCCCATGCTGAGCCCAAGAAAATAATTCCCTGGATCTTCAACATCGATCTGAAAGCTTAAGGTAGAATCGAGTGTATCTGCGTTTCTATTCACGCCATATGTATTCGGTCCTGTATACACATAAGCCGCATCGCCTTCATACCCGGGATATTTTGTGGTTCTCTGCCAATCATCACTGGCCGGAACGTCTTCAACACTTAGAATAAAGTTTCCATCACTATTTTGCAGAAACAAATCTTCACCATTCATCGCGCTGCTCTCCGATAATTACTGGGAGAATTCAGTCAGAATAGAAAATATTGACCACGAATCGCACACCAATGAAGGCAGTCAACAACTATTCAGATCAAACTCCCACAATACCAAAAGCTCCATCCGCGCCCAAGACATGGGGAACATTACAGTATGGCGGAAATTAGATTACGATGCGTCGGCATATCGACGGACAGTTTGTCGCAATTCTCAAATAATCAAACGGGACAAAGCCCTGAATTCTTGATCATACAGGTCGGTCAAACAGCACGCCTGGTAGCCATAACACAATCTCCGGCCAGATATAAATCAACACCACCGCCACCAACATCAGTGCGAAAAACGGCGCGGCGGCCAGCGCCACCCGGTTGAGCGAAGTGCCGGTTAGCCCTTGCAGCACAAACAGATTGAACCCCACCGGTGGCGTCATCTGTCCGATCTCCACCATCAACACCAAAAACACCCCAAACCAAATCGGATCTATCCCCATAGACGTCGTCAACGGCAAGGTGATCGGCAATGTCATGACAGTGATCGACACCCCATCCAGGAACAGCCCAAGACCGATAAAAAACACCGCCAAGATCGCAATCAGCCCGGCGGGCGAAAGCTCCAGCCCAGCGATATACCCGGCGACATCCTGCGGGATATGCATATAGCCCATCGCCGTAGACAGGAACGAGGCCGCCACCAGGATCGAGCACACCATGCAAGAGGTCCGCACCGCCCCCAAAAGCGACTCCGTCAACGCCGCAACCGTCAACTGCCCAGTCAGCGCCACCATCGCCAGGGTTGCCGCCACCCCAACCGCCGCCGCCTCAGACGGCGTCGCCAATCCTGTGTACAGCGCCCCCAGCACCAAGCCGATCAACGTCAACACCGGCGCTAGATTGCCCAGCGCTTGCCCCATCGAGTCTGCATCGTCGCGATCCACCCCGCGTGGCGCCAATGCCGGATTGGCCACGCAGCGCGCGGCGACATAGGTCGAGTATAACGCCGCCACCAACAGCCCCGGCAGCACTCCCGCTGCAAACAACCGCACAATCGAAACTTCCGCCAGCACGCCGTAAATAATCATCACAATCGATGGTGGGATCAGCAGCCCCAAACTCCCCGCCCCGGCCAGCGATCCGATAGAGAGCTGCTCGTCATACCCACGCCGCTTTAGCTCCACGGTGGTGATCTTGCCGATGGTGGCCGTGGTGGCCGCGCTTGATCCAGAGACCGCTGCGAACAGCGCTGAGCCAAACACATTGGTGTGGATCAACCCGCCGGGTATCCGCGAGGCCACCGGCGCCAAGCCTTTGAAAAGGCGTTCCGAGATATCCGTTCGAAAGATCAGCTCCCCCATCCAAATGAACAGAGGTATGGCCGCCAGCTCCCAAGACGACGCCGCGCCGACGATGATCTTTCCAAGGATCACGCCGATACGCTCAGGCCCGAAGCCCAACATCAGCGCCATCCCGAAGCTAGACACCAGGAGCAGCCCGGAGAACACCCACACTCCCGAGCCCAGCACGAGCAGGATCAGCACCAGAATGATCAACCCGCCAAGCAGCGCTTCCATGGCTCAGCCCTTCACTGGAGGCGCAGCGGCTGTCGGCTCGACGATCTCTGCCTCTTCCCCGCCGATCACTGCCCCGCCGTGTGACAGCCTCAGAAAATACACCGCAAGCTGAAACCCAAACAGCATCAGCCCGAGCCATACCGCTCCCAAGGGCAGCCAAAGCGGGACCTCGGCGACGCTCTCGCTCACCGACCCGCGTAGAAAGGACCGCCATGCGTCCCTGCCAACCCAAAAACCAGCGAATAAGGTCATCCCGCAGGTGGCCACGACGCCAGCCATCTCCACCTGCCGCCGCGCCTCGGCTTCCAACCGGCTGACAATCACATTCACCCGGATCAAACTGCCTGCTTGCAATGCAGGCCCAAGCGCAAAGAAGGTCATGGCCGCCACCGCATAGCCGACGAACTCATCCAGCACGTAGGTGGAACTGCTGAAAAAGGCGCGGAAGCAAATCTCCAGCAGTATATGGCCCAATATATACACCAGCAGCAGCGCTGCAATCACCGCCGAACCGGCGTTGAGTCCACGCGCAATCTTGTCAAGCTGGGCCATCGGCGCTCGCCCCTGTTCAATCCGTCTGGAGATGAAGAAAGGCCGCGCCTAGCAGGCGCGGCTCAGGTTTAACAGGCAGCAGCGAAAGACGATCTAGTTCACCGCCGCGCGACGCGCCTCATACTCCGCCAGGATCTTTTCACCGGGCTCGCCGAACTTCTCCAGCCAAGTCGCTCGGGCTTCCTGACCGGCCGTACGCAGCGCCTTCAGAAATTCCGGCGGGGTCTGGTCCACCACGGTGACGCCGTTCTCTTTCATCTCAGCGTAGTTCTGCGCCACCCGGCGCTTCACTTCCTGCCAGTTATGGTTCTCAGTCGCATGAGCCGCCTCACGGACCGCCAGTTGCAGATCCGGGCTGAGGCTGTTCCAGACATCGAGATTGATCGTCACCATGTTTAGCGGCACCGCATAGTTCACCTCAGTGAAATGCGACAGATGCTCCCAGAAGCTGCCATTCACGCCCGACTCGGCTGACGTCAGCACGCCGGAAATCCCGCCCGTCGCCAACTGCGGCGCGACGTCGGCCCATGAAAGTTGAATCGGGGCAGCGCCTGCCTGTTTCAAGGTGACGGTGCCATTGGCGTCATAAGTCCGCAGCCGCAACCCTTCCAATGACTCCACACTGTCGATCGGCGCATTTGCCCAGAAGCCTGACGGAGGCCAAGGTGACGAGTACAGCAGCTTCTGATTGTGCTTCAGAAACGCCGCCTCGTACTCCGGCTTGGCGATCTCATACAGCTCCCGCGCCTGCTCCGATGTCGACGCCAAGAACGGCAGCGTCGGCAACAAGAACACCGACTCGACACCGCCAAGAGGACCGACAAAGGTGTCGGCGATCGGCAAGGCGCCATCGCCAACGGCGTCAAGTTGATCCTTCGACTTAAAGCCAATCGAGCCGCCAAAGTGGTGCGTGATGGTGATCACGCCGTGCGACAGCTCCGCCAGCTTCTCCGAAAACAGTTTATCGCCTTCGGCGTGAATGGACGTGGCGTTGTACTCGTTCGCCATATCCCATTCATACTTCCGCTCAACCGTCGCGGTGAAGGCGGCGCCGACAACAATCAACGACGCGGCGGCGATCCCAAACCATCTCATACTATTTGCTCCTGTCTCATAGGCCGATGTCCGGCCTAAACCTCAACACCCTTTTGCTGCAGCAAGCGCCGCATATCGCCGAGGTTCTGAAGTCCAGTAATTTCTGGCATCGAGAACTGGACCTGATAGGCCAACTCCACCGCCATCATCAGATCGATATGGCGTGCGCTGTCCCAATTCGGCGTGTTCTTCGCGTTTGACTCGTCATGAATGATGTCCTCAGAGACGGACAAAATATCGGCGACGATGGTTTCTAGTTTCTTCATTTGCTCCCCCAAGCTTCCCTGCCCCTGAAAGGGCTATTCCTAATTAAGCAAAAATCGCCTCACGCACCGGCTGCGGCCACCGCGCCGGATCGAAACCATGCTGGGTGAAGGCGGCCAGCACCCAGCGCTCCACCCCTAACCCGACGCAGCCGGTATGTGCGGCGGCGCCGTCGACAGCCGTAATATCAAACCGCTCGCCAAAGAATGCGCCGTGCAGGTTTACCGATCCGCAAGCCATCTCTTTCACTGATCCGTCCGCCTTCAGCACAGGGATCAGAATCTCGCTCTTCACTTCTTGCGAGGCTTGGAAGAACTTCTTGGCGGCGGAGACCGTCGCAAAGAACGGATCGGTGGCGGTTTGGAGCTTCATCTCCAAGTCGAAGAACGCCGCCAGCCCGCCGATCACCGGGATCACCCGTTGCCGACAGTTCGCGACGAACTCCTCTGAGCCCAGGAACACCAGTTCGCGCACATTGAATTCATACAGCCGGTCCAAGCCGGTGATGTTGCGCGACTCATAGCGGAACACCCGGCCCTGCCAGCTCACCACATGGCCTTCCTCCGGCAATGTCTCGCCAGCGAAGGTCGGATAGGCCGGAAAACAAGCAGCGGGGTTCAGGCACATGCCGCCATGGTGCATATGCTCCTGTGGTGGCAGCACCGCCCCCTCGGCGCAGGAGTTCGCCCGGCGGAACTCCTCAATGGCGTCGAAATCTTCTATAACCGTCGCCACGAACGATGCTTGATTGGGGTGGGAGTCGAAATAACCGCACTTATGCAGCGTCTCTGCGCTGACGAAGGACGGGAAATGCCCATCAACCAGATCAAACGCCCGCGCGTACAACTCAACCGCCTTGGCGTTGACAAGCTGCGCCAGTTTCAACACAGGCCCGCGATACGCGACTTGCCCCTCACCGTAATCATGCACCCAGCCACGGCTCACCAGCTCGGCGTTGACATCCGGCTGAAACGGCCCGACATCCTGGCGCTTATTTTGCAGGAACAGCTTGATGTCAAAGCCAGTGCGCTGCTTCGCCATCACCTCGACATAACGGGTCGCTTTGTCCACCACCTCTTCCGCCTTGGCGGCGTCGCGGATGAATAGCTCGGCCGACATGCGGTCCGCCGCCACCTTGATTTTCTCTAGGTAAGGAGAAACGAACACCGACTCTTTCTCGATATCGTCGGCGATCTCCTGCTCAAGCTGCTTTGGCAACGCGATCGTGACGTTGATCGCGCCCGTGACCATCTGGTTCATCGTCTCTCCCCCCAGTCCCCACTAGAACTTGTAATACAAGAAGTGGCTGTGATCCCCCATTGAACTCAGAGCGATCACAAACACCAAGCCAGCCGCCATCCCCCAGGCGAGGTTTGGCCGCCAGCGCAGCCATGCCGTGTCTTGGTCTTCTTCCGGCTGCGGATCGCAGCTAACCCAATAGTTGCGCAGCACCTCTTGGGTGTTCGGCGCCGAGAGCACCAATCCGCCATATGCTGCGATCAGTAAAAACGCCGACTGCAAATCTAACTTGACCCGATCACCCAGATAGTCGGCGGCGACAGCGCCGTTCACCACCAAAACGGCGCCGCTCCACTCGCCGCGCAGAGCCTCACCAAAGAACTCATAGCCCCACATGCTGGCGATGATTGTCCCTGCGACCTGCATATCCGGTGCGCGAAACACCACCAATCCTGTGACGACGACTGACATCGTCAACACCCAGCCCACCTGAGGGCCCAGGTCCGCGCCCTTGAACTGACGCCAGCCATGGTTGACCGCTAACGCCGCGCCATGGATCAGGCCATAAACCACGAAGGTCCATCCCGCGCCGTGCCAAATACCGGCGATGAAGAAGGTGAACACCACCGGTATCGCCGAGGCGATCAGCCAACGCTGTACAGGTGAATACCCCGCCTGCATCGCTGTGCGCGTGCCACGTACCGCCAACGGCGTGTACAGATAGGTGGTGAAGAACCGCGTCATGGTCATATGCCAACGCCGCCAGAACTCAGAGATGCTGGTGGCGCGAAACGGCGAATTGAAATTGAGCGGCAGCTTCAAGCCGAAGATATAGCCAAGCCCAATCGCCATATCAGTATAGCCTGAGAAGTCAAAATAGAGCTGGAAGGTGTACGCCAATGCGCCAGCCCAAGCTTCGAGCACCCCGATCGTCGCTCCGGCGGCGACACCGTCAAAGGCGGTGTCGGCATAGGGCGCGATACTGTCCGCTAAGATGACTTTCTTGAACAGCCCCATTGCGAAGATGGTCAACCCAATGGAGAGAGCAACAGTTGAGTAGGCCGGCCCCTGCTTCTCCTCCATCTGCCCGAAAATCTCACGTTGCAGAAGGATCGGACCGGCAGTGACGCAAGGGAAAAAGGTGGCGAACAAGGCGTATCGCGAGAAAGGCACCCGCCCGACCTGACCGCTATTGGCCTCCAACAAAAAGCCAATCTGGGTGAAGGTGAAAAAAGACACCCCCACCGGCACAATCAGATCGATATGGGAGAAGCCAGCCCCGGAAGCCGAATTGGTGATGTCAATGAAGAAATTCGCGTACTTGGCGTATCCCAGCATCGCCAAGTTTGCCCCGACGGCGCCAGCGGTGAACCAGCCGGTCGCCTGCCCGCTTTCGCGAAGTTGCACGATCAGCCGCCCCAAGGCGAAATTCACCAACACGGACCCAACCAGCACTAAGGTCAATGTTGCGCTGAACATGGCATAGAAGAGTAACGACATCGCAGCCAGATACGGATATACGCCCGCCCAGCCGAATCCGCGATGGACTGCAAGAAAGCCGAGATAACAGAGCGGTAAGAAGATCAGAATGAATTCATAGGAAGAAAACGTCATTCGACCGCTCTCCAGTTGGCGCATTCCGCGCTAGCTTGTTCTGGTCTTCCAACACCTGATCAATTATGCGTTTTAAGCACTCAGGACCGCTATGCTCGGCGTCGATGTACATTTCATCGACGCAGCCCAGATCATGTGGATTGAACGAACCAACCACCTTCCAGCCATACTTGGCCGCCAGATCCTGCGTAATCCGCTCAATGTTCTTGAGGCCTTCCATGTAGGGCGAGCCCTGCACCGCAGCCCAATAAGTAGGGTTGAAGGGAGGGTGGGCTAGATAGACTTTCACGCCGCGCTCCGCCAAGAACGCCAACACTCTGTCAACCGAACGCAGCCCGAGCGGATCGACAACAAGCTGCTGGTGACGCTTCTCTGCCGCGAACTCTAGCGAAAGGCGACGGGTGCGCTCCTGTGTGTACGACTGTTCCTGGATCACCGACCAGAGAATCGAGCCATCCGGCAGCAGGGTTGACAGGGTGGGATGCGGCGCCGTTGCGGCGTCCGCTGGCCTGGGGCCGGGCTTCACTGGCGATGCAAAGTCACGCTCCAGATTGGCCGCCAGCAAGGGTAGCGACAGCTCCTGACGCAGTTGCGGTGTGAGCCCATGCGCATAGGCGACATGGTGGGGCAGCCCCAACCGGCGCGCCATCCGTCGATACGCTTCCAAGCCCGGCGTCCACAGAAAGTCCGTGCGCGCGGAAACAGGGAGAAACTGGTTATCCCGGATGGAGATCACTAGAGTTTCGGGCAAACGGCCTGCCTCATAAAACGAGCCGACCACGCCAACGATGTCCTCGTAATAGTCCCGATGAATATGAGCATTGTAGTAGTCGACGCCAGGGGCGATCACCTCGTGGCCCTCTTGCCAGTGGCTAGCGCCCATCACAGCCAGCTCCGGGGTGCGCTTCAGGCTCTTGATATGCTCCTCGCGCAATTGGCGCGTCTCAATGTTCAGATCATAGGTGAGATAGGCGCGCCCCTCGCTGAGCACCTCGGCGGCCTCACTGATGCGCTGCGTATCGTGCAGCATCGGCGCATACTTGTGATTGCCTGTGCTCACAGTCACAACGCTAACCATCAACACCGCTGCAAACATCAGCACATAATGCAGCGACAACCGCTTCAACCTCAGCGCGCTTTCTTCTTCCTCGCTCAAGATTCCAGACCCGGCCAGATCATCCCGCCGCCGTCCGAGATCGTCACGAGGCAACAGCCGCCGATCTGCGGAGCCGCTGCGCTGGTCGCCATCCATTGTGGTGGTCATCGCTAAATCTCAACCAGAGTTGTTGGTTCTAATGTTGAGTTTTACGCAAAATCTCTTATCCATGCGTAAATCAAAAAAATAAAACGCTTTTTCTACAATCATAATAAATAAAATCAAAACAAAATCAGATTGATATAATTCACCTTGACCAAACAGATCTTGATTGAGACTTACCACACCAAGAAAACAAGGATGCTTCAGTGCATCGGCTTCCAGCCAATCAAAGCAGGCATGAAAAGGGGCCGGCGCTCAACCAAAGGGATCTCATCCGACTGAGGCAGAGGAGGACGGTGCGCGCGCCACCCGGTCCGGCGGCATAATCAGGACAGCCGTCACCCCATTCTCAGGCGCAGACTCCAGCTTGATAGAACATTGATGGCTCTCCGCGAGAGTGCCTGCAATCGGCAGCCCTAGCCCGAGCCCATCATGTGAGCGGTCCAAACGCGCCTGACCACGGCAAAACGGGTTAAACGCCTCAGCAATCTGGTCCGCGCTCATGCCATCGCCCCAGTCGCGTACAGAAATCCGGGCGCCGCCGTCAGTGGCCATGGCCATATCTATCTCAACCTTGGCTGACGGTAGTGAGAACTTCACCGCATTGGAGAGTAAATTCGCCACAATCCGGCGAAGCGAAATCTCATCAAAACGGACGTACTCAATCTTAGGGTCGATGGCGATACTAACCTCGATCGACTTACTGCTGATGTCATCACCGACATCGCGCTTGGCCTGCGCTGCGACCTCCTCCAAATAACACTCGGAGTCTTTTTCGAAAGAATATTCACCGGACTCAATTTGAGAGTAGAAGATGATATTATTCACCATTTTCAACAAATTATGGCCGCCTGATCGGATCTCTCCAGCATACTCTTTAATCATTTCCGGATCATCCGCCGAGATCATCAAGACCTCGGAAAATCCAATCACAGCATTAAGGGGCGTGCGCAACTCGTGGCTAACGGTCGCCAAAAATGATGATTTCGCTCGGCTGG
Source organism: Paracoccaceae bacterium (assembly GCA_019634215.1). Lineage (GTDB taxonomy): Bacteria > Pseudomonadota > Alphaproteobacteria > Rhodobacterales > Rhodobacteraceae > JAHQVS01. The sequence continues at coordinate 878 of JAHQVS010000039.1, read as the reverse complement.
TGGCCTCCGTCTCACGCTGCGCCCGCAGCAAGTCGGTCTGAAGCTTCTTCTGTCCGGTGATGTCGACGATAAACAGCACCGCATCTCCGCGCGGCGTGGCGTTGGAGCGGGCTTCGAATACACGGCCCTGATCGCCAATATATTCGATGTACCCCGTCGTAGAGGCTTCTATCCGAGAGAGAAGCTCCAGCAATAGCGATGCGGTTTCGGCGCCACCGCCTTCGCCAGCAGAGGCCGCATTCTCCGAACGCTCAAAAGCACCCAGGAACACCTGAAAATCCGCGTTGCTGGTGATGATCCGCCCCTCGCGATCAACAGCGCCAATGCCAGCTCCGGTGTGCTCCAGCGTTGTCTCCAGCAAAGAGGATTGCTCGGACAGCGCTTGCAGCGCCCGAGCGTGCGCGACCGAATACCTGATCGAGCGCTCCAGCATATCACCGGTGAGTTCAGATTTATCGAGAAAATCCGCAGCTCCGGCTTCAGTGGCGGCGATGTCGATATCTCTCTGGCCAACCCCGGTCAGCAGGATGAGCGGCGTGAAGATATTCTTCGCTTTAGCCGCCGCGATAAACTCCAAACCGGTTTGTCCGCCAATGCGATAATCGACAAAACAAACATCACAGCTATGCTGATCAAGATGCTCAAAGCCCTTATCGTAGGACTCTACCCACGTCAGATCGACAGGGTAAGGCAGCTCCTCTAAGAGCTCCGAGGTGATCAGATAATCATCCTCGTCATCTTCAACCAGAAGCAGTCGGAGCATTGGAGCCGCCACGCCAAGTTAATAAACGCGCGAGCTGCATTCGGTTGGCAGCGCGACGATTTCGATCCAATACGCGCCGATCGCCCGCACCACCTCGACCAACCGTTCGAAAGTT
>JAHQVS010000038.1 GCA_019634215.1 Paracoccaceae bacterium | reverse complement strand
CGCAATGTCGCCGACCAGACGTCACCCATTGCCCGCGAGCATTGCCCCGCCACCAATTGCGCGCCGTCGAAAATCGCTGCAAGACCGGCGACCATCAGCACCGGAGCCGCCAGAGCGCGCAGCGACGGGTCCAGCGTGTAGTAACCAACGATCTCAGACACTGATGCAAAGATGGCCAATGCCGCGAGGCTCATCAGCACCAGCACCGCGACAATCCCCAAACGCCCCGACGCCCCCGCTTCGCGATAATCCCGCCCACCGACGGCGTTGCCGACCATGACAGCCGTGCCAGCCCCCAGTCCGAGCGCCGCCATAAACAGGGTCGCCTCGATGTTGTGTGCGATGGAGTAGGCCGCGAGCGGGGCCGCCCCGAGCCACCCAGCGAATTGCAACACCAATGCATAGGCGGAGGTCTCGACCCCGTAGGCCACGCCAGCTGCGTAACCTATCCGGCGTAAACGAGCGCTGGAACCCCAGCCGCCCTCGCCCCAGAAACGTCGGGGCCGCAGATGAATTCCATACACGGCGCGGTCCGGGCGGGTGACGATATAGGTGACCAAAGCGGCGGCGAGGAACACCCGCACGCCAGCGGTGGCGATCCCCGAGCCGACCGCGCCCAGCTCCGGCGCGCCGAGATTGCCGTATATCAATACCCAATTCAGCGCGATGTTGAGCAGATTTGCTGCGGCCATCGCGATCAGTCCCGGCAGCGGGCGGCGCGTCGCCTCCAGATGAAAGGCGCACACCGCATAGAGCAGTTGCGCCGGAATCCCGACTGCCACCGCAACAGCCACCGCACCGCCGCCAGCGGCCAAATCAGGCTCATGGCCGAGCAAGCCCAGCCACACCTCGCCAAAAGCGCAAATCAACCCACCGACGACGCCCACCGCCAGAGCCCAGGGCAACCCACGCCGCCAAACCTTGCCGGTCTCCCGCAGCCGCCCGGCGCCGAAATGTTGAGACGTCAGGAACGTCACCCCCATCATCAGCCCGACGCCGGTGACCAGGATCGGCACAAACAGCGACATGCCGAGCGACGCGTAGGCCAGCTCCTGAGTGCTGTGGCGGCCGACCATGACGATGTCCGCCAACGCCATAAGTAATATGCCGGCGCGCGACAGCATGGTCGGCCCCGCCAGAGTCGCCAACAGGGAGAACCGCGCGGCGAAAGTGGCCGGCGGCGGCGGGCTAACGCCGTCGACCGCGTCGATGTTGCTCATAACGTCCTGAAAGCTGCGCCGCCGCTGATGCGGCGGCGACGATCACCAGAAGACTTATGCTCGTCCTACACCCGATTGGCGGGGAGGCAACCCGCAAGCGTCTCTGGCGTGGTGAAAGACTCGCTCAAGCGCCCTTATCGCGCTTTGCCTTGGCGAAGGCGGCGGCGAAAGGGTTGTCGGCGTCCCCGCCAGTGGAAGAGCCGCCCACCGATGCACCGGAAGCGCCTCCGGAAGCGCCACTATGGCCGCGCCCACCGCCGCCCCCCACGCGGGGAGACTTTGCCGGGCTCGCCGACATTCGCTTCGGCGACGCGCCGCCGCCCCCACCGCGCACCCGCTCCTCCTTGGCGCCAGGCTCGTCCGACATCCGCATCGATAGGCCGATGCGTTTGCGGCCGACGTCGACCTCCATCACCTTCACCTTCACCACCTGCCCCGGCCGCACCACGTCGCGCGGGTCCTTCACGAACTGTTCGGACAGCGCCGAGACATGGACCAACCCGTCTTGGTGAACGCCGACGTCGACGAAAGCGCCAAAGGCGGCGACGTTGGTGACGACGCCCTCCAGCATCATGCCAGGGCGCAGGTCCGAAACCTTCTCGATGCCGTCGACGAATGCGGCAGTTTTGAACTCTGGGCGCGGGTCGCGGCCCGGCTTCTCCAATTCGGCGAAGATGTCCTTCACCGTGGGCAGACCGAAGCGCTCATCGGCGAACTGAGCGGGATTAAGGCTTTTCAACGCGCTGCGGTCGCCGATCAGGGTTTTGATCGGCTTGCCGGCCGCGTCGGCGATCTTACGGGCGATAGGGTACGCCTCCGGGTGCACCGCACTGCTGTCCAGCGGTTCAGCGCCGTCCATGATCCGCAGAAAACCCGCCGCCTGCTCAAACGCCTTCGGCCCGAGGCGCGCCACCTTCTTGAGGTCGCTGCGCTTCTTAAACGGGCCGTTCTCATCGCGATGGCTCACGATCGACTGCGCCAAGCTCTCCGACAACCCCGACACCCGCGACAGCAGCGGCGCGGAAGCGGTGTTGAGGTCGACGCCGACGCCGTTCACGCAATCCTCGACCACAGCGTTTAGCGCGCGGGCCAGTTTCGGCTGGCTGACATCATGCTGATATTGGCCGACGCCGATGGATTTCGGCTCGATCTTCACCAATTCCGCCAGCGGGTCCTGCAATCGCCGGGCGATCGACACCGCGCCCCGGATCGACACGTCGAGGTCCGGGAATTCCCGGCTGGCGAATTCGGAGGCGGAATAGACCGACGCCCCCGCCTCAGACACCATCGCCTTGGTGACGTTAAGCTTATGCCCGGCCTTTTTAATGGTGGAGATCAGATCGCCGGCGAGCTTATCGGTCTCGCGGCTGGCGGTGCCGTTGCCGACCGCGATCAGCTCGACCGAATGCTTCAGCACCATCGCGCCTAGCAAGGCGATGGAATCGTTCCATTTATTCTGCGGCTGGTGTGGATAGATTGTCGCGGTGTCAAGCAGCTTGCCGGTCGGGTCGACCACCGCGACCTTACAGCCGGTGCGATAGCCCGGATCGAGCGCGAGCACCGCTTTCGGGCCCGCAGGCGCCGAGAGCAGCAGGTCGCGCAGGTTCTCGGCGAACACCCGGATCGACTCGTCCTCGGATTGCTCGAACACGTTGGAGAACAGCTCGCCCTCGGTGCGGAAGGCCATCTTAACCTTCCAGGTCCAACGCACCGTCTCCTTCATCCAAGCGTCGGCGGGGCGGCCATCATCCTTAAGGTTTAGGATCGCCGCAATCATCGCCGCCTGTGGCGGGAAGGCGCGCGGATCGTCGAGATCCATCTCCTCAGGCAGCTTCACATCAAGCGACAGCACCTCGGCCTTGCGGCCCCGGAACAACGCCAGCGCCCGGTGCGGCGGCACTTGGCTGATCGGCTCCTGATAATCGAAATAATCGGCGAATTTCTCCCCGTCTTTCTCCTTACCCGGGACGACCTTGGAGATCACCACCGCCTCATTGCCCATGCGCTCGCGCACCGCCTTGGCCACTTCAGGGGTCTCAGCGAATTGCTCCATCAGGATCTGACGCGCGCCCTCCAGCGCCTTGCCGCCATCCTCGACACCCTTGTCGGCGTCGATGAAGGTCTCGGCCAACGCCACAGGGTCCTGACGCGGATCGGCGAGTAGGGCTTCGGCGAGCGGCTCCAGACCGGCCTCGCGGGCGATCATCGCCTTGGTGCGGCGCTTCGGCTTGTAGGGAAGATACAGATCCTCCAGATCCGCCTTGCTGTCGGCACGAAGGAATTTCAGTTTCAGCTCGTCGGTGAGCTTGCCCTGGTCCGCCACTGATTTCAGCACGGCGGCGCGGCGGTCCTCCATCTCGCGGCGATAGCGCAACCGCTCCTCCAGCAAGCGCAACTGAGAATCGTCGAGGCCATCTGTGACCTCCTTGCGGTAGCGGGCGATGAATGGGACGGTGGAGCCTTCATCCAACAAAGCGATGGCGGCGCGTGCCTGCGCCTCCTTCACCGACACATCAGCCGCCACGGCGGGGGCGACGTCTGGCGATGTTGTCGTGCTCATGCAACCAACTCCTCAGCCTCAAAGATTTTGTGTTTGTTAAGGCGGATACAGCTAGCGGCGCCATAACGCATGCGCAAGCGGCGCATCGCATCAACGTCTGCAACGCCGGATTGGCGCGGTTTGCGAGTCGCGCCTTTCAGTCGCCGGAGGGAGGTTCCGCCGCCATTCGCGCCCGCACCTGCTCGCGATGATGGACGTACAGCCCGGCGGCGACAATCAGCGCCCCGCCAGCCAGAGTCTCAGGGCCTGGAACTTCTCCGAAGATCCCAAACCCAAACACAATCGCCCACACCAGAGTCAGATATAACAACGGCGCCAATACCGAGGCCGGCGCATAGGAGAATGCGAAAATCAGGCTTAACTGCGCCAGCCCGCCCAAGCCCCCCAGGGCCATGAATAGCGGCAAATCCGCCAACTCCGGCATTTGCCAGAAATAGGGGACCGCCAAACTCGCCGCTGCTGCGCCAACCAAGCCGGTGTAAATAAAGGTAGTCCACGCATTGTCGGCGTCCCGTAGGAACCGGGTGGCGATGCTGTAGCCCGCGAAAAACAGCGCCCCAACCACTGGCGCCAACACCGCCAACCCCGACCCGGTTGCAGCGTCAAAGCCGTTGAATGGGTTAACAATCACCAGCGCACCGAGAAAGCCGACCCCGACGCCAGCCCAGCGATAAGGGCCGACCGCCTCCCGCAACACCAACGCCGCCAGCGCGATCACCAATAGCGGTGCGGTTTGCGCCAAGGCCTGCGCCTGCGCCAAAGGCAACAGGGCGAACCCCGTGAAAAAGAAGATGGTCGCGCCGAACAACAACGCCGACCGGATGATCTGCAACCGCAAATGACCGGTCCGCAGCCGCCGCCCTAGCGAGGGCGCGAAAAGGATCCCCACGCCAACCGCCTGCACCATGTACCGCGCCCACACCACGAAGAACGGCTCATATCGAGTGGTCAGCTCCTTCGCGGCGGCGTCCATGGAGGCGAACAGAAACGTCGTCGCCACCATGAAGGCGACACCCTTCGGCAGATCGGAAGAGTCGCGCCAGGATTGACGCAGCCGGCCGAGACGAGCGGAAACGGCGGCGCCCGTCATGCGAGATGCGTCATTCGAGATACGTCATGCAGGCGTGGTTTCAGGCGGCGACGCCAAACCTACGCCGATCATGCTGTCCCGTGTGACCAAGGCGGCGAGGCGTTCGGCATCCCATGCTTCGGTCCCCTCGGGGCGGCGCGGCAACACCAGATAGCGCATATCGGCGGTGGAATCGTGAACCTGGACCCGGACGCCTTCCGGCAGCGTGAGGCCAAATTCGGCCAACACCTTGCGCGGTTCGCGCACCGCGCGGGTGCGGTAAGCGCGTTGCTTATACCAATCCGGCGGCAACCCGAGCAGATTGCGCGGATAACAAGAGCAGAGGGTACAGACCAGCATGTTGTGGGTGGCCTCGTCATTCTCCACGACCACCAGCTTCATCGCCTCGACCTCGACACCCACCGCCCGGCAAGCGGCGGAGCCGTCGGCGAGCAGGCGGGCTTTGAAATCCGGGTCGGTCCAAGCGCGGGCGACCACCTGGGCTCCAATGGCCGGGCTGCGAGAGTCCATTCGAGAGATTTGGGCGTTAATCTCTTCGGCGGTGAACACCTCCTTCTCCACCAACAGTTCCCGAAGAGCGATCTCAAGTGTCTGGGCGTAGGTCAGCGGATGATCCTGATCCGGACGATCAGGGCGCCGGTGCGGGTGATCGACGTCATCGTGCGGCATCAGCGATCTCCCGCTCGATCTTGGCGCTCTCGGCGGCGAAATCGCCGCCATAATCGAAATAGGGCTCGAGCCACCCCTCATAGATCTCAACGTCGATGGTGTCCTCCAGCCCGAACCCCGGCTCGGCCGCGCTCCAGAGATCCGATAACGCGAAACGCACCCGGTAGAGCGGCTGCTTCGGCGTGCCGTCGCGGCGATAGGCCAGCTCCTGAGGATCGGCGAAATGGCCGCAAATCCGCTCAACGACGCCAACTCTCCCCCGCACATACCATGGCGTGCGCACATGGCCTGGCGGCGCGCCCCGGCGCACGCGCACGCGTTTTCCCATGGAGAATCGCGGTTTCAAGGCCGAGGCGTCCCAATAAGGCGGCGCGAAATTCGGCGGCGTCAGCCGTTCGGACGCGGTCTCCTCAGTCATGCCCCCTCCCCCGTCGACGTCCCAGCCAGCGACGCCTCTCCATAGGTTGAACCCCGCGCCGCGACCTCTTCGGTCTTGGCGCGCAGCTCCTCCAGCGTCACCACCCCGGCCTCCACCAGATTCTGCGCCACCGCCTGAACCCAGCGTTCATAATAGCTGAACCGCTCAAACGCCTCAGGCCCCATATCCTCCAGCACCCGGCGCAGCCCGTCGACGGTGAAATAGCCCCGCGCGGAAGCCAGCACCAACAGCGCGTCGACACGTTTTTCCCACAGCGCGAAATCATGCTGATCCAGATCGATCGCGCCCTGCTCGCCAAGCAGCTCCATGGCGCCGCCCATGTCGTGCCAACGCCGCCCGTCGGCGTCGACCGAAGGCCGGTCCGCCGTTGATGTTTTTGAAGGAGTCGTCATCAGGCGACGCTAGCCGCGCGCTTGAGAAAGGACAAGCGTGGCAGGTCAGTTCACCCAAAGCGTTTTGAACCGAAAAACCGCGCAAGGTTTTTCCGAAAGCACACTAACGGGAAATGCTAGCGCAAGAGTGCTGACACACATGGACGCTCCCGGGAGAGCGCCCATGATACCCGCCAGTGTCAGGCGGTTTTAAGCGGCCCAACGATCATAATCATCTGCCGGTTCTCGACCCTGGGCATCGACTCAACCTTGCCCAGATCTTCGACATCGTTTCGCACCCGCTCCAAAAGGTCGCGGCCCAGATTCTGGTGCGCCATTTCGCGGCCACGAAACCGCAACGTCACCTTCACCTTATCGCCTTCATCCAAGAATTTGCGCATACTGCGCAGCTTAACATCATAATCATGATCATCGATATTGGGGCGAAGCTTAACTTCCTTCACCTCGATGATCTTCTGTTTCTTCTTGGCTTCTGCGGCTTTCTTCTGCTGTTCGTATTTGAACTTTCCGAAGTCCATGATCTTGCAGACAGGCGGACTCGCATTGGGCGAGATCTCCACCAAATCAAGCCCAACGTCCATGGCCATGTCCATCGCGTCTCGAGGATCGACGACGCCGCGATTTTCGCCATCATGGTCGATGAGTCGGATCTCCGGCACTCGGATCATCCGGTTGACGCGCGGCCCCGTTTCGCGGGTCGGCGGCGCGTTATGTGGTCTGCGAGCTATGGTTCGGTCTCCCTGATGGCGCCCCTGCCTTGGCATTGGGGGCGGACTTTTGGCTTAACTCTGAATAAGCATAGGCCAGCGGCTCGAATCAGAAACAAATCCGAGTTACCGCCACTTTAATAACTAGACGAAATTTTCGATCACACAAGACGCCGAGGCTTTTCGGGTCACATGAACGCTCCGCAGAGCGTCACTGGGCGGGCGCCGACCCCCAACTTGAACCGCGCCAAACCAGCGCCCTTGGCGGTGTCGGCCTCGCCCAAATCGAACCGCCGCACTCCGTCTTCGCGCAAGCGCTTGACCGCCTCCCACATCAGCAAACTATGCGCGCCACAGCGTCGGCCCAGCTCCGACGACCAACCGATATGGTAGGTGGCGCCGCGCCCATGGCTCATCAACATGACAGCCGCGATTGGCGTGTCGGCGTCGCCGTTGGGGTCCTCGGCGGTGAGCACGCGGATGGCGTAACGGTCGCCAGCGGCGCGTTGATAAGCCGGAGCCAGCGCCACCGGGGGGCTGAGATAACCCTTGGACTGTTTTTGCGCATCCTCGGCGTCAAGCAACCATTGATACTGGCGCGGCTTCCGACCGCCGTCGACGACCCGCAGCCCCGCCTTCTCGGCAGAGCGCAGGCGGTTGCGCCATTTGCCATGCATTCCGTCGCGGATATCATCGAGGTCACGGGAGATGTCGAGATCGACGCAGTTGAAGCCGGTCATAACCTGGCGCAGACCGGCGAGTCGTGGAAACGCGGCGCCGAGGGGGGCGTCCGGCAGGAAGAAAATCGCACGGGGACGTTTTAGCGGGATCTCCCGCCGCAATCGTTGCAGGATCTCCGCTCGCTCAGCGTCAGGCACATCACCAATCCATACCGGTCCGCGCGTGCACATCGCCCATACCGCCAACCCCGCGAAGGTGCCGAGGGAGAACTGCGCCAAAGCGCGCGGCGCGCCGCCATCCTCCACCACCGCCCGCATCACCGGCGCGCCCACCGCCTCAAGGGCGGCGCCAAAGGCCCATTGTTGCTGGACTGGCGCATCAGCCGCATGCCGATCCCACAAACTTTTGCCCGATTTATTCCATGCAATCTTCATATTTTATTACATAAGCGCCATGTGCTTAAGCGTTCGTTAAGCGCAGATGCCTCATGCATGGATGACGCAAAACCGGCCCTGCCCCGTTAGAAGGCCACGGGGAATAGAAGGCCACGGGGAAACAGCGCCAACAGCCTGTTCTCTCCCCTCTACGGCCAACGGAGACGTTCCCATGCTGCGACTTCAACGCGAAGAAACCGTCCTCGGACGCCGCCTGCCACCGCCGCGCCTGACCCCAACCGGCGCGCGCCTGTTTCTGACCTATGTCGGCCTGCCGTTCCTAGGGGTGTTGTTTCTGATCGATTTAGTTATCTGGGCGATCGCTGAGATCGCGCTGGACCGCTGCTTGGCAATTTGGTGCTTGTGGTGACGGCTTTGCCGCCTAAATCACCCCCTGAGGTCAGAGGGCGGCGCAGCACATAGTTGAAATCAAGAACTTTGCCGTTGCAACACTTGCATTTAATGGTATTTATCCGTCCGCCTTCAGGAGACATGACACACTCTCTATGTTGCATAAAATAAATACAGCACTTGCGAGCATCGGCTTTTTTTCATTGATCGGCATCGCCGCCCTTTCCACAAAATTTCCATCTATTCCGCAGTATACAATTGCGATTATGGTGCTCGCCACTGCCGCAGTTGTGCGTACAGTCTATCTTTTAAATCGACGCCGCTGGGATATTGACTCTCAATATAAACATAGGCGGCCTCTCACAGTTGAATTCACCGACTGGTTTCGGTTTTTCGCGTTTCTTGCATTCAACATGGCGATGATCTGGTTGATGTATCTTGGGTGGTCGAAAGGCCATTACACGCTGTTGATATTCGTCTTCCCAGCTTTTGGCCTGTTTTTTGACTACTGCATGAAGGTGGAGCGCAGCTAAGATAGCCGGTGCGCCTCGTAACCGCAGCCTTTACGTTGACAGCTTCGCCACAGCCCCATTACCGACCTGCGTGAACCCTGGCGAACGCATCCCAGGCCGCGCCGTGTTCAGCTTTTTCATCGCGCGTCCAGACGCCAAGCCAACCTTTCAACCGCCGTCCCGCAGCAGCCCGAGGAGACGCCGCCATGGCCGCGAAACAGGCCGTCGACCCCCAGCAGAAATCCAAGACCGCGAAGAACATCACGGTCACCCTGCCCGACGGCGCCGAGCGGACATACGCCACCCCGATCACCGGCGGCGACGTGGCGGCTGATATCTCCAAATCGCTGCTGAAAAAAGCCTTCGCCTGCAAGGTCGACGGCGCGCTGTCGGACCTGTCCCGCCCGCTGGAGCAGGACTGCCGCCTCTCGATCGTCACCAGCCAGGATAAAGCCGAAGCGCTGGAGCTGATCCGGCATGACTGCGCCCACATCATGGCCCGTGCGGTGCAAGAGATCTGGCCCGACACCAAGGTCACCATCGGCCCGGTGATTGAGCATGGTTTCTTCTACGACTTCGATCGCCAAGAGCCATTCTCGACCGACGATCTGGAAACCATCGAAGCCAAGATGCGCGAGATCATCGCCAAGAAAGACCCCGTCCGCACAGAGCTATGGTCGCGCAAGGACGCCATCGCCTTTTACAAGAAGGCGGACGAGCCGTTCAAAGTCGAACTCGTCGATGCGATCCCCGAGGGCGAGGATCTCCGGATGTATTGGCACGGGGAGTGGCAGGATCTCTGCCGTGGCCCGCATCTCGCCCACACCGGCCAGGTGCCGCCTGACGCCTTCAAGCTGATGTCGGTGGCGGGCAGCTATTGGCGCGGCGACAGCAACAACAAGATGCTCCAGCGCATCTACGGGGTCGCCTTCCGCTCCAAGGATGACCTGAAGGCGCATCTGCACATGCTGGAGGAGGCCGCCAAGCGCGACCACCGCCGCCTGGGCCGCGAGATGGAGCTGTTCCACATCCAGGAGGAGGCGCCGGGCATGGTGTTCTGGCACCCCAATGGCTGGTCGCTGTACCGCGCGTTGGAAGACTATATGCGCCGCCGCCTCACCGCCGCCGGCTACAAGGAGATCAAGACCCCGCAGCTCGTCGACCGCAAGCTGTGGGAGGCCTCTGGCCACTGGGACAAATATCGCGAGAACATGTTCATCGCTGAGGTCGACGAGGAGCACGCCCGCGAAAAGCGCGTCAACGCGCTGAAGCCGATGAACTGCCCCTGTCATGTGCAGATCTACAATCAGGGCCTGAAAAGCTACCGCGACCTGCCGCTGCGCCTCGCCGAGTTCGGCTCCTGCCACCGCTATGAAAGCTCCGGCTCAATGCACGGGCTGATGCGGGTGCGCGGCTTCACCCAGGACGACGCCCATATCTTCTGCACCGAGGATCAGATCGAGGCGGAGACGGCCAAATTCATCGGGTTGCTCAGCTCAGTCTACAAGGACATGGGTTTCGACAGCTTCGACATTAAGCTCTCCACCCGTCCTGAACAGCGCGTCGGCTCGGACGAGATCTGGGACAAGGCCGAGACCGCGCTGGAAAACGCGGTGCGCAAGGTCACCAACGACTATGAGATCGACCCTGGAGAAGGCGCGTTCTACGGCCCCAAGCTCGACTTTAAATTAACCGACGCCATCGGCCGCGAATGGCAGTGCGGCACCTTTCAGGCCGACTTCAACCTGCCCGAACGCCTCGGGGCGGAATATGTCGGCGAGGACGGCGCCAAGCACCGGCCGGTGATGATGCACCGCGCCATCCTTGGCAGCTTCGAGCGCTTTCTCGGTATCCTGATCGAGAACACCGCCGGGCGCTTCCCGCTGTGGTTGGCGCCGCGTCAAGTGGTGGTCACAACCATCGTCTCCGACGCTGACGACTACGCCGAGGAGGTCGCCGCCGCGCTGACCGCCGCCGGGATGCGCGCAGAGACCGACAAGCGCAATGAGAAGATCAACTACAAGGTCCGCGAGCATTCCGAAGGCAAGGTGCCGGTGATTCTCGCCGTTGGCCGCCAGGAAGTCGAAGCCCGCACCGTCGCCATGCGCCGCCTGGGCGCGCAGGGCCAGAAGGTGATCGACCTCGACGAGGCGATCACCGCCCTCAGCGAAGAGGCGACGCCGCCGGATCTCCAGCCCAACACGTAATACCGACGTGCGTTAAGCCTGCGTGGCGGCTGAAAGCATAGGGTCTCCTCAATGAGAACCGGCATAAGCCCGCAGTTCCGACACAATCTCTGCATTTGCTTCGCCCTGCTAAACTTGGCAAAGCAAATGCGAGTATTGTGGAATTATGAATATGGCCAGCCTGGAAGTGTTTTTATTCCATCAACATCAGAACTCCCCCCAGTCAGTCGAAGAGCAAGGGGGAATTGGCTATGTAACCTGCGCTGCACTTGGCGGCGGCTATTCCATCTCACGCGAATTAGCAGAGGCTGAGCTTTCCACGCTAACAGAAAAGCAAAAATCAAAACTATCATTTTGGATTTATCAACAAAATCTGCTGGGCCTCAAGCATCCCAAAATCGACGCTAAGGTTCTATCGTCGATCAAATCCTCACCGATGCCGACAATCACACGGCGGATTGAGAGCCTGATCCTGGAAATATTCCGCCTCAGCGAGACTCCAGGCAAAAAAGTTCCGCCTTTTTCAGACAGTTTTTTTGCAGCCGCCGCCTGTTTACAGAAAGACGAATTGATCGGCCTGCTGGAATACGCCATTTCCGATGGTCTGCTGGAGGGCAAAGCGGACGATTACAACAGTGTTTGGCTCAGCCTTGCAGGGTTCAAACAAGCGGAACATCTGCGCGGGAAAAATATTGAGAGCCAGCAAGGTTTTATCTCACGCTGGTTCAGCGACGAAATGGAGCAAGCTGGCGCCGCCATGCGTCTGGCGATCGAAGACGCCGGATATTCCCCTGTTGATCTCTCCGTTGAGCAGCACATCGATCATCTCAGCGATAAAATCATTTCAGAAATCAGACGCTCCCGCTTTGTCGTGGCGGATTTCACCTGTCCCCGCTCACAGGACAATCAAGGCCTGCATCGCGGCGGCGTTTATTATGAGGCTGGTTTCGCCCGTGGCGCGAATATCCCGGTGATCTGGACATGCAGAAAAGATCGCCTGGAGGACCTTCACTTTGACGTGCAGCAGTTTCCGATGATCCTCTGGTCGCAACCAGAGGAGTTAAGGGAAAAATTGGCCCTGCGCCTCTCCGCCGTGATCGGGGACGGCCCCCGCCGTGGTAATTAAGCCGCCAACCAGCCTACTCGCGGTCTCCCGATAACGCCCTCAGGCGCTGGCGCCTGAAGAGTTCAACACCAGGTACCGGCACTGCGCCAACCCTGAGGGAAAGGACGTCGAGGAGATCAGCTTCAAATCGATGTCTCCCGCCGTTTCCGGCAGAAACCGGCGCCCCCGACCAAGAATGATGGGGATGATTGTAACGGTCATCTCCTCAATCAGTCTCTCGGTTAAGAACGCCTGACACAACCGCCCGCCATCGACATAGGCGCTGCGCCATCCCTTGCGGCCCAGCTCCGCCATCGCCTCAGGCGGCGAGACCGGGGTGAAGGAGATCTTATCCCGCAGCCCCTGCGGCGCATCGGCGGCGGAAAGGCTGCGGCTCATCACCACCACCGGCTTGCCGTAGGGCCAGCGCCCGAACGACATCACCTTACGGAAAGTGTTGGCCCCCATGATCAGCCCGTCGACGCTGGCCATCAACGCCTCATAGCCGTGATCCTCGCCCTCGACCTGCTGCTTATCCAGCCAATCCAACGTATGGTCCTCGCGCGCCACGAAGCCGTCCAGGCTCATGGCGAGAAAGATCCGTCCTGAAACCATCATCGTCGCTCTTTTCACCTAGAACCAGCGGCGATCGGTCTCACCAAGCTGATCGCCAAAGTTGGGCATGTCCGCAAAGTTTACGAAAAAACCAAGGGGCTGCGGCGTACGCTTATTCACCCCGAACCGTGAACGCGGCAGCAAGAACAAAAAGGGTATATTTGACAATTTTTCAAGTGGCGCGTCACAGCCAAGGCCGGACGGACGTCAGTGCGGCATGCACAACAACATGGAGTTCGCCATGATTTCCCCAAACGTCAGCGCCCCGCGTTTCCTCAACCCTGACGGCCTGTACGATCCCGCCCCCAACGGCTATTCTCATGTCGCGGTGATCGAAGCGCCCACAACCCTGATCGCCGTCTCCGGCCAAGGCGGAGAGACCGGTGACGGTGCGTTGCCGCCCTCGTTTGAGGCGCAATGCCGCCAGGGCTTTGATAATCTTCTCACCGCCCTGGACGCCGCCGGGGCGACCGGCGCGGATGTGGCGAAGCTGACAGTACTGATCGTCGACCATGACCAGGACAAGCTCGCCATCTTCGGGTGGGAGCTGGCGCGGGCGTTTGGGCTGGAGGTGAAACCTGCCTGCACGCTGATCCCGGTCCCCCGCCTCGCGCTAGACGGAATGCTGTTCGAGATCGAAGCTTGGGCGGCGCTGGCCGCTTGACGGCAGAGGGGGCGTCACTTGGCGCCCTCTCCCGCCAACTCTCGCTCCAACCGCGCCAATTTATCCGGATTGCGCACGATCAGAATCGCCGCGCCTTCGGCTTGGGCGTTGAAGGCGAAAGAGGCCAGCGCCGTCAACCGCCCCGCCTCGAACAACGCCAGCGCCGGATCGGCATTCACCATCACCCGGCGCAGCTCTCCGCGACGCCAAACCGGGGACAGCACGCCGCCGATAAAGCCGAGCGCCTCCGCTTGACCGACAAGCGGCCTCAGAACGGCGATCGCCTTGCCGCCGCCATCCGCCGTCAACCGCACATCCTCGCTGAGCAGCCGCGCCAACACGGCGGTCTCACCGGTGGCGATCGCCTGTTCGAACGCGCCAAGCAGATCCTGTCGCCGCCCCTCCGGCGCGCGGAAGCTGAGACGGTCCCGCTCCCGCGCCTTATCGAGATTGCGCCGTGCGCGGGAAACCAGCTTGCGCGCCGCCGCCTCGCCCACATCGAGGCAGTCGGCGACCTCAGCGAAATCAAGGCTGAACACCTCGCGCAGCAGAAACGCCGCCCGCTCCTTCGGGGCGAGGCTGTCGAGAACCACCAGGAAGGCGTAAGAGACGCTATTCGCTAACTCCACCACCTCGTCCGGCTTGCCTGAGCTGCGCGACTCCCCGCCAAAGTCGACGATCGCAGGCTCTGGCAGCCATTCGCCAACATAATCGGTGCGAGCGCGCTTGACCTTGCGCAACCGATCAATCGCCCGCCGGGCGCAGACGGCGCGGAGCCATGCGGCAGGGGCGTCGATCGCCTCCCGGTCCGCCTGCATCCAGGCGATCCAGGTATCCTGAACAATATCCTCGGCGTCCGCGAACACGCCGAGAATGCGATAGGCGAGCCCCAGAAGCTGAGGCCGCGCCGTCTCGAAGGGGTTCGTCTGAACAGAAGCGTGCATGGTCAATGCTGTGAGATCTGCACGCGATTCCAGAGATTAATCATGCCGACAACCGCCGTCAGCGTGGTGATTTCCGAGTCGCTGAAATGTTCCCGCAGCTCCCGCCGCAGCGGGGCGGAATCCGTGGCTGGGGACGGCGAGGTCAGCGCCTCGGTCCAAGCCAGCGCCGCCTTCTCCGCCGGGCTGAAGAGCTTAGTGTGACGCCAGACAATCACATGGTCCAGCCGCTCATTGCTGTCGCCGTCGCGGCGGGCTTCGGTGGTGTGCAGCTTCACGCAATAAGCGCAGCCGTTTATCTGCGAGGCGCGCAGCTTGACCAAGTGCTTGAGCTTCACGTCGAGATCGCGCTGGGCGAGCACGTTCTCCACGTTTTGCAGCGCCTGGAATGCGTCCTGGCCATGCTCATAGAGGTTAATCGCAGCGTCGGAAGCCATGAAACTTACTCCATCCTTACTCTGTCGCCCTGTTGGCGTGAGATAGACGAAGCGGGACGCCGGATTGTGACGTGCAGATTGGAATCGGGCCTGAAATTTTAACCGAAAGAGCTGGGGCGGATCGAAACCCGCCCCAGCCGAAAGATTATGCCGCAGCAAGATCTCGCAGCACATAGTGCAGCACGCCGCCGTGTTTCACGTAATCGATCTCGGTTTCGGTATCGATCCGGCAGAGCAGCTGGATCTCCTGGGTCGATCCATCCGCGCGGGTGATGGTCGCCGGCACAATCTGGCGCGGCGTGACGTCGGCCAGGCCCTTGATGGTGACGGTCTCGTCGCCTGTCAGGTTCAGCGATTTGCGGCTGTCGCCCTCGGTGAACTCAAACGGCAGCACACCCATACCGACCAGGTTGGAGCGGTGGATACGCTCGAAGCTCTCGGCGATCACCGCCTTGACGCCCAGCAGAGCCGTGCCCTTCGCCGCCCAGTCGCGGCTGGAGCCGGTTCCGTACTCCTTGCCCGCAATCACCACCAGCGGCGCGCCCTCAGCCTTGTAGGCCATGGCCGCGTCGTAGATCGACGCCTGAGCGCCGTCCGGTCCTTTGGTGTAACCGCCCTCGACATCCTCAAGCATCTCGTTCTTGATGCGGATGTTGGCGAAGGTGCCGCGCATCATCACCTGATGGTTGCCGCGCCGGGCGCCGTAGGAGTTGAACTCCCGCACCGGCACCTGATGATCCTTCAGGTACGCGCCCGCCGGGTGAGTCTCCTTAAACGAGCCCGCTGGGGAGATGTGGTCGGTGGTCACCGAGTCGGCCAGCATCGCCAGGATGCGCGCCCCCTCGACGTCGCCGATCTCGCCCGGCAGCGCGCCCATGCCCTCAAAATAAGGCGGGTTCTGCACATAGGTGGAGGTAGACGGCCAATCATAGGTCAGCCCGGCCCCTGCCTCGATGCCGCGCCACATCTCATCACCGGCGAACACGTCGGCGTATTTCGCCAGGAACGCCTCACGGGTGACGGTTTTCTCCACCAACTCAGCGACTTCCTGCGCAGTCGGCCAAATGTCCTTCAGATAGACCGGCTGGCCGTTCTGATCGGTCCCAAGCTGCGCCGTGGTGATGTCGACGTTCATGTCGCCGAGGATCGAGTAGGCCACCACCAACGGCGGCGAGGCCAGATAGTTGGCGCGCACATCCGGGTTCACCCGGCCCTCAAAGTTGCGGTTGCCGGACAGCACCGAGGTGGCGATCAGGTCCTGATCATTAATCGCCGCCGAGATCTCCGTCGGCAATGGGCCTGAGTTGCCAATGCAGGTGGTGCATCCGTAGCCGACGAGGTTAAAGCCGAGCTTGTCCAGCTCGGTTTGCAGCCCGGCGGCCTCCAGATACTCCGACACCACCTTCGACCCCGGCGCCAGCGAGGTTTTCACCCAGGGCTTGCGGGTCAGGCCCTTCTCGGCGGCCTTCTTGGCCACCAGACCGGCGCCGATCATCACATAGGGGTTGGAGGTGTTGGTGCAGGAGGTGATCGCGGCGATCACCACATGGCCGTCCTTCAGCTTGTAGTCAGCGCCTTCGACCGCCGCCTCCTTGGCGACGCCGCCGCGCTGCTCGGTCAGCAGATTGGCGAAGGAATTGGCGGCCTCGGACAACACGATCCGGTCCTGCGGGCGCTTCGGCCCGGCGATGGCCGGCTCCACCGTGCTCATATCCAGCGACAGGGTGTCGGTGAACACCGGCCGATCGCCGGCGTTGCGCCACATGCCGTTGGCCTTGGCGTAAGCCTCGACCAAGGCGATGCGGCCCTCATCACGACCGGAGACGCGCAGATAGCGCAGGGTCTCGTTGTCGATCGGGAAGAAGCCGCAGGTGGCGCCGTATTCCGGGGCCATGTTGCCGATGGTGGCGCGATCGGCGAGTGGCAAATCGGTGAGGCCGTCGCCGAAGAACTCGACGAATTTGCCAACCACGCCCTTGGCGCGCAGCATCTCCGTCACCCGCAACACCAGATCGGTGGCGGTGACGCCCTCTTTCACCTTGCCGGTCAGCTCAAAGCCGATCACTTCCGGGATCAGCATTGAAATCGGCTGGCCGAGCATCGCCGCCTCAGCCTCGATGCCGCCGACGCCCCAGCCCAGAACCGCGAGGCCATTGACCATGGTGGTGTGGCTGTCGGTGCCCACTAGCGTGTCCGGATACGCCACCTGGGCGCCGTTCTGGTCGACGTCGGTCCAGACACACTGCGACAGATATTCCAGATTCACCTGATGGCAGATGCCAGTGCCCGGCGGCACCACGCGGAAATTCTCAAATGCGCCCTGGCCCCATTTCAGAAAGGTGTAGCGCTCGCCGTTGCGCTCATACTCGCGGTCGACATTGAGCTGAAACGCACGCGGATTGCCAAACTCATCCACCATCACCGAGTGATCGATCACCAGATCCACTGGCGAGAGCGGGTTGATCTTGTTCGGATCGCCGCCAAGCGCGGTCATAGCGTCGCGCATCGCCGCCAGATCAACCACCGCCGGGACACCGGTGAAGTCCTGCATCAGCACCCGGGCCGGGCGATAGGCGATCTCGCGATCGACCCGCCCGCCATTGGCGGCCCACTGCGCAAACGCGGCGACATCCTCGTCCGTCACCGTCTTGCCGTCGAGATTGCGGAGCTGATTCTCTAACACCACCTTCAACGACTTCGGCAGATTGGCGAAATCCCCCGCCGCCGACAGATCGTAATAGGCGAAGGAGCCGCCTCCGGCGGAGATTTCCTTACGGTATTTCTGGCTTTCGGAACCGACCTTGATCGTCACGGGCGCATGCCTCCGTTTCGCTGAAAATGGATGCGGCGTCGGGCCTTGGCGGCCGCCGCGCAGGAAACCGACGCGCCGACAGTCGCAGCCGTGGCCAGGGTTAATGGCCCTCTAGATCCAAACGGGGCCAGAGGCAAGCCGCTGGCGGCTTGAAGCGGCGTGCGCGCCCGTGTTTTCGGGCCCACACCGCTTTCCCACAGTTTGCCAACATAGTTTTAAGGTTATATTTCCTCAGGCTTTCGCCCGGTTATCCACGGCACCCCCCCCAGATGTAGCCTCAAATACAGGCGTTACGCCGCCACGATCCACAATATATTCACAAATCATCAACGAATTACCCACTGAGGGCCAACAGCTTTAGATCCGGACGCTCTCAGATTATCCGCAAGCTTTTCCACAGGCTGACTTGCCGCTATCACAGCGGCATGAGCCTCATTGTCGAAAACCTCTCCTGCGCTCGGGGCGGCCGAACGTTGTTCACCGGCCTGTCCTTGCGCGCAGATCCTGGCGCCTTCATCGCCCTGCGCGGCCCCAACGGGGCAGGCAAGTCCACACTATTGCGGGCGTTGGCGGGGTTGTCGCCGTCACGGGGGAGCATTCGATGGGGCGAGACCTCGTTGGCGGAGGACGCGGACGCCTATCAGGAAAAATTGCTCTACGCTGGGCATCTCGACGCGGTGAAACCTGCCTTGACCGTGGATGAAAACCTCAGCTTTTGGGCGGAATTGCATGACGGCTCGGCGGAGGCGCTGGAGTCGGCGATGGCGCGGTTTCGCTTGAAGGCGCTGGCGTCAATTCCCGCCGGTCAATGCTCCGCCGGCCAAAAGCGCCGCCTTGGGCTCGCCCGCCTGGTGGTCACCGAACGGCCGGTATGGTTACTCGACGAACCCACGGTCTCGCTGGACGCGGAGAGCGCCCGTGATTTCGCCGGTACTGTCTCCGCCCACTGCGCCGCCGGAGGCGTCGTCATCGCCGCCACCCATATCGAGCTGGGCGTCGAGGGCGGGCGAGAGCTATGGCTTGATCGCTTCGCTGCGGTCCCCGCCAAGGATGGCCTTGAGGCGGCGGATGATCCATTCCTCGACCCCGCTTTCGAGCGGGAGAACATCACATGAAGGCGGTGTTTCTGCGCGATCTGCGGCTGGCGTTCCGATTGGGCGGCGGCGCCGGGCAAAGCCTCGCCTTCTTCCTGATCGCCATCACCCTGCTCGCTCTCGGCGTCGGCCCCGCCCCGGACCTGCTGTCCCGCCTCGCCCCTGGGGCGCTGTGGGTGTTCGCGCTGCTCGCTTGTCTGCTGTCATTGGACCGGCTGTTCCAGGCCGACTATGAGGACGGCTCGCTCGACCATCTGCTGCTCGCTCCCACGCCGCTGGAGGGGGTGGCGCTGGCCAAAAGCGCGGCGCATTGGCTCACAACAGCCGCGCCTCTGGCGCTGTTCGCGCCGGTTCTGGGGGCGATGCTGAATCTGCCCGACGCCGCCATGGGCACGTTGGTCACCGCCCTGTTGCTCGGCACCCCAGCGCTGTCGCTGATCGGCGCGATCGGCGCCGCCTTGACGGTCGGCGTTCGGCGCGGCGGGCTGCTGTTGTCGCTGTTGGTGCTGCCTCTGTATTTGCCGACACTGATCTTCGGCGCAATGGCGGTGCGGGCGGCGGCGGAAGGGCTGCCGGTTCTGGAGCCGCTGGCGCTGCTCGGCGCGCTGACCCTCGGCTGCGCCGCCCTCGGCCCCTTCGCGGCGGCGGCGGCGCTGCGGATTAATCTTTCGTGACCGACCCGCAGTGTGCGACGCATTGCGTCTGAAGAAATTCGATTTAGAACAGACTCATGAACAACAGCATTTGGACTTTCGCCAATCCGCACAATTTCATGCGGCTGTCCGGAGTCGTCGCCCCCTGGGCGGCGGCGTTGGCGGCGATCACTTTGGCGATCGGCCTCGGATGGAGCCTGTTCGCGACCCCGCCAGACTATCAGCAGAAGGAGACCATCAAGATCTTCTTCATCCATGTCCCGGCGGCGATGATGGCGGTCAACATTTATGCGGTGATGGTGATCGCTAGCTTGATCGGCCTGATCCGCAGCCATCCAGTCTCGCATTTGGTGGCGAAAGCCGCCGCGCCAATCGGCGCGGCCTTCACGCTGGTCGCAATCATCACCGGCGCGCTCTGGGGGCAGCCGATGTGGGGCGCGTGGTGGGTGTGGGACGCGCGATTAACCTCGGTTTTGATCCTGCTGTTTTTCTATCTCGGGTATCTGGCGCTCTGGAACGCGATTGAGGACCCGGTGAAGGCGGCGGATCTGGCCTCAATCCTGTGTTTGGTCGGCTCACTGTTCGCCTTTATGTCGCGCTACGCCGTCGAGTTCTGGAACACCCTTCATCAAGGCGCGAGTCTCAGCCTCGACAAGGAGAGCCATGTGGCCGACGTCTATTATGCGCCGCTGCTGGTGATGATCCTTGGCGTCTATCTGCTGTTTATCGCGCTCCTGATGGTCGGCGTGCGCACCGAGATCCGCGCCCGCCGTCTTCGGGCGCTGCGCATCGCCCAGATTGGCCAAGCCGACGCAGCGCTCACAAGAACCGCAGCAGCCGGCAACCCAGCCTCAGCGCAATAGAGAGAGAGCATGGACCCCTTCGGCTTTGGCCCCTACGCCGCCTATATCTATGGCTCCTACGGCGCGAGCTTCGCCATTTTCGGTGGCCTGATCCTCTGGACGCTTCATCGCAACAGCCGTGTGCGCCGGGAGCTAGCCGCCGCTGAGGCCAGCGCTCGCAAGCCCAGCGCCGCCGAATAATGGAGCCGTTGCCATGACCGCCGAAACGCCAGAGACGCCGTCTCAGGCCGCCAAAACCGGCCCGCGCAACTGGGTGGTGATCGCGCCGTTAGCGGTGTTCGCCCTGCTCGCCGGCCTATTCGCCACACAACTGCTGGGGGAACGAGACGACTCGCTGCCCTCGGCCCTGATCGCGCAACCCGTCCCTGAATTCGACCTCCCAACTCTGCGGGACGGCGAACCGCCCCGCTTCACCTCAGCGGATCTGGCGGCAGGGGATGTCACAGTGGTGAATCTCTGGGCGTCCTGGTGCGGACCTTGCCGGGTCGAGCACCCAGAATTGATGAGCCTGAAGCAGCTGGGCGTCGCGAAACTCTATTCGATCAACTACAAGGACAAGCCTGCGCCAGCGCGCCGCTTCCTCTCCGACCTCGGCGATCCGTTCGATTTGGTCGGCGTTGATGAAGACGGTCAGGCGGCGCTGCGCTGGGGCCTAACAGGCGTTCCGGAAACCTTCGTAATCGACGGCGCCGGGCGTGTGGTCTACAAACATGTAGGCCCCATCCAAAACAGCGACTTAGAGCGCAAGATCTTGCCGGCGATCGAAGCCGCTAAAGCGCGCTGACGAGGCGCGCTCCATAATTCGACACACCCTATGACAAACATGAAAACGCCGCCGGCTATGATGACCGGCGGCGCATTTTCCCCCATACCGAAGAGCTTACCTCGGCGCGAGAATATCAATCGCCATCTGCCAGCGCGCGTGCTTCTCACGCTCCTGGATCCAATAAGATTGCAACTCACGCCCTGTCAGGAACTCGCCCTGCAAGCTGTTCTTCTGGCGATATTCCTGCCACTCCGGGCTGTCGAAGAACGCCCGGAACAAGTTTTGATAATAGGCGCCCGCCGAGGCGCTCATCCCCGGCGCGCCCACGACGGAGCGCTGCATGAAGTAGTGAAAGTCCACCCCAGTCTCACGCAGTGTCGGCGACTGTATATAGGCGCTCAAACGGCGCGGAGTGAATGTGGCGATCGGCTTGGTGATCCCTTGAGCATAATATTTGTTCTGCTCGGACGGATTGTTAACCGTGGAGTTCACGACCTTGTTCACCAAATCCTTGGCCACCGCCCCGCCGCCTTTAAGCGGCTTATAGGTTATGTTCAGCCCGTAGGTGGCGTTGAGAAAATCCGTCAGCAGATTGTCCTCGGCGCCGGTGCCGGTGCCCGCCATCACCCAGTTTGATCCCTGAGCGCGCGCCACGCGGATGAAGTCATCCATGCTGTTGATGTCGGTGCGATCAGTGTGCACCCACAGCACGAAGGTGTCCTCCGCCATCCTTCCGATCGGCGTGAAGCGGCTTACGTCAATGCCCAGCTCAGGCCGGCGCAACGGCGTGGTATAGAAGCTGTTCAGCGTGAACATGATGGCGTGATTATCGCCAGTGCGATTCATCAGCTCCATCATCGCGTCCGCACCAGAGCCGCCAGGGATGTTGATCGGATTGATCGGCACCGAGACCAGCTGACGCTCCTGCATCACCTTGGCCATAAAGCGAACTGCTTTATCCGCGCCGCCGCCCTCACCGGCCATCACGATAAAGCTGATGGGCTGCGAGGGAGCCCATTGGGCGAGTGCCGCGCCGCCGCTGGCAGCCAGCGTAGCGAGCACAATGCCTCCAGCGACTGCGACAGTTCGCAGGAGGCTTGCGACTCTAGAGAATACTATTGATTTCAGACCTTTAGACACGACTCTCCCCCAATTTATAGAGTTTTGCGGCTGGGTGGAGACGTAGATCAAATCACATGGGTCTCTCACCGAACCCACCGCCGTAAGCGACATCTAGTCTAACGCCGCTCAGTTGTTGGGGCGCGCGCAAATACGGGAAATATTCACGCGCGGCCTGAGTGTTGCTAATACTTCGCTGAAGGCGATCGTATATCAGCGGACCCACACTTCGACGCGACGGTTGAGCTGACGCCCATCCCCAGTGTCGTTGCAAGAGACTGGCGCCAATTCGCCGAAACCTTCGCTCTGGACAGTGACGCCAGAGCCTTGGGAGCCCATAGTCTGCGCCAAAGCCTGTTGCACAGCCCGTGCCCGAGCCTCAGAAAGACCCTTGTTGACGTCGAAGCCGCCCGTGGAGTCGGCGAAGCCCAGCAAGGTCACCTGAATGTTGTTGTACTTAGCCTCTTCCTGAAGAATCGCAGAGAGACGTTTAACGTCGTCCAAAGCCTTGCTGTCCAACTCGAATGAGCCGACACGGAATCGGAAGGTTGAGGTCAAGCGCTCAGCGCCGCGAATCTCAGAAATCAATTCCCGCATCAGTTCCAGGTTGAAGTCTTCGCCCGGAGCGTTGAGCGCATAGGCGATACGGCTACCCTGATCCTGAATGCCGAGAGCGTCCGGCAACTGGTTGATCAAGTCGGACTGCCGCACAACCAACTGAGCGTCGTCAGACAAGGAATACTCCAGCAGATCCCGCGCCAAAGGCTCCCGAGGCTGGCCCGGAGTGTACAGGAACAACCGGCGCGCCAGCGGATACTCTTCCGTCTTCATCGAAAACAGCGACGGCGGAGTGATCAGACCGCAAGAATCTTCGATATTCAGCGCTCGCAGGGAATGCCGCGTCGCTGCGCCAACGAAGCCAATGGCCTGCGGGTCTCGTGCGACCATCTGCAACAGCTGCGCCTGATCGCTTTGACGCTGCACCGCGCCGCCAAGCCGGGCGCGAGTTGGCTTCAACACCAGCGACTCGAAAGCGTCCCAAGAGCCGTCCGTTCCCACCGGGGCGTATACGTTGATCCGGCCAGGCGGCAGGCCAAGCTGCGACCAATCCGAAACTTGCCCCGAGAAAATGCGGCCAAGGTCCTTCACCGAGACCGACACGGCCGGGTTTTCGGGCGCCACAACCACCTGGACGCCATCAACGGCGACGACATGCTCGCTTTCGCGAGAGGTCAGATCTCCCATGCCCGCAGACAACAGCGCGCCGGCCTCCTCATTGGAGATCGGACGCGAAGACATGGCGATTTGAGCGCGCCGTGTGCGCAGCGCCTCGAACGGGTTCTCGTTTTCCTGTGAGCGCAGATCGATTCGACCGATTTCGTCATCCCGATAATCGCGCAAAACCAAGGTCGTGCCCGAACGTCCGCCGCTCTCATCAACAACCCGGCCGCCAATACTGGCGGCGTAGCCTGCAACCAAGTTTGGCATCAGGGATGCGCCGATGGCGGTTGAGCCCACCAAGGTGATCCGGCCGGACGTAGAGGTGTCGACGGCGGATGACCTAACCGTGCTTGGAATTTGTTGAGTCGTCGGCTGGCGGCCCGCTGGGCATCCATTGCCCAGGCACTCGAAGCGCTCCGCGTCCAGCGTCATGGTGCCGAGTGTCGCTGAATTAATGGTGTAGCTCGCCCCGTCTGTGTTGACCAATTCGCCAGACACAGAGAAGCCGCCGCCTTTCATTCGCAGCGTCACTTCTTGGGATATCGCGGGAGTCGCGAGTGAAAAGCCCATTAAGACGACCGCTAGTGCGGCGGGCTTTACTGAGATCACCCCCATTATACTACCTCCACTGGTCGGCGCAGCAGACGACCACTGTCAGCTTGCAGCGCTTCTATAAGAATTTAATGTGATTAGAAATAATCATCGCCAGCTAATATGCCGGCAAGATCATCTAATGCACGTTTCGCTTAAGATCCTCTGTGCACCTCACCCTTCAACGACCGCACGCTGTTAAACTTGTCAATGTCTACTCAGACGCACATGTCTATCGGGTCAAGTCCAGCGACCAATTTTAGAATTCACGTCTGGCGTGAAACTTGTGATTAACCCCAACTCTCGCCCAGTCTCTCACAATGTTGCTATCCCGTTAAGCCTCTTTTTGTCGATAGTGTTGTGAGGCGCTGACACAGATTGTTAATAAATGAGATGGATTTGAGCCACCCTTGACGGGATTCATCACACAAGATGCTCACTACGGCGAGATTCTCCCTGAACAACTCGCTAGACCTTGCGACGCCGCCCAGTGCGCTACATCCTAAGGGATGGCGTGGGCTTCAATATGGCGCTGCGCAGCCTGAACCGTTGAAGAGGTTTCATGCATATCATTGATCGCCGTCTCAATCCCAAATCGAAGAGTCTCGGCAATCGCCAACGGTTCATACGGCGCGCCAAAGCGGATATTCGCGAAGCGGTTCAAGATGCGCTGCGCAAGCGCAAGGTATCTGACGTCGAGGGGCAGGAAAACATCCGAATTCGCGCCAAAACGGTTCGGGAACCCAGCTTCTCCCATGGCGCCGAGCAGGGCCGACGCCGGTATGTCCTTCCAGGCAATGAGCAATATCAGGTTGGCGACGTAATCCCGAAGCCGCCATCTGGCGCTGGCGGCGGCGGCGCGGACGGCAGTCCGGACGGCGACGGCGAGGACGACTTCGTTTTCACCCTCAGCAAGGACGAGTTCCTGGAAGTGTTTTTCGAAGATCTCGAACTGCCGAATCTGGAAAAACGCAAGCTGATGAGCCTGAAATCACCAACGCCGGTGAGGGCGGGATTCAGTACAGAGGGCTCGCCGTCAAAACTCTCCTACGCCCGCACCATGCGCAACAGCCTCGCCCGGCGGATCGCGCTCCGGCGGCCCAAGGATGAGGATATGCGCGAGATGGAGGCCGCCCTGTTCCAGGCCGAAGCCGCACGCGACGAACCTAAGGCCGCTGCGCTGCGAATAAAGCTGCAAGAGCTGCGCGAGCGCCGCCGGGTGGTCGCCTATATTGATCCGATAGATTTGCGATACCGCCGCTTCGAGCCGAAGCCGACCCCAACCACGCAAGCGGTGATGTTCTGCCTGATGGACGCCTCCGCCTCTATGACCGAGCAGTTGAAGGACCTCGCCAAGCGCTTCTTCATGCTGTTATACGTGTTTTTATCCCGTCACTACAAAGAGATCGATCTTGTCTTTATCCGCCACACCAGCGTGGCGGCGGAAGTCGACGAGGACACGTTCTTTCGTGGCGTGCAAACCGGTGGCACCGTGGTCTCCTCAGCGCTGCTGGAGATGCAGCGCGTGATCGCCGAGCGCTACCCGGTGGACGAGTGGAACATCTACGCGGCCCAAGCCTCCGACGGGCATAATTTCAGCGACGACATGAGCCGCTGCCTGCAGCTTCTAAACGAAGAGCTGATCCCGATCTGCCAGTATTTCGCCTATATCGAGGTGACAGAACGAGAGTTCGCCCGCAGCCGCTTCGCCAGCCAATTATGGTCAGGATATCTCGGGCTGGAGGGGCTGCATGACAACTTCGCCATGCGGCGGGTGTCGTCGGCTGGCGAAATCTTCCCGGTGTTCCACGACCTGTTCGCCCGTTCGAACGCGGCCGCCTGAGGGAGGAGTCCAATATGGTGCTCATGAAAACCGAGGCCGCTCCCGCTGTTCATGCGCGCGGTAAGTTGCTGTTCGACGGGCCAGAGTGGGACTTTGACCTTGTCGGCCGTGTCTATGACGCCTGTTCCGAAATCGCACTCGACGAGATGGGGCTCGACATCTACCCCAACCAGATCGAAGTGATCACCTCCGAGCAGATGCTCGACGCCTACGCCTCGATCGGCATGCCGTTGCTGTATCGTCATTGGTCATTTGGCAAACGGTTTGCGCGCGAAGAAACCCTTTATCGCAAAGGCGCGCGCGGCCTCGCCTATGAATTAGTGATCAACTCAAACCCCTGCATCAACTATATCATGGAAGAAAACACCATGACGATGCAGACCTTGGTCATCGCCCATGCCGCATTTGGGCACAACCACTTTTTTAAGAACAACTACTTATTCAAACAATGGACACGGGCAGACGCGATCCTGGATTATCTCGACTTCGCCAAAACCTATGTGACCAAGTGCGAGGAGCGCTACGGCCTGGAGGCGGTCGAGCATGTGCTCGACAACGCCCACGCGCTGATGAGCCATGGGGTGGACCGCTACGCCCCCCCCCGCCGCACCGCTGCGGAACAACGGGAGCGCGCTTTGGCGAGAGCGACCTATGAAGAGCAGTCCTACAGCGATCTATGGAGCACGGTGCCGACGCTCAACACCGAGGACGATCATGTCAGCGGCCCTGGCGCGGTCGAAACGTCTCAGTTGGGCTTGCCCGCAGAAAACATTCTGTATTTCCTGGAAAAAAACGCCCCAAAGCTAGATGATTGGCAACGAGAGCTGCTGCGTATCGTCCGCTCATTGGCGCAATATCTGCACCCTCAGCGCCAGACTAAGATGATGAACGAAGGCTGCGCCACCTTCACCCATTATGAGATCATGAACACGCTGTATCAGCGCGGGCGTCTCACCGAAGGCACCATGTTGGAGTTTCTGCACAGCCATTCCTCGGTGGTATTCCAGCCCACCTTCCGCGATCGGCGTTTCGGCGGGCTAAATCCCTATGCGCTTGGCTTTGAAATGATGAAGGACATCAAGCGCATCGCCGAAGAGCCCACGGCGGAGGACAAGGATTGGTTCCCCGATCTGGCCGGAACGGGCGACGCCATGGGCGCCTTGCGCGGCGCGTGGGCGGACTTCCGCGACGAAAGCTTCGCGCACCAATATCTCAGCCCCAAAACCATCCGTGATCTGCGGCTTTTCTCACTCGACGACGACGCCGAGGACCCAGAGATGGAGGTTTCCGCGATCCACGATGAACAAGGTTATCGCCGGATCAGGCGACGCCTATCCGAACAATATGACGTGGCGGCGCAAGACCCGCGCATAGAAATCGTCGAGGCCAACCTAAGCGGCAACCGGCGCTTGGTGCTGAGGCACATGGTGCGCGATGAACGCTTGCTGGAGAAGGCCGACTGCGAACGCACCTTGCAGTGCCTCGCCAATCTCTGGGGCCACCGGGTCAAGCTGTTGGAGATCTGCGATGAGACGGACGACGTGCTGGTCGAACACGACGCGCTGCCCCGACCCAGCTGACTTATCCGGCGCGCCGTCACCAGACAGCGCGCCCGTTCTGGCCGAAGTGATTTCACACCAAGCTATATTTTAGCCTCTCGGCTATCGCTGTGGTTTTTGCATTTCCAACCGGCAATACGCCATTTGGGGTGAGTCTGCCGCCAAAGAGCCAGTTGCCCCTGAGCCTGCATCGTGCAGGCCATTGGCGTCATTGTTTCCATGAAAGTCAGCTGTTTCTCCTGGCAATATCCAGGATTGGCGGCAAGACAAGCGGTGAAGATCAATGCAATCATCATGTCACCTTTAGGGTTAAAGCCTGCGTCGCTACTCCCGCGTGCTTTCTCCCCTATCGGCGTGTTTTCCCGCGCCTTAAGAGATAAAATGAATTCTCATTTTTATACTGTCAATAGAATCACACTCTATCCGATAAAATTATAGGCTTAATTTTTTGTATGTCTAAAAATTAGTCACTGCCGGCGTGAAAAATAATCGCTTTGCTAGTTTTGGTAGCGCCCTGGAATCCACGCACCTCGTTAGGATGAAGGCGGCGCACAACTCATCGGCTTGACCAAAGCACGCATGCCTGCGCACTCACTATGCAGAGCCCTCAACAACACAGGGCTGCGTTGTTTAGGGAGAGGCGGGTCATGTTTGAGGCGATCACCCCTCATGTCCGGGGCGAACTGACCGACGGTGTGTTGACGCTGACGTTTGACCGCCCCGAGAAGAAAAACGCACTGACACAGGGCATGTACGAGGCGTTGACCGCAGGCCTGAAACGCGCCGAGACCGACGCGAACATCGGGGCGGTACTGCTACGGGGGGAGGGCGGGGCCTTCACCGCAGGCAATGATTTGAAGGATTTCATGGCCAACGACCCGCAAGCGGCGTTGGCGGCGACCATGGTCTTGCTGCGCCTGCTGGGTGAAATTGACACGCCCCTGGTCGCTGAGGTGGACGGCCCCGCCATCGGCATCGGGGCCACCCTGATGCTGCATTGCGATTTCGCCTTCGCCACCCCGATCTCAAGCTTCAAAGCCCCATTCATCGACTTGGCCCTAACGCCGGAGGCAGGCGCCAGCCTGTTGATGCCGATGAAGCTTGGCGATCCGATCGCCCGCCGCATGCTGATGCTTGGGCATGAGATCGACGCAGAAACCGCCGCGCGTTGCGGGCTGATCACGACCACACTCGATGATGCCGCCTGGGAGGCGCGCGAGGTCGCCAAGGCGCTAGCGGCGAAGCCGCGCGAGGCCCTGCGCGCCACCAAGCGCTTGCTGCGCGAAGGCGCCCGCAGCGGCTTGGCTGACGCCATAAATCGCGAAGCCAAGACCTTTCTTGACCGTCTGGGCTCTACGGAAGCGCAGAAAGCCTTCGCAAACTTCTTTAAGGGCCCCTGAGCGCCCCCTCGTCAGCGAGCGCTTCCGAGCATCACCACCAAGAGGTTTTAACAATGAAGGACTATGACGCGCCGCCGCCGCCACCTGACTACGATCCGGTCTCGGAAGAGCCGAAAAGCCCGATGTTGGCGGCGATCAACATGTCATTGACCTCCTGGACCGAGGGCAAAGCCCGGATTCACGGGCCGATCATGCCGCCGATCGTCAACCGCTCCGGTTTGGTGCATGGCGGCGCGTTGATGACTCTGCTCGACGCCGCCGCCGGCTACGCGGGATGCTGGTGCCCCTATCCCGGCCGGGTGCGACGAGCGGTCACCCTTTCGATGACCACGAACTTCCTCAAAGCCGGACGGGCGGGTTTTCTTCACACCGAGGGCCGGTTGACGCGTGGCGGGCGCTCGATCTTCTTCGCCACAGCCGTCGTGCGCGACGACGCGGGCAAGGAAGTCGCGAGCGGCACCGGCGTGTTCAAGTATATGGACGGGTCAGATAAGCTGTACGGCGTCGAACGCGAAGAAGAGGCATAGGCGCCGGTGCCTCACTTGCTGCAACGATGCGCCATCATACGCCTCCGACTGGCGCTTTTTCAATCCGCACCCCAGCAATACGCCAAAAGCCGTCGACCTGTATCATGCGGTATTCGGCGATATACTCTTGGCCAGCGCTGTCGATGATCTGCAAACGCTCGATCACGCCGCCATCAGTGGGCTCGCCGCCGAGGAAGTCCACGATGGAAGGCCGCCAAACCATAGGATATCCCTCGCGCACCATCCGGCCAAACACCTCAGGCCCGCCGAATTTTTGCTGGATGCTAGGAGAGGCGTATTCGAACGCGCTGGACCAATCGTCCAACTGAAACGCCTCTAGCTGGCGCTCTATCACCGCCCGGGTTTCATCCGCCGCCGCCGGGGCCCAGCCAAGGCCCGCCAGCGACCCCACCAGCAACATTCCTACCAGGGCGCGCTTGAGTGCATGCATCGTGACATCCCTTCACATTGGCCTGTTCTGATTTGACCTCCCTAATTGACTTAACGCCAGGGAACGCTCAGTCAAACAAGCCAGATGAGGCTGTCAGCGCGACTTCACCAATGCATCGACCATCCACCGAACCGCTTTCCCCCAGGATGGCTCAGCTGGCGCCGGTGCGTGGGCTTGCTGACCGCCGCACCAATCGGGCTGTGGCTCTTTGCCGTAATTCCAATAAGCGCCGACGCCCTGGCCAACCATAAAGTCAACGAAATCAATGCGCCGCCCACCACGATGCACCGTGACGTCAGCGACCAAACGCCGATAGCGGTCCTTGCCGTCGATGAGAAGCGTCACCCTCTGGCCCTGTAGTAAGTCCCGGGCGACGTCGCGAGCGACCTGAGCGAGGCGCTTTTCAGCGGGACAGTCGTAGTTGCGCAGCTCAGGCGTGTCGAAATTGCGAACCCGGATTTTAGCGCCGCCGGCGATCTCAAAGGTGTCGCCGTCAATAACCCGCACAACATGCGCCGAGCGCTGCGAACTGGCCAAGACCGGCGCCGCCGCACCGATCATCAGGCCGCACGAAATCACGACGCCGCCGACAAGGGCGGCCGCCCATTTGATTCCCATCCTATCCGCCTCAACATGTAGGCGCCTCTACCGGGCGCGACACGGCATATATGGGAATCGTCGTTTCATGAACAAGGCTCAGTATACAATTTCTCGCACCCGGCAACGAGCGTCACTCATTGCTGGATGCAAGCTCGCAGGCGCGCCCGAGGAGATGAAAGATAAATCAGCGCCGCGCCGGACCCAACAGGCCCTCATCAATGAGAACCTTTATGACGCCAAGGCTGGCGGCCAGTGATCCGCCCAAGGTTGCGCCGCCTCCAGCTCGTAGGATAGCTCCAACAACGTCCGCTCATTACCGGCGTCAGCGGCGAATTGACTGCCTATCGGCAAACCCTCATCGCTCCACCAGAGCGGCAAGGAAATCGCAGGCGTCCCGATCGCGTTGTGCATGGGGGTGTAAGCGACGGTGTCGATGCAACGTTCCAGCAGCGTCTCAAACGGCAGCGTCGGCGCCAAATCGCCGATCCTGGACGGTGGGCGACGCAGCACCGGAGTGAGGATCACGTCATACCGCTCAAAGAAGTCGGCGTAGACACGCCTAGCCTGCTCGAAAAAAGCGAGGCTTCTGTCTGTGGCGCCACCCTCCTCCTGTGAGCGACGGCGGTACCAAGCCGCTAAACCCTGCGACCAGGGCTCCAATCCAGCGGTGGCGGGGGTCAGCATCAAGTTCCCCTGAAACAGCTGTTGAAGCCGGATCAACGGCAGGGCGCGCAACAATTGATGCGGCACCCCGCCCCAGAACACCAAAAACCGCTCAATCGCCTCTTGGCCGTCGACCTCGGGCGCCGCCTCTTCCACCAT
>JAHQVS010000037.1 GCA_019634215.1 Paracoccaceae bacterium | reverse complement strand
CCAGATCCTTCAGGCGGCGGGCGACCAGATCCGGGTTGTCGGACCATTCGATATAATCCTTGCCCTTGATCAGCGGGATCTTCGACAGGTCGGGTTTTCCAACCACCAGCGGCGCCGCCATTTTCTCGCCGATCACCTCCAGCGACAGCGCGGTGTTGATCTCCGCCAGCGGCCATGGCTTTGAGGCCGAGTGACTGGAGATGATCAGCAGCACACAGCGGGCCGAGCCCATCGCGGCGTTGATCTTGGTGGTGTAATTCTCGCCCCAGCCGATATGAGCCTCGTCCAGGAACGCCTTCAGGCCCATCCGTTCACAGGCCTCGAACACCGGGCGGGCGACCGCGTCCTTATCCTCTGCGGCGTGGCTGATGAACACGTCGTAATCATCAGCGCCGAATACCATGCGGCGGATGAATTTCGACGGGTTTGGATCGAGCGTGGTGAGTTTCGAGCAGAGCTTGAGGAACACCGGGTCCTCGGCGCCGCGCACCATCTTAACGAAAGCGAGCTGGCCGTAAACTGCGTTGCGGAAGGCGCGGGCGACGTCGAAACCGGGGGAGGTCTGCCGGGGGGCGTAGCGGTGGAAATGTTCGTGGCCGGCCTTCTGGAGACCGAATTTCTCCCACGCGTGTATCATCGCCCGGATCCGGCGGATGCGGCGGCGCTCGACATTGGGGAATTGGTTGACGGTCAGGCCGGTGACGGTCTGGCGCTCGTCCCGGCGCTGCACCCGCACCTTGGCGGGATTGACCTTGAAGCCGCATTGCGTCAACGCCCGTTCCAGCGCAGGGCCTATCTTGGGCGCTGGAGCGGCTGGTTTTGGCGCTTTGCTGGCTGGTCCCTCCATGGCCGCCTCAAGCGCCTCGTCGGTCAGCGGCGCTGCTGAAAAGACCTTGACGATCTGCTCCGGGAACGCTTCGGCGTTGGTGGAGAAGGTGATGTCGTCGGCGTAGCGGCTGTAGCGCATGCGGGTGGCGCGGGCGAGACGCAGCAGGCGGCGGTCCAGGCTGGTGGCGATGAAGTTGGACAGGATCGGCGAGGTGCAGGCGCCTTGCGGCAAGCCGTTGCGAAAGGTGCAGAGCTGGGCGCAGATCGTGGCCGCCGCTTCGCCCATCTCGAATGGCGGCTTCATGAGCAAGCCGCGCACCCGGCCGAAATTGACGCTGGGAAAGAAGTTCGCCAGGTCGATGTTCAATACGATCCGCTGGCCTTTATGCGCATCGGCGTTGGTGACGATGCCCCGATCACTCAGGAAGCCGTGCGAGGCGGGGTGCGCATTTTGGCGCGCCTCCAAATAGGGCAGCAAGGCTTT
Organism: Paracoccaceae bacterium; assembly: GCA_019634215.1. Lineage (GTDB taxonomy): Bacteria > Pseudomonadota > Alphaproteobacteria > Rhodobacterales > Rhodobacteraceae > JAHQVS01. The sequence goes on along the minus strand of JAHQVS010000037.1, from coordinate 7,902 downwards.
CTGGCCATCGCGGATCACCCGGCGCGGGGAGTCGATCCGGCGCATGCCGCCGGAGCGTTTTGGGATCTCCCAGCTATCGTATTTCTGTTCGTCTGAAGCCCGATACAGCGCGAAAAGCAGTTGAGGCTTCGAGATCTTCAAAAATTTTGAGACGTCGTTCGCTGTCTCTAGTTTCAGATTGAGCAGCTGATCGAGTTCTTGCGCTGAGAATTTTTCAGACATTGATCAAACCGCTGTTAGTTTCAAATAAGATGCCCCACTCCTCGTACCTTAATTACTAGGGGGACCGCGTTCACGCGGTCCCCCTAGTAAAAGTGTGCAATTCTACTTACGCCGCAGGATCAACAGCGAACATAGAGGAGCGGGGCTGCGTCCGTATGTACAGGGTCTTGTGGCGAAATCAAGTCATGCGACATTTTGACGATTAATGGGGGTAGTTAACGTCAAGGGCGCTCTTCTGTTGGGTGGCGGGCGCTGCGTATTGCTTACAGAGCATCCAAGTTATCCACAGGCTTGAGGGCGCGTTTTGTCAACTGATGCCGTTCGGAAGTGTCCCGCTCCTCGTACCTTAATTACTAAGGGGTACGCGTTCACGCGTACCCCTTAGTAAAAGTGTGCAATTCTACTTACGCCGCAGGATCAACAGCGAACATAGAGGAGCGGGATCGCCCTCTAATCTGCATGGTCGGGCGGCGAAATCAAGCCGCACAGCTTGTTTGTGCCACTCCGCGACGAAATGCGCCCGCCACTCGGAGGAGAGGCGGGCGCTGCGGTGTTGTGTGTTGGGTGGTTTAGAACAGGAAGTCCTCAGCCGATAGCGCGTCGGCGTCGGTCATGCGCAGCACGATGGTCAGGCCCTCGTGCGACACCCAAGCGTTCGGGCCATGGTTGGCGATGGTCAGATCGTCAAAAGCGACGCCCCGGCCGCTGAGGTCGATCTCATCGAGCCCAAGCTGGAAGTCGCGGATGATGTCGTGACCGGATTCAAGCCCAAAAACAAAGACATCCGCACCTGCGCCGCCAGCGAGAAGATCATTGCCGCCGTCGCCTGACAGGATGTCGTCGCCATTGCCGGCGAGCACCCGGTCGGCGCCCGCGCCGCCCTTCAGCATGTCGTCTCCAGCCCCGCCGCGCAGGATGTCGTCGCCGGTGTTGCCGTAGATGAAGTCGTCGCCTTGGCCGCCGATGACGATGTCGTCTCCGGCGCCGCCGCGCACGATGTCGTCTCCGGATTTGCCGAGCACGCGGTCGTTCCCGCTCTCGCCGAACACGGCGTCGTCACCTGCTTGGCCGATGAGGGTGTCGTCGCCGGCGCCGCCGAACAGGCGGTCCGAGTCGGCGCCGCCGCGCAGATAATCGTCTCCGGCGTCGCCATTGACATTGTCGCGGCCATGATCGCCGTCGAGCAGGTCATCCCCGGCGCCGCCGAAGAGCTGATCATCATTCGGGCCGCCATGGAGCGAGTCGTTGTCGCCGAGGCCGATCACGATGTCGTCGCCGCTTCGACCGTGCAGGCGGTCTTGCTCCGGAGTGCCGATCAGGATGTCGTCGCCCGAATGAACGCCGCCGCTGTTTGGGATCTGCGGGGCTTCCGGCAGAGTCGGCGTGGCTGGTTGTGGCGCCGCCGGGGCGGGGGTCTCGGTATTGTCTTCTGGCGTCTCCACCGGGGTTTCGTCAGGCTTCTCGCTTATCGGCGGCAGAGGCTCTTGCCCCTGATCGCCGTCCGTCGGAGTTTGGTCCTGGTCCTGGTCCTGGTCCTGGTCCTGGTCCTGGTCCTGGTCCTGGTCCTGGTCCTGGTCCTGGTCCTGGGGTTGCTCTTGCGGCTCATCCTGGGGCTCGGCTTCAGCGCCGACTACAGGAGAGGCGGGCGCGGCGTCTGCGTCGGGCCCCTCGCTCACTTCGCCTTTTTGCAGATGGATCTCGTCTAGCCCGGCCATGGTCGAGCGGCCAGAGATATAGATAGTGTATTCACCTGGGCCGGGGATGTCGATGTAGGCTTGGCCGTGCCCAGTCTCTTCGTGATCAAAGGTTTTCCCGTAGGAGTACTCTTCACGAGGGCCGTTAAAGAACAGCTTGACCCACTCGCCGTCTTCGCCAATGCGGACGAAGAAGTCGTTGTTTTGATGGTCCGCTTCGCCAGTTTCGGGGCGGGCGGTGCGCAGCGACAGGTAATAGCGGCCCGCGACTTCCTCGGCCGCGCCCTCGACTTGGAAATGATACGCCAGTGGCCCGGTTTCGATGCGACCGGCGTGGGAGATATGGTGATAGTCTTGACCGGTCCAGATAAGGGCGCCGTCGCCTTTGGTCCCGTCGAATTCCGTGGTGAGTTTCCAGTCGTCGTTGCCATGGGCGCCGCCCGTGGCGAATTCGCCTGCTTCGGCGGGAATCACAACCAGGCCGTCCACCATGCGAAACACTGGAGTGTCGTCATAGCCGATGGGGCCGTTGTAGTCGGATCGCTGATCCTCAAGAGATGAATTGTTTACGGTCTCTGACATTTTGGGGCTCCCTCGTTTTGTCGCTGCCGTTGAGCGTTGTTTGCTGGCAACGGCACCGCAAAAACGGCGCCACTCTCAAAAACACACCTTTGCAATCGCGGCTGTTGGGCGCGGCCCGGTCATGGACAGACGGCGCGCGGAGGGGTAGCAACAGCCGCGAGTCGCCCGGTGGGGCGCGGCGGGGTCAAGCGAAATGGGGGATCAGAATGGCTTATATGGACCAAGGCGTTGGCGCCGGCGCGGCGGCGGAAGAGGCCGCCTCTGAGCGGTTGGAGCGCCTGGCGCATGATGCGCCGTCGGAGAAAGTGACGCTTGGCTGGATTTTGGACCAACTGCATGAACGCGCCTTCGGGTTATTCTTGTTGGTGTTGGCGCTGCCCTGCTGCATCCCGTTTTTGTACGGAATTCCCCAAATCGTCTCCCTGCCGCTGCTCTTTGTCTCGTTTCAGATCGTAATGGGGCGCCGCACGCCGTGGTTGCCGGATAGCCTGCGTGAGCGCGAGGTGCAGGTCTCCAGCTTGGAGGATCTGTCTAATCGGGCCGGGCCGTGGTTGAAGCGGATCGAGAAGCTCAGCAAGCCGCGCCTGTCGTTCCTGACGCGCGCGCCGATCGATCGGTTAATTGGCGTTTTCTTGCTGTTGTTCAGCGCCTCGATCATGTTGCCGCTGCCGAGCACCAACACCGTTCCGGGCATCGCAGTGGCGATCGTCTCAATCGGGTTGTTGCAGCGCGACGGGTTGTTGACGGCGTTCGGGATGGTGCTGGGTACGGCCTGGATCGCCACCTTGGTGTTCCTCGGCGCCACCATTGTTTCGGTGTTGAAGGATTATCTGGGAGGGTGAACCGATGGCGACAGGCGCTAACGCATATGGTGAGGAGTCGCCGTTAGGCGGCTTATCGGCCAACGTCATCGCTTTGATCGCGATGGTGATCGCTGCGGCGGCCCTGTCCGCCGCATTGATTTCTCAGTATTTTTTTGGGCTCAAACCGTGTCCGATGTGTATTTGGCAACGCTATCCCTACGCGGTGGGCCTTGTCGTGGCGATGATCGGCCTGTCGGTCGGGCGGGGGCCGTCGCGGTTGATGTTCGCATTGGCCAGTCTGACCTTCTTCGCTGGCGCAGGATTGGGGCTGTTCCACAGCGGTGTCGAGCTTGGATGGTGGGCGGGGCTGGAGACCTGCTCGGCGCCGTCCACGGAGGGGAAATCCGCTTCAGCGCTGCTCGATTCGCTGATGACGCAGACCGAGCTGACCCGGTGTGACGAGCGTCAGCCATTCTTTCTGTGGCTGTCGATGGCGAATTGGAACACGGTGATCTCGGCTGACGTCGCCTTTGGCTTCGCTCTGGCGGCGGCTCGGCGGTAAGCTGTTTAAAGCATTGAGAAAAAGCTGCTCATCGGATGAGGGTTCGGCGTTAAGCACCGTAGGGCGGGCATAACAACCCGCCCTACCGGGAGCCTCACTCGTCGAGTTCGGCGTCCCAATACAGATAATCCATCCAGCTCTCATGCAGATAGTTCGGCGGGAATTTCCGGCCGATGTTCTGCAGCTGCATGGCGGTGGGCCGAAACGGCTTGTGCGCGAGGCGCAGGCCCGATTTCGCCACCGTCATATTGCCCTTGCGCAAGTTGCAGCTTGAGCAGGCGGCGACAACGTTGGTCCAAGTGGTTTTGCCGCCCTTGGAGCGAGGCACCACATGGTCGAACGTCATCTCGCCCTTTGAGCCGCAATACTGGCACTCGAACTCGTCCCGAAGGAACAGGTTAAAGCGTGTGAAAGCCGGGTACAGCGCCGGTTTGACATATTCCCGAAGCGCGATCACCGAGGGCAGGCGCATGGCGAAGCTGGGGCTGCGCACCTCCTGCTCATATTCGGCGATGATGTCGACGCGCTCCAGGAACACGGCCTTGACCGAATCCTGCCAAGCCCAGAGCGAGAGCGGAAAATAGGACAACGGACGGAAATCCGCGTTCAGCACCAGCGCCGGATGATCCCGGAGGTTAGACGGCGACCGAACGAAGGGGGGGGTCGGCGTTCCGATCGCGATTTGCGTTGTCGGCATGGTCTCACCCTTCCTGCTTTCTCAAGCGAGGACGGGACGACCCGCCCCGCTTAGCGACTCCGCCGGAGGATCTCGGCGCGTCGCTGCGACGCTACTATATCTTGAGTGGGCGAATATTCTACCCGCAAGATTGATCCTCCAGAACCCGAACAAGGCCGTCATAGCACCGCCACACGACGGAATTACGACAATTTTCCCGACATTCAAGACCTCGCTCGGGCCGAACCCTTCAGTATTCTGAGCAGCCGGTCAAATTTTTTAAATTTGAGCGTTGGGGGTGATTAACTCAGCCGGTCCACTATGAAGCTGGCGGCCAATTCTAGGCCATCCTCGGCGATGCCGTGGCCGACCCCGCGGCTGACATGCCAGCGAACTGGAATATCAGCCGCCGCCAAACCCTCTCGGGCCTCCTCCAGCGCGGCGACCGGGATCACATCGTCTTGATCGCCGTGGACCAGCAGCACCGGCGGTTTGGCGGTCGCCTCCGCCGCCAGCGCCTCGGGGCGGACGAGACGGCCGGAAAAGCCGACGATCCCCGCCGCAGGCTTCGGGCGGCGCATCCCGACTTGCAGACTGATCATCGTGCCTTGACTGAAGCCAATCAGGAGCAGGCGGTCGTCGGATAGGCCGGCGGCGGCCAGCTCGGCGTCGAGGAAAGCGTTAAGATCGCCCTCGGCGCGCTGGAAGCCGCTGATCATCTCCGCCTCGGAGGAGCCGTCGATCCAGGGGATTGGAAACCATTGCCGGCCCATCGGGTTGACCCGGCAAGACTCTGGCGCGTGCGGCGCGGCGAAGGCGGCGCTGGGGGCGGCCTGGGCGAAGACGCCGGCCAGCGGGAATAGGTCGTCACCGCTGGCGCCGTAGCCATGTAGGAGAACGATCAGCGCGTCGGCTTGGCCAGAGGCGGCGGGGCGGCGGGGGCCGTCGAGGCGGCGGATGGGGGAGAGGGGCGAGGCGTCGGTCATGGGCGCGTCACTTTCTTAAGGCGGCGTAGTTAAGGCCTTATACAGCTTCTGCGCCGTTGCGGCGCCCCGCTTGGTTTGGATGTGAGCCGCCACATCAGACCTTGCCCTCCCGGCCCTTCAGCGTTCGATAATAGGCCCACAAAACCCGCGCCGCGACGGAGCGCCAGGGGGACCAGGGCGCGCCCAGCGCGTCGAACGCCTCGCCCTTGGGGCGCTCGTCCAGCTCGAACAGCGCCCGCGCCGCCTCTTGCAGCGCGATGTCGCCAACGGGGAGCAGATCGGCACGGCCGTCGCAGAACATGAGGTAAATTTCCGCCGTCCAGCGGCCGACGCCGGTGATCGCGGTTAACTCCGCCATCGCCGCGTCGAGGTTGGCCCCGGCGAGGCGGTCGAAATCCAGGCTGCCGGTTTGGATGGCGGCGGCGGCTTCGCGGGCGTAGCGAGCCTTTGGGCGGGATAGGCCGAGTGAGCGCAATTCCTCGATATCGCGCGCCAACACCGCCTCGGGGGTGGTGACGCCTGCGGCCTCGATCCGCCCCCAAATCGCCAGCCCCGCCGCCACCGACACCTGCTGTTCCACCAAAACTTGCAAGAGAGCGGCAAAACCTGGGTGGCGGCGGCGCAGCGGGGGTGGGCCTCCGGAGTCGACGGCGTGAGCGAAGCGCGGTTCGATCTTAATCAAATGCGACACGCCCTCTTCTAGATCGGCGGCGCAATCGACGCGGCGCATGGAAGCCTCCTTGGGGGAATTTGGCGACGGAGCGTGTGGATTTCGTCTCCCCATAACATCGTCATGGGCCTAGGTTGTCGAGTTCAGCGACCAAGCTTGACGAATAGCCTGCCTCAGGGGGGCGGACGGGGGCGCGATCAAGGGAAGGGAGAGGTCTAGATGCGGCTGAACAGACGAGCGATCAGCACGGCTGTGCGTGGGGCGACGTTTTGGGCGGCGGCGGCCCTGTCGGCTTTTGTGGATGGCGGCGCGGAGGCGCGATCGTTGCTCACCGCCGAGCCCAGAGCCCGTTTGGATCAGGTGATGGTCCATATGACGGCGCTGCAACGCATCGCCGATGAGAATGGCGGCAACCGTGCGGCTGGGGAGACCGGCTATTTGCGTTCGGTCGACTATGTGGCCGAGCGGCTGATAGCGGCGGGATATCAGGTCGAGTTGCAACCGTTCACGTTCACCCGTCAGGATCGTCTCGCCCCGCCGGAGATGGAGGAAGTGAGCCCAGAAGCCGATGTCCTGCTGCCCGGTGATGATTTCAACCTGATGAGCCAGAGCGGCGAAGGCGCCGCCGAGGGGCCGGTTGTGGCGGTCGCGCCTTCTCTGGATTTTCCCGCCCTGTCGATCAGCGGCTGTGAGCCGGAGCATTTCACGACCTTCCCCAAGGGGGCGATCGCGCTGCTGCAGCGCGGCGGCTGCACCTTCTCCACCAAGGCCACCCTGGCCGCCGAAGCTGGCGCCGCAGCGGTCGTGGTGTTCAATCAGGGGGATTCGGGGCGCCTTGGCCTGTTTCGCGGGGCGCTCGGGCCGGAGTTCGACCGGTTGCCAGTGTTTACGGTCGGTTTTGAGCTAGGCGCGCGCTGGGCGCGAACCTCCGGGTTGCGGCTGCGGATGGCCGCCAATATCGCGCGGCGGCGGCTGGAGACAGTGAATGTGATCGCTGAGACCGTTGGTGGCCGCGAAGACGCTGTGGTGATGGCTGGGGCGCATCTCGACTCGGTGATTGATGGTCCGGGGATGGTCGACAACGCCAGCGGGTCGGCGGCGCTTTTGGCGATCGCCGAGGCGCTGGCGGCGGCGCAGGCGCCCCGTTCTGCGGCGCCTGATAAGAAGGAGCAGGCGGATGCGGGTCATGATCACGGCCACACCCATTCTCACGATGATCAGGCCAAGCCCGAACCGGCCCCGGTTGGGCCGCCGCCCTCATTACGCAACAAAATCCGCTTTGTGTGGTGGGGCGCTGAGGAGCTGGGGCTGATCGGGTCACAGCATTACGTCGATCAGCTCACCCCGGGGGAGCGGGACGCGCTGGCGATGTATCTTAACTTTGACATGATCGCTTCGCCGAACCCAGTGCGGTTTGTCATGGACGGAGACGCCTCACACTCGCGCCGCCGCGCGCCTGAGGGATCGGAGGAGATCGAGGCGCTGTTTCATCGTTACTTTGACGATCGCGGTCTCTCCTACGACACTGAGTCGCTGCAACTGCTGTCGGATTATTCGCCGTTCCTGCGCGCGGGGGTGCCGGTAGGCGGGCAAGGGGTGGTGGAGAAGAAAACAGATAGGTGAACTCGTGCGTACGTAGGTACGTTTCAACTGCATATGTACCAGCTGTCGTTCGCCTTTTTTGCGTCTTTTGTCTCTTTTTCTTGG
>JAHQVS010000036.1 GCA_019634215.1 Paracoccaceae bacterium | reverse complement strand
GTGCTGGTAGAGGCGGCCGAGGGCAAAGGTGTCGCATATGAAGCGGCGCTGGCTGCGCGCGCCTTTTGTTATGAGCGGTTCGGCTTCTCGACGCTGGTCAGCTATATCGATGTTCCGAATGTGCGCTCCGCTAAATTGGCCGAACGTCTCGGCGCCGTTCGTGATGATGCCGCGCCCCGTCCCGAGGTTAGCGCTTCCGACCCGGCGTTTTTGATTTACCGTCACCCCGCGCCCTCACGCCTTCCGCAACTAAGCGGAGACGTATGATGGGCGATCCAATGATCCCGACCTCCGCGGAGCTTTCCACGCCTCGTTTGCGATTGCAGCCGGTTCGTTCGTCGGATGAGGCCATTTACCTAGCTTATTTTCAGGATGCTGAGGCTTCCAAATGGAATGGTGGACCACTGGAGGACATCGACGCCTGCCGGGATCGACTGATGGCGGATGTCTCGCATTGGACGCGTCGCGGTCATGGCATGTGGATGCTGCGCCGTCGCTCAGATGATTTGGCGGTTGGCGCGTGCGGCCTGGTGTGGAGCGAGGGTTGGCCTCGGTCGGAGTTGACGTGGTGGCTCCTCTCTGAGCATCGCGGGTGCGGTTACGCCAAAGAGGCGTCTCTTGCAGCCATTCAATATGGTTATGAGACGCTTGGTTGGCCTCTCGTCGAGACGCATACACGGGATGAGAATGCGCCGGCTCGCCGTCTGGTCGCCCGGTTGGGTGGATACAAGATTGCCCGAGAGCCTTTTCCCGATGGCGTCTCTCGCGACGTCTTCGCTCTGCCTCACCCCATGAATTTGTCACATAAGGAGGCGGTATGACCGAATCCGACCCCCTCGCCCAACTCGCGCGCCATCGCGCCAGCATCGACAATTTGGACGCGATCCTGATCCACACTCTTGCTGAGCGATTCAAACAAACCCAAGCCGTGGGCGCGCTTAAGGCCACGTATGATCTGCCGCCGTCGGACCCTGGGCGTGAGGAGCGGCAAATCGCGCGGCTGCGTCAATTGGCGACCGACGCCGAGTTGAACCCGGACTTCGCCGAGAAGGTTCTGAATTTCGTGATTCAGGAAGTCATCAAACATCATCACGCCGCTCGCGGCTAAAGCACTACCAAGGAGCATCTACAGTATGGCTATCAAAATCCGGCTCGCTCGCGGCGGGTCCAAAAAGCGCCCATTCTATTCAATCGTCGCCGCCGACAGCCGCATGCCGCGCGATGGGCGCTTTATCGAGAAGCTGGGCACCTACAACCCGCTGTTGCCGAAAGACCATGAAAAGCGCATCGTCATGGATGTCGAGAAGGTGAAGGAGTGGATCGGAAAGGGCGCGCAGCCGACGGACCGCGTCGCACGCTTTCTAGAGGCCGCCGATGTCATTGCTAAGAAGCCCCGCGCCAACATGAAGAAGGCTGAGCCTGGTAAGAAGGCCAAAGAGCGGGCCGAGGAGAAGGCCGCTAAATCGGCTGAGTCAGAGGCTCCTGCGGCAGAAGCGGCCGCTGAGTAGGCAGATACAACGCGTCCTGAGCGAGAAGCGGCATGGCTTCGCCTTCGAGATCCTCAGATCCCAAAGTGTGTGTCGGAGCGATCGCCGGCGCCTTTGGCGTCCGTGGAGAAGTGCGGCTGCGGCCGTTCACTGAGGACCCTGGCGCTATTGCGTCTTACGGTGCGCTAAGCACCGAGGACGGCGGTCGCCAATTCGAGGTGAAGTTAACCCGCCCAGTGAAGGGCGGGTACGCGGCAAAGCTCACTAGCGTCGCAACCAGAGAGCAGGCGGAGGCTCTTAAGGGCGTCCGCCTGTATGCGCCGCGAACGGCGCTGCCAGATCTGCCGGAAGACGAATATTACCATGCTGATTTGATCGGGATGAAGGTCGTTGGTTTGGATGGCGCCGAGTATGGCCGGGTCAAGGCGCTGCAGAATTATGGTGCTGGGGACTTTCTGGAGGTCGCCGGGCCAGGCCGAAAATCTCCCGCACTGCTTCCCTTCACCCGTGAGGGCGCACCGCATGTGGATCTGAAAGCGCGGGAGATCGTCGTCGACCCGCCGGTTGGTGTGTTTGAAGATGACGACGAGGGAGAGGAAGAGCGGCCGTGAGTTTCCGGGCGACGGTGTTGACACTGTTTCCGGAACTGTTTCCGGGTCCACTCGGCGCTTCGTTGTTGGGTAAAGCGCTGGAGGAAGACCGCTGGGCGCTGCAAGCAGTCGACTTTCGCGATTTCGCGAGCAATAAGCACCGAACTGTTGACGACACGCCCGCTGGTGGCGGGCCAGGTTTGGTGATGCGTGCTGACATTGCAGCATCGGCGATTGACCATGCGCTTGCTGAGGGCTTCGAAGGCGCATCGCCGCCGCCGGTGTTGTATCTGTCGCCACGTGGAAGACCGTTTACACAGCGGCGTGCTGCTGAGTTGGCGGCGGGGCCAGGGGTGATCCTGGTCTGTGGTCGCTTTGAAGGGCTGGACCAGCGCGCGATCGAGGCGCGCGAGGTCGAGGAGATCTGTGTTGGGGACGCCGTTTACACCGGCGGCGAAATCCCCGCTATGGCTGTTCTGGACGCCACCATCAGGCTGCTGCCAGGTGTGATTGGCGCCCCAGAGTCGCTGGTTGAGGAGAGTTTCGCGGCGGGGTTGTTGGAGCACCCGCATTATACGCGCCCGCGCCTGTGGGAAGATCAAGCCATACCGGAAGTTCTACTTTCCGGCGATCACGCCAAAATCGCGGCGTGGCGAGGGGCGCAATCCCAGGCGCTTACACAAGAACGGCGTCCCGATCTCTGGGCGGCCCATCTAAGGGGCCAGGCTCCGGCAGAGCAATCGGACGCGTCAATGGCGGCGGAAACGCCGCTAAAAGGAGACGAGTGATGAACCTATTACAGCAACTGGAAAAAGAGCATGTCGAGCACCTCGTTGAAGGCAAGGATATCCCTGACTTCAGCGCTGGCGACACTGTCCGGATCGCCGTGCGCATTCAGGAAGGCGATAAAAGCCGGGTCCAAAATTTCGAGGGCGTGTGCATCGCCCGTGCTGGCGGTGGCGTGAACGCCAACTTCACCGTACGCAAGATTAGCTTCGGCGAAGGCGTCGAGCGGGTGTTTCCGTTGTATTCGCCTGTAGTTGAAAGCATCACCGTGGTACGCCGTGGTCGGGTGCGTCGTGCGAAGCTCTATTATCTGCGCAGCCGTCGCGGCAAGTCGGCCCGGATCGCCGAGGACACCACTTATAAACCGAAAAAAGGCGCTTAATCGCGTTCTTGACCGAGGGCAAAGCGGCGTCGTTACGGCGCCGTTTTGATGTGCGCATCCCTGATCTGGATATCGGAGGCGGTGATGTCGCATACCCCAAATGAACTTGTCGAATTTTTCAGCGCGGATAGCCTGCGTCGTGCGGAAGCCGATAATCCGCACTTTTCAAAACTGTCCGAGGAGTATCACGCCCTAAATCGGGAGATACACCGGGGCGAAACCGATGTGGAGCCGATGGACGATATGCGTCTTGAAGATTTGCGAAAGAAACGCCTGGCGCTGCTTGATGAGATGCGCTCGATTCTGGCTGTGCGGGACGGATGAAGCGGAGAGGCGTCTTCGCTTGCTTGCTGTTGTTCCCTCTTAGCTTCGTCGCTGGGGGCGGCGCGGGCGCGCAAGCGTCTTGTGGTGGAGTCGAGGACGCCTGCCCGGTTGCGGAAGGCGTTTATCATATTGAGCTGCCAAGCGGCGTGGAAGCGCCGCCAGCGGTGATGTTCCTCCATGGTTGGGGAGGTTCTGGCGCCGGTCAGATCAAAAATCGCAATTTAGTTGAGTCGGTTCTTTCCCAAGGCTACGCATTCATCGCTCCAACAGGACAGCCCCGCGACCGTGGACGCAGTGGCCATCGATGGAATGCGTATCTCACCCCTGATCTGCGTGACGATGCAGCCTTTCTAAACGACGTTGCCGATGCCGCAGCAGAGCAGCATGGGCTAGATCGTGATCGCATCCTCCTCGCTGGCTTCTCTGGTGGGGGAATGATGACGTGGCGTGTGGCATGTGATGCTCCAGAAGGCTTTAAAGCTTATGCGCCCATCGCCGGTTTATTTTGGCGGCCCTTGCCGGAACTTTGCGTCGCCCCTGTGCGTTTGCTCCACACCCATGGGTGGGTGGACCCGGTTGTACCAATCGAAGGCCGCTCGGTTGCGGGCGGGCGCTTGACGCAAGGCGATTTGTTTGTCGGCCTTGATTTGATGCGCCGAACAAACGAATGCATGCGCGACGACCCTGACGCATATGAGGCTGACGGCTCGTTCTGGCGGCGCAGTTGGACCGAGTGTGCATCCGGCTCTGCGTTGGAGTTCGCATTGCATCCCGGCGGCCATAAAACCCCGGCGGGATGGTCGGCGATGGCTTTGGATTGGTTCGAGCGATTCGATTAACCATCAAGGAGAGCTTGCAGCACCGCCTCCGTCTGCTTACGAAATCTCTGATAAGTTTACCCGGAGATAAGGACGCGAAACCAATGGCCGAGGCGGCGCCGAAGACCCTTTATGACAAGATCTGGGACGCGCATCTGGTGCATGAGGCGGATGATGGCGCCTGCGTTCTCTATATCGACCGGCATTTGGTTCATGAGGTCACCAGCCCTCAGGCGTTTGAAGGCTTGCGGATGACGGGCCGAAAGGTGCGCCGGCCTGAGGCGACCTTGGCCGTGCCAGATCACAATGTCCCGACTTCGGCTGACCGCTTGAAAGAGATCGCCGATAAAGAATCTCGCATCCAGGTGGAGACTCTACGCGCCAACACCAAGGAGTTTGGGGTTGAGCTGTTCGACGTGGACGATGTTCGTCAGGGCATTGTTCACATTGTCGGGCCGGAACAGGGGCTGACTCAGCCCGGCATGACCATCGTTTGCGGCGACAGTCATACCGCCACCCATGGGGCGTTTGGCGCTCTGGCGCATGGTATCGGCACCTCCGAAGTGGAGCATGTGCTGGCGACCCAGACGCTGATTCAGCAGAAATCGAAAAATATGAAAGTGGAGGTGACCGGCGAGCTTGGCGCGGGCGTCACCGCCAAGGATGTCACCCTGTCGATTATCGGTGAGACCGGCACGGCTGGCGGCACAGGACATGTGATCGAATATATGGGCGCGGTGATTGAAGCCCTTTCGATGGAAGGCCGGATGACGGTCTGCAACATGGCGATCGAGGGCGGCGCCCGGGCTGGTCTGGTGGCGCCAGATGAGAAGACATTGGCGTACCTTCAGGGCCGTCCAAAGGCTCCGAAGGGCGCGGCTTGGGAGATGGCGGCGGCCCATTGGCGGACACTCAAATCCGACCCTGGCGCTCGGTATGACCGGGAAATCATCCTGGATGGCGCGGCGATCGCGCCTGTGGTCACCTGGGGCACATCGCCGGAAGACGTGTTGCCGATCACATCAACCATCCCGCATCCCGAGGATTTCAGCGACGCGGGCAAACAGGAGGCGGCCCGTCGCTCGCTGACCTATATGGGCCTGGAGCCTGGGGTAAAGCTCGAAGATGTGGCGATTGACACCGTTTTCATCGGCTCTTGCACCAATGGCCGGATCGAGGATCTACGCGAGGTCGCCAAGGTGATGGAGGGCCGCAGGGTCAAGGAAGGCCTGCGTGCGATGGTCGTTCCCGGCTCCGGTTTGGTGCGGGCGCAGGCGGAGGAGGAAGGCATCGCCGATAAGCTGATCGAGGCGGGCTTTGATTGGCGCTTCGCCGGTTGCTCCATGTGCCTGGCGATGAACCCTGATCAGTTAACAGTCGGCGAGCGCTGCGCCTCCACCTCGAACCGCAATTTCGAGGGACGCCAGGGTAAAGGCGGTCGCACTCATCTGATGTCGCCAGCGATGGCGGCGGCTGCTGCGGTGACTGGCCGCCTAACCGATGTGCGGCATCTAGGGTAGGGCCACGGCGCTACCTGTGCATTTTTATATTCTGAGTCTAGAGCGCGCCATCAAGCTCTGTGTTGAGTTTGGCCGTCTCTGAATCGTGTAGGAGATCTTCCATGACCAACCGCTCGTTGCTGATTCTCGCTGGTGACGGCATCGGCCCAGAAGTGATGGCCGAAGTCCGCCGTGTTGTTGATTGGTTTGGCGAGAAACGCGGCGTTGCGTTTGAAGTTTCGGAAGATCTGGTCGGCGGCTGCGCTTACGAGGTGCATGGCGCCGCAATCTCCGACGCCACAATGGAAAAGGCGCAGTCGGTTGATGCGGTTTTGCTTGGCGCTGTTGGCGGCCCGCAGTGGGATGGGCTCGATTTCTCCTTGAAACCGGAACGCGGTTTGTTGCGCTTGCGTAAGGAGATGGATCTGTTCGCCAACCTCCGCCCCGCCCAATGTTTCGATGCGCTGGCGGATGGCAGTTCGCTCAAACATGAGGTTATCGCCGGGTTAGACATTATGATCGTCCGTGAGTTGACCGGCGGCATGTATTTCGGCGAACCGCGCGGCGTCACCGACATGAATGACGGGACACGTGTTGGCATAAATACCCACCGCTACACCACGAACGAGATCCGCCGCGTCACACGCGTCGCCTTCGAACTCGCAAAGAAACGTGGCAATCGGCTTTGCTCCATGGAGAAATCTAACGTCATGGAGGCCGGCCTGATGTGGCGTGAAGAGGTCGAGTGGGTGCATGAGAATGAGTTCTCAGACGTCGAGCTTAGCCATATGCTCGCCGATGCGGGGGGGATGCAGCTTGTGCGGTGGCCTAAGCAGTTCGACGTGATCGTCACCGATAATTTGTTTGGCGACATGCTGTCCGATGTTGCCGCGATGCTGACTGGCAGCCTGGGCATGTTGCCTTCCGCCTCGCTTGGCGCGCCGGACCCCAACACCGGACGGCCAAAGGCGCTGTATGAGCCAGTGCACGGCTCCGCGCCGGATATTGCGGGGCAGGGCCTGGCTAATCCATTGGCGTGCATTCTCTCCTTCGCGATGGCGCTGCGCTACTCCTTCGATCTGGGCGAGTCCGCCGATATGCTTGAAAAAGCCGTGTCAGGCGCTTTGGCGAAAGGCGCGCGCACGAAGGATATCGCACAAGGAGGCGCTCATCTCTCCACCTCGGAGATGGGCGATGCAGTGTTGGCTGAGCTGAACGCGGCGTGAATTCGCTTGAGATCCGCCTCGCCTGTGAGGCGGATCGCGATGAATTCAAGCAATCTGCAGATAGCGCACTGATGCAATTGACTTAGCGCTAAAGCTACTTCGGCAGCGTCAACCGTAGCTCGGCCCCACCATGACCATGCACGCTGTCTTGGGCTCGAAGAATGACCTCGGAGACGCCTTCCGGCACGGCGACTCCGGATAAGGATCGGGTGAAGGGCTGCTCTTCGACATGGGGATGGAGTAAGGTGCGGACGCCCAACACTGCGCCATCAGGCGCCAGCACATCCCAGGCATTGGCGTAATGATCCCATCCCTCGTCGGCGTGAGCGACGGTGACGTCGAAACTGTAGACGCCGGGGCTGGTTTCGCGCGCTTTGGCCTCGATCACATCCGCTTCTCCGGCCAGCGCCATGGCTGGCAGGGTGGTAGCCGAAAAGATCAACAAGAAACGCCACATCGTGCAGCCTCCTTTAAAACCAAGGTAGACGGACCAATCTGTCCGAAACGTCTTGCGCATTGTCCTCTTTGCGCGGAAGACGTCACCTGCAAACTGCTGTGAATTGTCACTTAAACGCGAGAAAGTGAAGGAGCCTCTGATGGGCTATCGCGTCGCTGTTGTTGGAGCCACCGGCAATGTGGGCCGGGAAATGTTGAATATTCTGTTTGAGCGGGAGTTCCCGATTACAGAGATCGCGGCTTTGGCATCGCGAAAATCGCTCGGCACAAAGGTTTCCTTCGGTGATGAGATACTGAAAACCCAGGACCTTGAGGATTTTGACTTCACAGGTTGGGACATGGCCTTGTTTGCGATTGGCTCGGGGCCGACCAAAACTTACGGCCCACGCGCCGCGAAAGCAGGCTGTGTGGTGATCGATAATTCGTCGCTCTATCGCTACGAGCCGGACATTCCCTTGATCGTGCCCGAGGTGAATCCGGACGCGATCTCGATGGTCAAAAATCGCAACATTATCGCCAACCCGAATTGCTCGACGGCGCAAATGGTGGTGGCTCTAAAGCCGCTGCATGATCGGGCTCAGATTAAACGCGTGGTGGTCTCGACTTACCAATCCGTGTCTGGCGCCGGAAAAGATGGGATGGACGAGCTTTGGAACCAAACCAAAGGCATCTTCGTCACCGATCCTCCGACCCCGGAGAAATTCACCAAGCAGATCGCCTTCAATGTCATCCCGCATATTGATGATTTCATGGATGACGGCTCCACCAAGGAAGAGTGGAAGATGGTCGTGGAGACCAAGAAGATCGTCGACTCTTCGATCAAAGTGACGGCGACTTGCGTGCGGGTGCCAGTCTTCGTCGGGCACTCTGAGGCGGTGAATGTTGAGTTCGAAGAAGAACTGTCCGCAGAAGAGGCGCGGGAGATTCTGCGCGAGGCGCCAGGATGTCTGGTGGTCGATAAGCGCGAGGATGGCGGCTATATCACTCCTGTGGACAGTGCGGGCGAATTCGCAACTTACATCAGCCGGTTGCGGGATGATCCGACCGTGGACAACGCCATCAATATGTGGGTGGTCTCCGATAACCTCCGTAAGGGCGCGGCTCTAAACGCGGTTCAGATTGCAGAGTTGTTGGGACAGCGGGTCTTGAAGAAAGGATAATATTGGCTGTTAGCCCATATCACTTGAGGTATTGATACGTTCTGGATATGCCTGTAAAGCGTTTGACGCTTTACAGGCTCTGATTAAGCATCGTTATTTCTGTATAAGTGAAAGTATTCATACTGCACTGGATATATTTACAGGGATTCAAATAATTCAATCTGGTGTTATTCCCACTCATCTGTGGGCGGTGTTAGCTCTTGTACTTGATTGTATTCTGTAAAGACACATCCAATTTCGTGGAGATGCTGATTGAAAGCGGCATCGCACTGTTCCCAAGTTTCAAACTTACCGTACATGTTTACATAACCGCCAATATACCCTTCACCTCTGTTGGGGTGATCTGTCGGTATGATGAAATGTATCATTGCGTGAAATTTTTGAGCTGGCATCAAGTCTTGGTTGGCGGGAACCCTTCCTGCTCATCCCGCCGATCCGTCGCCAATGGTGGGGTGCGCGACAGCGCAGATATTTCAGCCCGCTCCTCCGGTGAGAGCACATAGTCCAATGCGGCCAGGGAAGGCGTCAATTGCTCCACATTGCGGGCGCCGATAATCGGAGTCGTCACTGCGGGATGACTGGCGGTCCAGGCGACGGCCAGAGTGGCGGGGTGGACGCCCTTTGCTTCTGCGAGGGATGCAAAGTTTGCCGCAGTGTCCCGAGCCCATTCCTCGCCATAGCGCACGCCATATTTGGCGTCCGCGACGAGACGGCTGCTGTTGGCGGCCAGAGCTTCGCGATATTTGCCGCTTAGTAGGCCTCCGCCCATCGGGCTGTAAGTCATGACCCCAAGCCCTTCGGCCTGGGCCAACGGGAGAATCTCGACCTCGGCCTGACGCTTCACCAAATTATACATCGGCTGAAGTAAATCTATCCGCGACCAGCCACGTCGATCGGCGATGCCCAACGCCTTAGCGATTTGCCAGGCGGCGAAGTTACTGGCGCCCAAGTACAGCACCTTGCCGCTGGCGACTAAATCCTCCAAGCCGCGCAACGTATCCTCCAATGGGGTGGCGTCATCCCAGTGGTGGATGAAATAGACGTCGATGCGGTCAGTGTTGAGGCGGCGCAGGCTGTCTTCAACCGCCAGGGCGAGATGTCGCCGACTGGTTCATTGAGCGTTGACGTCGGCGCCCATGGGATTCCAGAATTTGGAGGTGATGACCAACTCGTCGCGATGACCGGCGACCAGCTCACCGAGGATCTCCTCAGCGGCGCCCTTTTGGTAGGCGTTTGCGCAGTCAAAGAAATTAATCCCGTGATCCCGACAGGCGGCGTACATCGCGGCGGATGCTTCGCGATCGGCGTCACCGCCGAAAGACATGGTCCCAAAGCATAACGGCGAGACACGGACGCCAGTACGCCCGAGGGATTGATAATTCACGTGTCGCCTCCCTTGAATCAGGTCTGTTCGAACGCCTGAGTTTCTGGATTAAACACGTGCAGCGTACCCGTGGAAATATCAAACCACCCGCCATGCAGGGTTAACCGCCCGGCCTCAAGCGCGGATTTGACGAATGGGAAGCCTTCGAGGTTGCGCAAGGAGGCCAAGACCCCCTCCTGTTCCAGCTTACAGAGGCGATCCGCGCGGTTGGCGTCGAGATCCGCCATGCGCTCATAAGCGGGAGCGAGAATATCCATCCAACGGTCGACAAAGGTAGAACCTCCGGCTTCGCCGCCATTTTGACGCTTATCGTGATAAGCCGCCACGCCACCGCAGTGGGCGTGACCGAGCACTACGATATGAGCCACGTTGAGAGCGGTAACCGCGTATTCAATCGCTGCCGAGGTTCCATGATGCTGATGGTCCTCAGCGAAAGGCGGCGCGAGATTTGCCACATTCCGCACCATGAACAGCTCGCCCGGTTCAGCCCCAAGCAGAGCTTGCACGTCGATCCGGCTATCGCAGCAGGCGATGATCATGGCGCGGGGGTTCTGACCGCGATCGGCGAGCTGGGCGTACCAGGAGCGGTCCCGCTCATACCGTGTCGCGCGCCATGCGCGAAAGCGCTCAAGCAGGTAAGTTGGAAAAGCGGAGACGGCGTTACTCATAATGATCCCTAAGAGCCAAGGCTAAGCTGATCGCCCAACTCCGGCTATCTACCGGAGGCCTCTCGCGGGCATTCGGTCGCCGGTCGCTTAGGCGGGCAAACAACAAGCTAGAGCGAAGACTTGATAGGATCATGTCGGTTCTGGCTTTAGTGTGCACCGCAGCATTTCAATGTATTCTTGCGTCTGGGTCAAATATCAAGGTTTTCGACGCGCAGCGCATTGGACTGGATAAACTCTCGTCGAGGTTCGACGGCGTCGCCCATAAGCTTGGTGAAGACTTCATCCGCTTCGTCGATATGTTTGACGTCGACACGCAGCAAGGTTCTCGCTTCAGGGTCGAGCGTGGTTTCCCAGAGTTGATCAGCGTTCATTTCCCCAAGGCCTTTATAGCGTTGAAGTGTGATGCCTTTTTCACCTTCTCCTGTAACCGCTTTCAGCAGATCGCTCGGCGCGTGAATCTGGGCGACCCTGTCCTTGCGCTCGAAGGTGGAGGCCTCCGAGAAATTATCTTGGAGGCTATCTTTCATTTCTGCCAAGCGCCGGGCTTCGCCGGAACGGGCTAAGGCGCCGTCGATGGTGCGGATTTCAGCGACGCCGCGAACCACCCGCTTGAAGCGCAAACCGCCATCAGCGGTACGCTCACCGGTCCAACCTTGTTCGAACTCGCGTGCTAATCCGTTTAGGCGCGCTGCGATCCGTTCCGCCGCTAGTTGCGCCGAGGCGGCGTCGTTAAGTGTGTCTTCGCTGAGTGCGCCTTCAATAGCAGCTTGCTCCACTACGAAACGTGGGTAGTGCGTGGGCAGATTGGCGAGCAACGCCGCGATCATACGTGCCTCGTCAACCACCCGCCGCAGGTCCGGCCCGGCAAGTTGAGCGCCGCCGGCTAAAGTCAGGGTCGCGCCATCAACGCCAGCATCAACGAGATAATCGTTCAAGGCGGGTTGGTTCTTTAGATATACTTCGGATTTTCCCTTGGCGACCTTGAACAATGGTGGTTGAGCAATGTAAAGAAAGCCGCCATCAATGACTTCTGGCATTTGACGATAGA
Organism: Paracoccaceae bacterium; assembly: GCA_019634215.1. GTDB lineage: Bacteria > Pseudomonadota > Alphaproteobacteria > Rhodobacterales > Rhodobacteraceae > JAHQVS01. The sequence goes on along the minus strand of JAHQVS010000036.1, from coordinate 12,280 downwards.
AGAATGTCAGCAATAGTGTGCGAATATGCGCGCCATCAACATCGGCGTCTGTCATGATAATGATCTTATGGTAACGCAATTTCGAAATATCAAACTCATCACGGCCAATTCCGGCGCCTAAGGCCGTAATTAGAGTGCCTATTTCTTGACTGGAGAGCATTTTGTCAAATCGCGCCCGCTCAACGTTGAGGATCTTGCCCCGCAACGGCAGCACTGCTTGAATTTGACTATCCCTGCCCTGTTTGGCTGAGCCCCCGGCGCTGTCGCCCTCAACCAAGAAAAGCTCGCATTTCGATGGGTCACGCTCATGGCATTGTGCCAATTTGCCTGGCAGCGAGGCGATGTCGAGGGCGCTTTTTTTACGAGTCAGCTCTCGGGCTTTCCGAGCGGCCTCGCGCGCCATCGCCGCCTCAAGAATCTTGGTGACCACCATTTTGCCCTGAGCCGGGTTCTCCTCGAACCACTCGGACAGCTTTTCGTAAACCAAGCTCTCGACCACGGGCCTGACCTCGGAGGAGACCAGCTTATCCTTTGTTTGAGAGGAGAATTTCGGGTCAGGCACCTTCACCGACAGTACACAGGTCAGACCTTCGCGGGAATCCTCGCCGGTGAGAGTAAGCTTGTCCCTGGCGGCAGCCTGGGCGGCGAAACCGTTTACGGCGCGCGTCAACGCGCCCCGGAAGCCCGCGAGGTGGGTGCCGCCGTCGCGTTGCGGAATGTTGTTTGTGAAGCACAGAACATTCTCGTGGTAGCCGTCGTTCCACCACAGCGCGACGTCAACCGACAGCCCATCACGCTCACCCCGGATCACAACAGGTTGTTCGAAGGCTGAGGTTTTTGAACGATCGAGATGGCGCACAAAGGCTTCGACACCGCCTTCGTAGTACATCTCCTCCATCACCTCATCGACACTGCGGGCGTCGGTCAGGCGGATGCGCACGCCGGAGTTGAGAAACGCCAGCTCCCGAAGCCGGTGTTCTAGGGTGCTGAAGGTGTACTCGGTCATCGAGAATGTTTTGTTGGAAGCGAGGAAAGTGACTTCGGTGCCTTTGCGGCCGTCATCCTTACCTGCCACTTCCAATGGTGAGACGGTCTCTCCGTGCTCGAACCGGACATAATGGGCCTTGCCGTCGCGCCAAATCCGCAGCTCCAGCCAATCCGAAAGGGCGTTCACGACAGAGACCCCCACCCCGTGCAATCCGCCGGAGACTTTGTAGGAGTTCTCATCGAACTTTCCACCGGCGTGCAGTTTGGTCATGATCACTTCAGCCGCTGAAACCCCTTCTTCGGGGTGGATGCCGGTGGGAATGCCGCGCCCATTGTCAGTCACTGTCACTGATCCGTCAGGATTGAGCGTGACCGTGACGAGGTCGGCGTGGCCAGCCAGGGCTTCGTCTATGGCGTTGTCGACCACTTCATACACCATGTGGTGCAAGCCGGAGCCGTCGTCAGTGTCGCCGATATACATGCCTGGCCGTTTGCGCACGGCCTCCAGACCTCTCAAGACCTTGATGCTGCTTTCGTTGTACTCAGCGCCGTTCGCGTTCGTGGGCTGCGCAGTCATCGGCGTTGTTCTCCGTCGTCTCTATTGCTCTGATCGCGCCACCGCTTTGGGCGCTGGGTATGGCGAACATCGCCGCCCGTGATGGTTACGGCGTGTCCGTTGTCTCGGGCGTCGCGCCCTCGGCGTCAAACACGATGCGCTGGGCGCTCGCTCCCAACGTGTTGAACAGCTCTGGACCGGTTCCGGTCATCCAAGCTTGCGCGCCTAGAGCGCTGATCTCGTCGTAGAGCGCAGCTCTGCGTTCGTGATCAAGGTGTGCTGCGACTTCATCCAGAAGAAGGATTGGCGCGGCGCCGATATCATTTCGTAGTGATCGCGCTGTGCTTAAAACCAAGCTGATCAATAGCGCTTTCTGTTCGCCGGTGGAACAATAACGCGCCTCGACTCCTTTTGCGCTGAAAATCGCGCCCAAGTCGCTGCGATGCGGACCTAGCAGGGTTCGCCCCGCCGCCATGTCTCTGCTCCGATAATCGCGAAGAAGGCGAGTGTATTGTTCTTTTTCATTCTCTGCAGGAGCCGTCACATCAGCGGATTTATCGGTAGTGCCGAAGAACTCTTCAACTTCGCCTAAGATAGCGATTTCAGCTTTAGGAAACAATGTTTTCGCGTGCTCTTGGGCGTTTTGTAATCGTGAAATGGCTTGCCGACGCGCCTGGAGGATGCCGAGGCCGGCTGTCGCCATGCGCTCCTCAAGGGCGTTGAACCAAGCGGGCGGCGGGGACGGCTCTTTCAACAGCCGGTTTCGTTCTCTCAGAGCGCGCTCATAGGCGGCGGAGCGCTCAGCATGTTTGGGCTCGAACGCTAGCGTAGTACGATCCAGGAATTTCCGGCGTTCGCTTGCGCCTTCAATCCAGAGCCGGTCCATGGCTGGGGTGAGCCAAAGGCTCCGAATAACGGCGCCTAGGGCGCTTTGGGTTGCGGGAGAGCCGTCCAGGTCAACCTTGCGTTTCGCGCCTCCGCGCAGATCCACGGACACGGCCAGCCGGCGCGGACCCTCTGCACTGGCAAGCTCGCCGCGCACGGCCCAACCAATGGCTTCAGGGCGGCGCGCCATCTCCTCAGCCGCCGCCCCGCGCAGCCCACGGCCAGGGGAGAGCAGCGATATCGCTTCGAGGATATTTGTTTTTCCCGCGCCATTGGGGCCGTAAATACAGATCGGGCGCGCGTCAAAGCGGCGGGTGAATTTGGAATGCGAACGGAACTGACGAAGCTCCAACGCCGAAAGATGCAATCGCGCTGCGTTACGGTCTTCTCCATTAAGCCAGGCTCATGGAGTGCGCCGCAACTCCCTTCGTAATCGCGCGTTTGCGCTTTAGGTTAAAGGTTGTCCTTCGACATCATCACACCCGCATCGGCATAACGACGTAAATCGCAGTTTCGTCGTCACCCTCACGCACAAGCGTGGGCGAGCCAGGGTCGGAGAACATGAATACAGCGTTTTCTTGGTCAATCTGCGCTGCGATTTCCAGTAGATATTTTGAGTTGAAGCCGATCTCAATCGGGTCGGCGTTGTAGACGACCTCAAGCTCCTCAGTGGCGCTGCCTGTGTCTGGGCTGTTTACCGACAGCACCAGACGGTCAGCGTCGAGGCTCATCTTCACGGCGCGGGTGCGTTCAGAGGATACAGTCGACACCCGATCCACCGCGCCAGCAAAGCGCTTGGCGTCCAGCTCCAACTTGAGGGTGTTGGACGCGGGGATAACACGCGAATAGTCTGGGAAAGCGCCGTCAATCACCTTTGAGGTCAACACCACGCCTGCGTTAGCGAAACGGATTTTGGTTTCCGATACCGAGATTTCGACGTCGTCGTCATCGATTTCCAGCAGCTTGCGCAGCTCGCCGACGGTTTTGCGGGGGACGATGACATCAGCCATCTCCTCGGCGCCGATTGGCAGAGGCGCGTCGATTCGCGCCAAACGGTGCCCGTCGGTGGCGACGGCGCGCAGCGAGGGTTGGCTATGCTCATTCGCGACATGGAAATACACGCCGTTGAGATAGTAACGCGTCTCCTCGGTTGATATCGCGAATTTGGCTTTATCGAAGAGCCGTCGGATCAGCGCGGCGTTGGCGGTGAAGCTACATTGAAATTCGCTCGACGCCATCATCGGAAAATCTTCCTTTGGCAGCGTCGACAGCGCAAAGCGTGATCTGCCGGCGGAGACAGTCAGACTGCCATCACCGTCGGCGGTGAGGTTCACCTCGGCGCCGTCGGGCAGTTTGCGCACGATCTCATGCAGCATATGCGCTGAAACCGTGACCGCCCCCTCTCGGGATACGGCGGAGTTGAGTTTCTCGACGATCTCGATGTCAAGATCCGTCGCTTTCAGCGCCAACCCCTCAGAGTCGGCGGTGATGAGCACGTTTTGCAGGATCGGAATGGTGTTCCGGCGTTCTACAACGCCCTGCGCGTGGTTGGTGGCTTTGAGCAGGGCGCTCCGCTCAACATTCACTTGCATGAACGTCCTCGGACTATTCGACATGATTCGGGGCTGACAACCTATCGAGCAACCGCCTGAAGGTCATCCTCTAGAAGGAAGGAGACCATCGCCCGGGCCACGTCAAGTGGGTCCGGGCGAAGTTATGGTGTATATTGTTACCCTTCCAGCGCCCGACGCAGCCGCTCCACATCATCATCGAAAGCGCTGTCCAGGGTGCGCAACTCTGTGACGCGCTTTACAGCGTGGATCACAGTGCTGTGGTCTCGGCCTCCAAACTTCTCGCCGATATCAGGCAAAGATTTTTGCGTGAGCTGCTTCGCCAGATACATCGCGATTTGCCGGGGACGCGCGACGGAGCGCGCACGGCGGGCCGAATGCATGTCCGCCATACGGATGTTGAAATGTTCAGCGACTTTTCGCTGAATCTCCTCAATCGAAACCTTGCGGTTCGATTTTTTGAGAAGATCCTCCAACACGCGTTGCGCCATCTCGATGGTGGCTGGCCGCTTCGCCATGGAGGCGTGCGCGAACAAGCGAATCAACGCCCCTTCCAGAACTCGCACATTGGCTGAGATCCGGTGCGCCAAGAAGTCGAGCACCTTGGGGTCCACTTCCAGATCTGGAGTCAGCCGCATGGCCTCTTCGGTCTTGGTTTCCAAGATGCCGAGGCGTAGCTCATAATCAGTAGGGTGCAGGTCGGCGACTAACCCCCAACCGAGGCGGGAGCGCAAGCGTTCGTCCACATTTTCCAGGTCGCTCGGCGAGCTGTCCGCCGACAGAACGATCTGACGGCGATCATCGGCTAGAGCATTGAAGGTGTGGAAGAACTCCTCCTGGGTGCGGTGCTTGCCCATGATGTGCTGAACGTCATCGACGATCAACATATCCACCGAACGGAACATCTCTTTGAACGTCACCATGTCGTGGTGGCGTAGCGCTGAGACGAATTCGAGCAGGAAGCTTTCCGCCGAGACGAATAGGATCTTCTCGTGCGGATATAGCTCCTGCCGTCGGCGTGCGATGGCGTGCAACAGATGGGTTTTACCAAGGCCAACCCCGCCATGAAGAAACAGCGGGTTGAACGGCGTTGTCTCCGCCTCTGACACGCGCTTCGCCGCCGCAAAGGCGAATTCGTTGGGCCGCCCCACGACAAAATTATCAAAGTGCAGACGATCACTGACCTTGATGGACTTCATCGGCGACGCTTCTTGCTCCGACCGTGCTGTCGCTGGGATGACGCCAAGTTCCGGCGTTGTCACCGACTTGGCCGTCCTGCGGCTCGAGCGCTTTGGCGCTTGCGCTTCGCCTTCAGCCGACTCATTGGCGGTGGAAGCTGCCTTGTTGGTTTTCCGCGTCTTGGCGGTTTTCTCCGCCGCGCGCGGTTTGGCCCTAGGTTTGCGACCCTTGCCAATTGAGGAGGCGGCTTCTTCCTCCGCCAATACACGATTTGCACTGGTGGCTGGCTGTTTTGCGATGTTGTCATTGCCTGTTGCAGTGGCCTTGCGGCCAACTTTGTAGGCAATTCGCCGCACCGCTGGGTCGGTTTTCCGCCATGCGGCTTGGATGCGGTCGTCGAGCGACGTTTCAACCCGAGTCGCAAAAAAGCGATTCGGAGCGCTGAGAGTGACCACGCCGCCTTTGATCGACTTGAAGTCGAGGGGCTCGATCCAGCTGGTGTAAGTGTCGTCTCCGACTTGACGCCTGAGGTCAGACTTAACGTCTTCCCAGGTGGTGATTAGAGCTGTTTTGACAGACATAACGCCTCGTAAGTTCTTGTTCTTCTTCGCTTTTCAAGAGCATTCGCCCGATGATGACAAAGGCGTGGGTCAAGATTGACGCCACGGCAGGCCATGCGCTTTCCACCCATTGGCGATTCCGCGCTGTCCGTTAGCGTCAAGGTCGCCCTCAAAGCCTTCGGCCACATTGAAAAGTGTCGGTGGGACCGGTTCGTCGCTTAAAAAATTTGACGCATGCCGAGCCGCTTCGAGCGATCTCGCGCCCGATCGACAGAGGAAGTACAATTCACGAGGGTTTTCTTGGGCGTATTGCGCCCGAAAACTCGCTTCAAACTCCGGATTTGGTGACATATCCGGATATCGGCGCCATTCGATTGTCCAGAGCCGCCCGCCGATATCGGCAAGCTCTGGCACGCCCACAAAAGCCCATTCGGGCCGTGTGCGGACGTCTATGAGACGTGCATACGGATTTTGAGAAAGCCCTCGCCACGCTGACTGAGGATCAGTCTGCGCGACGGCGACTTTGCCGCCATTCGTGATCATCTGCTCTCTCCAAAGCCGATTCTCAATCAGCAGAGGTTACCCACAGCGTTTCATGAAAAGCAAACAAATCTTTAACAGAATCTTAACATCGCCAATAAAAAGGGCGCAGATGCCAATATAGCATCTGCGCCCATAGTGCCTATTCAGAGATTCAATTTGAGATTACTCAGGTAACTAAAAGGTTACATGGAATCTATAGCCTTTAACTCTGCATTAACGCTTCAGTAACAGATTCGGAGACAATGAGTTTTAAGAAAATCGGTTTGTTAAGTTTGAGTTAAAGACTCGTTGCGGCGAGGACACGAGCATCAGCGGTAAATCGCAGATGTTGTGATCGAATCGCCGACAACTACAGAATGCCCCTACTTGCTCAGTGGAGTCATTGTCTTGACCCGCTGGGCCAGGCGCGAAACCTTCCGGCTCGCAGCATTCTTATGGATGACGCCATTGACCGCGCCTCTGATGATTTCTGGCTGCGCAGCTTTGAGGGCGAGCCGCGCGGCGTCCGAATCGCCAGAAGCGATTGCTTCCTCAACCTTACGCACGAAAGTGCGCACACGGCTTTTACGGGATTGGTTGATCTCGGTGCGCTTGGCGATTAGACGCACCCGTTTCCGCGCTTGTGGCGAATTGGCCATTCTCGACTCGCTCTGTAACCGCCACATTATGCGGCGAAAATTTGAAATGGAGGCGTGGTGCTTACGCCGCCATCTCAGAAGGGTCAAGCCTACTGGCCAGTCTCCGCAAGTCGTCGTGCTGAACTCACACTGATTCGGTGCTTAGCGGCCCCGAAACTGAGGTTGCCGCTTTTCAACAAATGCGGCCATGCCCTCACTCTGATCCTCTGTGGCGAACAAGGCGTGAAAAAGTCGCCGCTCGAACGACAGTCCTTCCGCCAATGTGGTTTCGTAAGAGCGGTTAACCGCTTCTTTCACAGCCATGGCCGCTATCGGCGATTTCTCGGCGATTTTCGCGGCGATCTTTAATGTTTCTTCGATCAGGTCGTGGGCTGGGACAACCCGGCTGACCAAACCACTGCGCTCGGCTTCATCCGCGTCCATAAACCGGCCGGTGAGACACATGTCCATCGCCTTGGCCTTGCCGATGATGCGCGTCAGTCTCTGGGTGCCGCCCACGCCAGGGATGACGCCGAGATTGATTTCGGGCTGGCCGAACTTGGCGGTGTCGGCGGCGACGATAAAGTCGCACATCATCGCCAGCTCACAGCCGCCGCCAAGGGCATACCCAGCCACAGCAGCGATCAGCGGCTTGCGCACATGCGCCGCCGTCTCCCATTCAGCTGTGATAAAGTTTTTTCGGTAGGCCTCGACGAAGGTGAAATCCTTCATCTCCTTGATATCGGCGCCGGCGGCGAAGGCCTTCTCGCTGCCGGTGATCACCACGCAGCCCACATGTTCTTCTGCCTCGAAGCGGTTCAGAGCCTCGCCCAGCTCAAGCATGAGCTGTCGATTCAAGGCGTTGCGGGCTTCCGGACGATTCAGCGTGATTAGCCCGACATGGTCCCGGGTCTCCACCACGATGGTCTCATACGCCATCACGACATCCTTATTGTAAGTCTGTTGAAGCGCTTACCGAAACGTCAACACACGATCAAGCGGCTGGTGTGCTCGCGAGCCGCAATATTAAGTCTGACAGACCGGGCAGTAGAAGCTCGAACGGCCGGTTTGAACAATGCGTCGCACCTCGCCATGGCAGTTCTGTCGCGGACATGGGGCGTCTTCTCGACCGTAGACCGCGAAGCTGTGTTGGAAATACCCCAGGTCGCCGTCGGCTTGGCGGTAATCCCGCAGGGTTGAGCCGCCGGCTTCGATGGCTTCACTCAAAACCTCCCGGATCGCGGCGACGAGCCGCTCTAATCGAGCGCGCGACAGACCGCCGGCCGCCCGGCGTGGGTCGACGCCCGTGCGGTGCAGCGCTTCGCACACATATATATTACCCAGCCCCGCCACCACCTTTTGATCCAGCAGCACGGATTTGATCGACGCTGTTTTGTTGTGCAGCCGCTCTCCCAAGTGATCAGCATGGAAGCCGTTGCCAAGAGGCTCTGGGCCAATGGATGCGAGCAGGCGATGAGAGCCGAGATCGGAAGTGGGCCACAGATCCATCGCTCCGAAGCGGCGGGGATCATTATAAACGAGCCGTCCGGCGTCGGTTTGGACCACTACATGATCGTGCGGGCTTTCGCTCCCGGCGCCGGTGCTATGAACAAACTCCCCCGTGATGTTCCTCTGGCTTCCCTCGCCGCCTACGCTGCTTGGCGTCACGATAAAGCGACCGGACATGCCCAAGTGGATAATCCAGGTTTCCGCCAGGGCTGATTTTGTGGCCTTGAGGTCAGCCAAAATATATTTGGATCGCCTGCGTACAGTCTCCACACGGCGCCCCTTCAAGCGCGCAGCGAATCTCTTTGGAAGCGGCCATCGCAGATCCGGGCGGCGCGCTTCCGCATCGCGGATCTCGAAACCCTCGAGCAACGGTGCGACTCCGCGACAGACGGTTTCAACTTCTGGCAGTTCGGGCATGAGCCTTCCTGACGTCACTGTCGATCTTGAGCGTCACTATATACACCCTCGGGCTGATCCCGCGCGATCGGTGTTTGCTTGATGGCCGCCGCCCAGTGAGCGCGCTATGTCGCGACACATGAAATAAAGCAGATGAGACAGATCATGAGCGTCGAAGACGATATTGGGACCACGGAAACGCATTTCGGGTTTCAACGAGTGCCTGCGGCGGAAAAGAGCCGGCTTGTGCGCGGTGTCTTCGCCAACGTCGCTTCGCGATATGACCTGATGAACGATCTCATGTCCGGCGGCGCCCATCGCATCTGGAAAGATGTGATGATGGATTGGTTGGCCCCGCGTCCTGACACCCGGCTGTTAGATGTGGCGGGCGGGACCGGCGACATCACATGGCGTTTCCTCCGTCGCACCGGCGGTATGGCGCGACCGACAGTGTGCGATTTGACTGAAGACATGCTGAGCGAGGGTCGCCGCCGTATGGAGGAGCGCGGCGTGCAAGCGCCGATCGATTGGGTCTGCGGTGACGCTATGGCGCTGCCGTTCGCGGACAAAACCTTTGACTATGTCACCATCGCTTTCGGCATTCGCAACGTCACTCAGCCTGAGGCCGCTCTGGCCGAAGCCCGGCGCGTTCTGAAGCCCGGCGGGCGTTTCCTATGTTTGGAATTCAGCCGGGTCCGCGTTCCCGGGATGGACCGGCTGTACGAGCTCTATTCTTTCAACGTCATTCCGCGCATTGGGGCTTTGGTGGCCACTGATCGCGATAGTTATCAGTACCTTGTGGAAAGCATCCGCCGGTTTCCAGATCAGGAACGTTTTGCGCAGATGATGCGCGAGGCGGGCATGCGGCGGGTGGCGTGGCGCAACCTCACCGGCGGCGTCGTCGCGCTGCATTCTGGTTGGCGACTCTGACGCTGATTTCATGGAGAAATGGAGGAGCGCGTGCGCTTCCTGAATGATGTGGCGCGCCTCGTGCGGATCGCCGCGACCTTGCGGCGAAATGGCGGGCTGGACCCCATACTGCAGGCGTTCGGTCTGAGCGGTATACGCCGGCGCGCGGTTTTGGCGCTGCTGACGCCTCTGTGGCCGCTCGGCGCGCGCGGCGCGGCTCACTTGCCGCCAGTGACGCGGTCTTTGAGCGCGCTCGGCCCGTCTTACGTGAAGTTCGGCCAGATCGCCTCCACCCGTCCTGATGTTGCGGGGGAAAAGCTGGCGCAAGATCTGCGGTATTTGCAGGAGCGTTTGCCGCCCTTTGAGGACGCCCTGGCGCGCGAGATGATTGAAGCTGAGCTGGGGCGGAAGATCGATGATCTGTTCGACCGGCTTGATCCGCCAATCGCTGCCGCTTCAATCGCCCAGGTGCATCCGGCGATCGCCAAGGATGGGCGCCGTGTCGCGGTGAAGGTGCTGCGGCCAGGCATTGAGGCGGCGTTCGCCAGAGATATTTCGGCGTTCTATCTCATCGCCCGCACCTTAGAGACGTTTCGAGCAAAATCACGCCGGTTGAAACCCACTGCGGTGGTGCGCCATTTCGAAGGCGTGGTCAGCCGTGAGATGGACCTTCGTCTAGAAGCCGCCGCCGGCTCCGAATATCAGGACAATATTCGCGGGGACGCAGGCATACGCACCCCCGATGTCATCTGGTCGTTATCCTCAAAGCGCGTCCTCACCACAAGTTGGGTGGATGGGACGCCCATGGGAGATCTGGAGGCTTTGCGCGCTCGAGATCTGGATTTGCCGGAGTTGGCGTTGAAGCTGGTGCGGCATTTCCTGAGATGCGCATTGCGTGATGGGTATTTTCATGCGGATTTGCACCATGGCAACTTAAAGATCGCCCCGGATGGCGCTATTGTCGCGTTTGACTTTGGTATTATGGGCCGTATTGATCCTTGGACACGGCGCACTTACGCAGAAATATTATTTAGCTATTTGACCCGGGATTATCGGCGCGGCGCACAAGCTCATTTTGATGCTGGTTATGTGTCTCGCACTCAGAACATAGACCAGTTCGCACAAGCGCTCCGCTCTATTGGTGAGCCGATCGTCGGGCAACGCGCAGCAGATATATCTATGGCGCGAGTTCTCGAGCAACTCTTTGATGTGACAGAAAGATTCGGCATGGAAACCAGGCCGGAACTGATTCTGCTTCAGCGGACGATGGTTGTGATTGAGGGGGTGGCACGGAGTCTTGACCCAAATTTCAATATGTGGGCCGCAGCTCGGCCAGAGGTTGAGCAGTGGATGATGGAAAATATCGGTCCTCAGTCGTTGTTAAGAGATTTGTCCGAAACCGCGCGTGCTTTGTCACGCATTCGCCCGCTTCTCCCTAAATTAGCGGAGAGATTAGTGGAATTCAGTGAGCATGGTGTTCAACCTGCCGCCGTGTACGCCGCTCCTAGTCGATTGGGACGGTTCCGTGCGGGACTCGTTCTGGGGGTTTTGTCCGGCGCATTGTTCGCTTACGGCGCGATGGTGTGGTTAATGCGCAGTTAAAGCGCATCCTCCTGCATGCACAGGATGTTCCTAATGGTACAGGCGGTTGGCGTCTGTTACAAACTACAGTATGTGAGCGTTAACACTCACATAAACGCTTATTGTTTGGAGCTGCGCTCATGCGCGGAAAGCATGTGTTGTTGGTCGTTGGCGGCGGTGTCGCAGCGTATAAATCCCTGGAGGTGGTGCGTCGCCTAGCGGATCGCGGGATTTCCACGCGGTGCGTGATGACCAAGGCTGCCCAAGAATTTGTGACGCCTTTATCATTTGCTAGTCTGACAGGTGATGCTGTTCACTCCGAACTCTTTGAGCTGACCAGCGAAGTTGAGATGGGTCATATCGAACTGTCTCGAAGTGCTGACTTAATTCTCGTTGCGCCCGCAACAGCGGATCTTATCGCTAAAATGTCTAATGGGCTGGCGAATGACCTCGCTTCGACGGTGTTATTGGCCACGGATAAGCCCATCATGGTCGCGCCAGCGATGAATGTGCGGATGTGGGAGCACCCGGCGACCCAACGCAACATGGCGACGCTTAAATCAGATCAAGTCAGCTGCGTTGGCCCCAATGAGGGTCCTATGGCATGCGGCGAATTTGGGTTTGGCCGTATGGCGGAGCCCGAGCAGCTGGTTCAGGCGGTTGAAACTTATTTCACCAATGTTCCGGCCGCGGGGTCGCTCGATGGGTTGCGTGTTTTAGTTACGTCTGGGCCGACTCATGAACCGATAGATCCTGTGCGGTATCTCGCCAATCGATCGTCGGGGCGCCAGGGCGCTGCGATTGGAGCGGCGTTAACAGCCGCTGGGGCTGAGGTGACATTTGTCACGGGACCAGCAGAGGCCCCGCCGCCGCCCGCCCAACGCCTTGTTTCCGTACAGACAGCGCGCGAGATGCACGACGCGGTGGTTGCCGCGCTGCCGGTGGATGTGGCGATTTTCGCGGCCGCTGTCGCTGATTGGCGTGTGC
>JAHQVS010000035.1 GCA_019634215.1 Paracoccaceae bacterium | reverse complement strand
ATCGCCTCCACCGCCGGGGTGCGCCCGCGCCCTGGGCTGACCTGGTACAACGGCTCCAAGGGCGCGGCGATCACCTTGACCAAATCCATGGCCGCCGAGCTAGGGCCGCAGGGCATCCGCGTCAACGCCATCAACCCGGTCATGGGCGAAACCGCGCTGTTGGAGACTTTCATGGGTGTGCCCGACACGCCGGAGAACCGCGCCCGTTTCGTCGCCACCATCCCGCTCGGCCGCCTGTCGCAACCCTTGGACATCGCCAACGCGGCCTTGTTCCTGTGCTCGGACGAGGCCGCCTTCATCAACGGCGTCGCCTTCGAGGTGGACGGCGGGCGCTGCGTGTGACGCCGGTTCGCTTCAATGCGCTGATCCCCGAGCTGTATGTCACGGATCTCGACCGCTCGCTCCGGTTTTACCACGCCGTCGGATTCGAGACCGTCTATGACCGGCCTACGGAGGGCTTCGCCTTCCTCCAGCGCGAGGGCGCGCAATTGATAGTGGAGCGGATCGGGGCGGGCCGGGCCTTTCTCGCCGATCCGGCGGCCCCCTTGGCGCCGCCGCTGGGGCGCGGCGTGAATTTTCAGATTTCGGTGTCCGACGTCCGGGCGCTGTCCGTCGCGTTGCAGGCGGCGGGGGAGACTATCCTGCTGCCGCTGGAGGAGAAATGGTATGCGGCGGGAGTGGAGGAGAGCGGCGTCCGCCAATGCGTCGTCGCCGATCCCGACGGTTATCTGCTGCGGTTCTCGGAGGGAATCGGCCGCCGCCCGGTCTGCGCCGACAGCTTGCCAACCGACGGCTAATCCTTAGGGTGACGCCGCCGGCTGATCCGAGCCGGTTCGCGTTTTGGGGGCGACATGCGTTACAACACTCTCGGCCGCACCGATTTGAAGGTCAGCGCGCTGTGCCTGGGTTCGATGACCTGGGGCTCGCAGAACAATGAGGCCGAGGCGCACGCCCAGATTGATTGCGCCCTAGATGCTGGGATCAACTTTATCGACAGCGCCGAGATGTATCCGGTCACCCCACATCGGGCCGAGACCAGCGGCGACAGTGAGCGGTTGATTGGGACCTGGATCGCCAAGAACAAGCGGCGTTCGGACGTGATCATCGCCACCAAGGTGGTTGGCGCCGGCTACAAATTGATCCGTGACGGCGCGCCGATTTCGCCGGAAACTATCCGCATTGCGGTCGAGGACAGTCTGCGAAAGCTGCAGACCGATTACATCGACCTCTATCAGCTGCATTGGGCGAACCGGGGTTCCTATCACTTCCGGCAGGTCTGGAGCTACGACCCCTCCAAGCAGGACACTGCTCGGGCGATCGCCGACATCGAAGAGCAGCTTCAAACCCTCGACGCGTTGATGAAGGAGGGCAAGATCCGCCATATCGGCCTCTCCAACGAGACCGCCTGGGGCGTGATGCAGTTCCTGCGCATCGCCGAGCGCGACGGGCTGCCGAGGGTGGCCTCGATCCAGAACGAATACAGCTTCCTGCGCCGGATCTATGATCTCGACCTCGCCGAGGTGGCGCATCATGAGGATGTCGGCCTATTGGCCTGGACTCCGCTCGGCGGTGGGTTGTTAACCGGCAAATATCGCGGCGGCGCGTTGCCGACAGGCTCCCGAGCCACCATTAACGAAGGTATTGGCGGGCGCATGAACGAGGCCGGACTGGCCGCTGCCGCCGCCTACGCTGATCTTGCCGAGCGCCATGGCCTCGACCCGGCGCAGATGGCCTTGGCGTGGTGTCTTGAGCGTCCTTTCATGACCTCGGTGATTTTCGGGGCGACTACCGTGCCACAGTTAGAGAACAGCCTAAAGGCGGTGGACCTGAAGCTGAGCGAGACGGTGCAGGCGGAGATTCTGGAGATTTATCAGCGCTATCCAATGCCTTATTAACATTGGCGTCGGCGCAGCAGTGCGACCGCCGCCATGCCTGCGAAAAATCCCCCCAAATGCGCCGATCCTGAGATCGCGGTGCCCATTGCCGATAGGGCGATGTTGATCAGCACGAAGCCGCTCGACGCCTTCAGCAGGTAGCCCAGCGGCGAGGCCATCCGCAGGCGTGGCGGGAGTTCGGCCAAGCTCAACGCTCGGCGGGCCAATTCAGCGCCGATCATGCCGCTGATCGCGCCTGAGGCCCCGACCAATTGCACCGCCAGCGGCCAAGGTCCGCTATCAGGCGACACCACCGTCACCCCGTATTGCCACAGCCCGTGGCCTAAAGCGCCGCCAAGGCCGGCGAGCACATAGAGCGCCAATAGCCGCGCTGCCCCCATATAGCGCTCCAGTGGTGGGCCAAACAGCGCTAGGGCGAACATGTTGAGCGCCAGATGCATCACGCCGCCATGAAGGAACATATGTCCAAGGACGCCGTAGAGGCCCTCGGCGCCAATGGCGCCTTGGAAGGCGAGGTAGCTCCCCAGCGGTGAGAACGCGAACAACTGGAACACTCGCTCCCGAACGCCGGTGAGTGCGCCACCCCCGGCCCCTTCAGCGAGGAACAGCAGCCCTTCGATGGCGGCCATAAGGATGATCAGAGCCTTAACGGTCGGCGCTCGCGACAGGCTGAGCCGCGCCGGAGGTTCATAGAGCGCCGCCCGCTGGTCCGCCTCAGCCTGCTTCCGGGCTGCCTCGGCGTCTTCCGGCGTCACCCATGGTTCATCGCGCGGTTGTCGCCGCGCGCTGTTTTCGCCTTCACTTCCCGCCTCGCTCTCGGGCCGTGGGCGGTTGGGCGCGCGGGTGGAAGGGGTATGATAGGGCTGCGAAGTATCGTCGTCGGTCATAAGATTAGAGGTGCGCTGCGCACCTTACGCTGGCAAGGGCTTTTGCGCCGAGTGTTGTCTGTGACCATGGATACACATTGGGGGTCTGAGACGCCCCTATGGATCATTCCGAGAGATTGACCATACGGCGCGTCAAACGCGCTGGAGGGCGCCGCCAAGAGAGGCGGTTCGGACCAGAGACCACTCTCAAGGAGACGGAAAATGCGGACCATCGTCAAAGGCTTCACCACCCTCGGTTTCATCGCGGCTTTCGCCGGCTCTGCCTTCGCAGCAGACTTCGACACCCAGGTCGACACTCTGACCCAGACCAACAACGCTCAAAACTCCCTGGCCCTGGCCATCGACGGCTCCAAGGCCGCCGCTGGCGTGAACATGGCTTGCGGCGTCAAAGGCAAGCGCATCACCCAGACCAACAACGCCCAGAATTCTCTGGCCCTGGCGATCAAGAACAGTACCGCCGTCGCAGGCTCCAACATCGCCGGGAATTGCATGAAGTAATCTCATTCGGCGATCGAGCGTAGCAATTGCTGATGCTTGGCGGCCTTATTTTTTATCCTCCCCACCTCATGATAGGCCGCCCGGGTCCCGCCCGGCGCGGTCTTCTGTTTTCTGGGTGAAGCTGCAAACTCTCCATCCGGAACAACTTTTCGTTTGAGGGCGTCTAAAACGCCTCATACACCCATAAGCCGAGAGCCGACCATTCCGAGAGACGATGTGTTCGGCGCGGCGTTCGCGCTGGAGGTCGCCGCCAAGTGAGGCGGTTCGATTTAGAGGGCGAACCTCAGGGAGACGGAAAATGCGATCCATCGTCAAAGGCTTCTCGATCATTGGCTTCATCGCGGCGTTTGCTGGCCATGCATTGGCGGCTGATTTCAACACCCAAATCGACACCCTTACCCAGACCAACAACGCTCAAAATTCCTTGGCCCTGGCTATAGGGGGCTCCAAGGCCGCCGCCGGGGCCAACCTAGCTTGTGGAACCAAAACCAAGCGCGTTACTCAGACCAATAATTCGCAGAATGCACTCGCTCTGGCGATCCTGGGCAGCACTTCAATCGCTGGCTCAAATTCCGTTGGGAAGTGCTTGAAGTAAGCTCCTGAGACATGAAGAGCTTCTGGTCGACCGGTAATTGATTAGTCCGATTTCCATCAGCATAGGCATGGCGAAATATGTTGATGGGCTAAGCTGAGCTCGGGATTGTCAGTGGTCAGCCGTTCTTGAAGGCGTGCGCTAAGCAATGCACACGCTTTTGCTGGCTGGCCGCTACCGCTGTTCGCCAAAGCTGCTGAATTGCTTGTGCTGTATTTCAAATCTAGGCCTTGCGAAGAATACATACAGGAGACTGAAGTGGCGACAAGAGTATTGAGGATGGTGATCGCATCAAGCGTTTTAATTGGCTGCTCGCTCATATTCTTGAATATCGCGAATGCTGAGATTGTTCTCCATAGTAACAAAAAAGCAGAGAGAGCATTCAGAGCTGAGGTGAAATCATCATCATGGTCATATGCGCCGCACGGTAATATAAAGTGGATGTACTTGTATTGTCCGCGCTGCTTCGTAAGATGGAGAAATGCACCGCTGCAGCACAAGCAACGAAACAGGGCCCTAAACTTCCTCTATTTCGGAGGGGGGTCGAATAGTTTTGCACTTTCTGGCGGTAACTATATTGGCCCAATTCCTTACCGCTGGCTGTATGGTCCACGAAAACTGAGTAAACAGCTCTTTAGAGAAAATTTTTATGCGGATGCCATAAGGTCAAACCAAAACAACTGCTGGCCTCAAAAACTTCACTCAAGCGGTTCTGCACTCCCACTTCAGTTGAGAGGAGATTCATCTTGGTCCGACGCATGGCCGCAAAAAACTTTTGGTTGCTGGCCCTAACGATCTTCTCGTCGATGCTCAATTGAGGTTTAAATCTAAAACGTAGTTTGAGCGATCGCATCCTTCTGGGCGCGTGACATCCCCCACAACTCAACCGTCAGTGAGGACAGGGCGGGTTCGCGTAAAACCTTTAGGAAATCCGAATAGTCAGGGTGCGATGGGTCGCCAATATTGTGTTTTCGAAACTCCTCTACACTGTAAGTACCCCAGCTGCGGATCATTTGAAACTTCACGCCATCGCAGCCAAAACGCTCCGCCAGTCGGATAAAATCGGGCATTTCGCGAAAGTTCCGCGCTTGGACAACAAAATCGAGACGCAAACGCTTAATTCGGTTCTCCGCGCGCAGCCTCGCCATAAACTCAAGGTTCTTGAGGAGTGTCGAAAAAACGCCGCCACGACGTAATTCAGCGTAAGTCTCGGCTTCGGCAGCATCAGAAGAGACTAAGAGCTGATCGACTTTGCCTTCTAGTTTCAACGTTTCCCAGATCTTGGGGGTCAATAGCAGGCCATTGGTTTGAAGATCTAAGCGGAGTTCTGGATTTTCGCTGCGCTCAAGATTACGCAGCACATACTGAAAATGTGCACTGCCAAAAGGATCGCCACTCGCAGTCACCCTTAGCTTTCGCGCATGGCTCAATAGCGGGAAGATCACGTCATCCGCCATAGCGTTGAGGGCTGCTTGCTCCTCCTTACGGGCAATGATCAGATCACGTCGGCAAGACGGGCAGGCGATATTGCATGATCTATCGTGCGACAAGATGATATTGGCTGGCATGGTGGGCAGCTGTGTCGCTCGATCAGCAGAATGTGCCGCCATTTCATCATGACGGATCTGGTCTTTCTGTTCCAGGCCACTCCCCCCGCCAGAAAGCTTCGGGCAATGTATCCGGCTACAGTGACGATAGGAGCCGTCATGGATAGAGGCTCGGATGTCCTGTGCAGTCTGGGAATTCCAGATCTCTCCGGCACTCGAACGATGCAGGTTGCCGATCGGTTTAGGCAACCAAGCTGGGCAACAGAAAAAGACGTCACCGTTTGGGTTGGTCTCGATATTTTGAAACGGTGCACGGCAAAATAGATTCTCAAATACGTTTTCTGTGTCCGGGGAGGCTGCGGTTTCGCGATGCGCCTGATGATAGAGCGATTGAATAAAGAGATCGTTCTGCAAAAGGGTCATAGCCCGCCGCGATCGAGATCGTGCAGCAGCAGCGTCCCGAACTTCTAAAGCTACCTCCGCGCCCACAACCAGTAAGAAGGCGGCAGCACTGTCATCAGAATCAACCTGACGCCAAAACGCCGCTTGGCGGACTGGGGTCCAGAATGTGTCGTCAGCAAATGCTTCCTCGCGCCCCAAACGGACGACCTCACATGGGTCCACATATTCAGATGAACTCTCAGTTAACTTATTCGCTTTAGAAAAACTACTTGCGTGCGCCATGAGGCACTCACGAGCCTGATCACAAGCAAGCTTGAAGCTCAGCTCTTTTCCGCGTTCCATTCAGTGGCCTGTTTTTGCGCTTCCCTTGCCAAGCACATCCGAGTGATGCACTGGAATAGAGCGTCCAACTCAGAATCCATTCTGGCGTAGGAATGCGTCAGCACGATCCTTCGCACTGGCTCGATCAGCTTCAGTGACCAGACTTTCAATCTCACTCACCAACTCTTCAGCATCATCACGCTTAGCTGCTCGCGCCAAGTAAGCGTAATAGAGTGCTGTGGTAAGGTCGGCTTCGCCAAATTTCTCGTCACGGTATGCTTTCGCCAACTCAACATAGGCTTGCCTAAAGCCCCGTTCTGCAGAAGCTTCAAACAGTTCCTTAGCTCTTAACGGTTCGGCCCTGATGCCGACGCTTTTCCAACCATTCAGCAGGGCGCGGGCATAGAAAAACGGCGCGTATTGATTACCCCTAGCGGTCGCACGCTCAAACCACTCAACAGCCGATACGCCATTGGCTTCAACGCCCCAACCACCTAGATAGGCGCGCGCCACGCTAGACATCGCGTTGGTTGAGCCATTGTGAGCGGCGGCCATGTATAATTCGAACGCCGTCACCTCATCTTTTGGCAGTCCCTGTCCCTTACGATACATGTTGGCAAGCGCGTCAATCGCATTGGGCCAGCCATTGGCGCCAGCAAGGCGGTAGCGCAGGATGGCTTCCTCGTAGGATTGCTGAACGCCCTGGCCATTCCGGTAAAGTGATCCGACATTGGTGCGACCGCGCATATTGCCGAGCCGGCCCGCTTCTAGATATAAAGACAGTGCACGGGCATAGTCTCTCTCTCGCCCGCGCCCAGTCCGGTACATGTAGCCATGGTTGACGAGAGCGGCGGAGTAGTTATCCTTGCCTGCTGCCATATAGAAATGCTCCGCCCAATCAAAAAAACCGGCAATATCAAGGGAGCGGCCGAGCTGGAAACGAAGGCGTGAATTTTCAGGGTCTGCATGCAAAGCAGCGACGCAAGCGCGAACCGACTCGGTTGTATTGAGCATGTTCCAATCAACGCCCGGTGCGACGCGTTGTGGGTCGTCAGGGTCCGCAGCCAACAGGTCGCAATCGTTTACGGTTTCATCCAGATCGGAAGCAAGCTGCGGCAATTCATCGGGCCATTCCCGAAGCGCGCGAGGCATCACCCGGTCGCCAGTCGTGCCGAACATTGGATCTGTGGAGAGAATGCTCTCCGCTGTTACGGCAGCCCCTGCAACCGCTGTTGGCGCCGTTCGCAGTCTTGCGACGCCCCTAGCGAGGATGCCTGGATCTGCAGGCTGGCCATTCACCAAAACCTGAGCAGTTGCAATATCCTCAACTTGTAGCGAGGCTTTATCGCGTGCTTCGGCAGCATATCGGCTTGAGGGGAAGAGGCGGACGAATGCCTCAAAATCAGCGGGGTCAATGCTTGTTCGGATGAAGGCCCAAAGGACTTCGTCTAGTGCATCGACGATGTTGGGGGATTCAGTCGGCGTCTCAGTCGCTTGTGGAGAACGTGATAAAACATAGTCGCCCTCAACCGATGCGGAAATCCAAGGCACTTGGCGCCCATTGGTCGCAGAGCGCACGTTGCGGCGCACCTGCTTGAAAATATCATATATATCGGTTTTTCCAGCTCTCAGAGCCTCAACAAAAGCGATTGCGTAGGGGCTATTTCGTAGACCCACGCCATCTAGCGCGACCTTTCCGGCGCTTGTGGCGTAAGAAATCAGAAACTCACCAGCGATTTCAGCTTCAGTGTATGTCAGCCCTAGCCCAAAATCCTCTGATGTGTCGGCGAACGGATTGTCTCGGCAAGCGTCCAGCATAACAATCCGGCTGCCACCTTGAGACGCCGATAAATTCGATAACAACTCACTGACACGTAACGACTTACTGATCACCTCATTGGGCTCAAGCGCAGTCACATCAGTCCCAATAAGAAGGTTTTCGCCTCGGTGCTGGATGCCGTGTCCAGCGAAGTAGAACACGCCGATCTCAGCACCTTCGAACAGGCCCGGCAGGCCTTCAAGTAACTGGGTCAGATGTTGATGATCGAGATCAAAATGCGCATGGATTTCGAAGCCGAACTCAGCCAGGACGGAAGCTATCAAGCGAGCATCTCGGCCTGGGTTTGCGAGAGGGGCGATATCGTAATCTGTATTGCCGATGACGACTGCGACTCGCTCAGAAGCGCTCACAGGTGCAGCCTGCCCGACGCATAAAACGATAACGAATGCAGAGAAGAGGCGGCGAAACCAGAGAAGTGACTTTTTTGTTCGAGCACGTTGCGTCATTTTGGCCTCGCTCGGTCAGCTTATTGAAACCCTAAGTAATTAGAACGATATGTCGCTCTACAGAACGCCATTGGCGATCAGTTACCTAAACATGGCGCTAACTAATATCTCTCAATCTTCAGCCGTCGTAGCCGTCGTAGCCAGTCTCGGCCTCAGCAGCGCTGGCGACCGCGACAGCGGGTGCCGATACGTCGCTTGTGCTGGAGTTTGTTTCCCCCTGCGTCACGCGAGGCTTTTCGCCACCAACTGAGCAGCCGATGATGATCAACCATGACGAGAACATCGCCATCACTTTGGCGCCAATGCCCCAACGAGAGGGACGTTCAGACGGCTCTTCGTGTGATCCCATTCAAATTTCTTTCAACCTCTTTCAAATACTCATCGAAGGTTAGGCCATAGGCCAGTAGCCAAGCCGGCTTCCATTTAGATTTTAGAATCAAATGACGCCGGCGAAGATATTCTGGCCAGGGCCGTGCAGCGCCAAATTCTTTCATTTCCTCCAAGTCAGGTAGCCGTTCGACAATGAGCCGGCGAAATCGGAACTCGGACAGTTCATTACAGGTCACAATGAAGATGACCTTGGAGAAACGTCGAAAAGCCCGCTCACTTTGTGAAAGAAAAGTGACGACGCTCTCATCGCTTCGCAACAACAAGTAAACCATGGCCTGATTGGTGGATTGAGGTGATTGCCACTGGTAAAGAGACCTGCCAGAAAAATTAGCAGCTTCACTGCTCGTTTTCTGTTCAAAGTCTTTCAATGCCGCCCCCACACCATCATGAACGCAACTGAGAGAAAAAAGCTTTTCGACACTGATTGTTCTCACTTGTTCAGTAGCGAAGCCAAATAGTATTGGCCTTAAAATACTATCGCATGAGATCTCGGAATGCCAGAATTTGTTGATATTGCTTTCATCGCCGACCCACGTTTTCCCGGCGGCAGCTCAACGGCCTTAGCCTCGGAAATCTCTGCAGCATATAAAGCGGGATTGTCTGCGGGACTTGTCCCAATTCAAGGTGGCGTTTTAAAGCGCAGCTGGCCATTTCACCCAGATATCGAAGCACTCCTCCAAGATGGCGCCTGCAGACTTATTGAGCCACGAGCTTTAACCCATACTGCAATTGCGGTTGCCCATCACCCAAAGGTGTTTGAAGCGCTGCCATTTGAGCCTCTGAATCTCACCACAGAGTCATTGTTTCTTGTCCTCCATCACCCACTGTACGATGGATCAGGCCGACGTCAGTATAGGGTGGGCCAGGTTGCCTCAAATCTTGAGGCGATGCTGGGAAAGCGGCCAATTTTGGCGCCTGTCGGCCCAAACGTCAGAACGCAGTTGACATACGGAGCAGTCGAAGATTGTGAGATTGCTGCAGAGGACTGGTGCAACCTTCTTGATCTCGCGCGATGGCCAGCGCGAGACCAGAAACCGCCGTCAGATAGGATACTCATCGGGCGCCATTCGCGACCTGATCCACAGAAATGGCCAGACGATCTCCAAACTGCGCTTCAGGCCTACCCTCTACGCCGTGATTTCAAGATATCGATGTTGGGCGGAGGCCCATTTCTTGGCAAAAAATTTGGAGGTTCGCCCCCTGGCCACTGGGATATGATACCGTTCGGCACAATCGACGTATCGACATACCTGCGCTCGCTAGATTTTTACGTCTACTATCACTCGGATATTTGGATTGAGGCCTTCGGCCGAGCTATCCTTGAAGCGCTTGCAACTGGATTGGTGGTAATCTTGCCATCGCACTTTGAAACGTTATTTGGCGAAGCCGCAGTTTACGTCGAGGCGGCCGGGGTCGAAGCGACAATCGACAACTTCGTGGCTCACCCTGAAGCCTATTTCGCCCAATCCAAGCGGGCCCGCAGCAGTGCTCTTCGTCATTTTGATCTCACTGCATTCGTCCCACGGCTCGAGCGCCTAACACCCGGCTGGGGCGCTGGCAGAGCGACAAAGAGCGTGGCTGCTCCTCCCCAGACAGCAATGCGAAAAAAGACGGCGCTCATCTTCACCTCCAACGGCGTTGGACTAGGCCATTTGACGCGCATGTTGGCTGTCGCAGATCGGCTTTCGAATGATATGGAAGTCGTATTTTTTACACTCTCACAAGGGGCTCATCTGGTCAGAGAGGCTGGATACCTTACGGAGTATAGGCCCTTTCATCGTGCGACCGGCGCGGGCCTACGGGCTTGGAATAATGCGTTAGCTGTCGAACTCACGGATGCGATATCTTTTTATGGTGCCGACATTCTAGTCTTCGACGGCAACACGCCATATTCTGGGCTGTGCACTGCGATCAAGCAGTCTCCCACTATGAAGTCGATATGGGTGCGTCGCGGTTTTTGGGCGCCTCACCAAAGGGGGGCGCTGGAGCGTTCGAAATATTTTGATGCAGTGATCGAGCCAGATGACATCGCTTCATCACTAGATGACGGGCCGACCAGGAAGCTGCGTGATGACGTGTTCGTTTGCCCGCCGATAGTCCGCGCTGATCCATCAACACGGCTTGACCGTACCGATGCACGCAGAGAACTGGGGTTGCCGCAAGATGCAACCATCGTTGCTGTCTCGCTTGGCTCAGGCTCCAATTTCGATCTTGCTGACCTTGAAATCCTCACGATTGAGCATCTTTCAAGACAAAGAGATGTACTGGTCGTGGCGCTAAGGTCACCTATTCGGGCGAAGAGATCTTTGGTACACCACGACCACGCTTTGGAGCTATCACACTACCCAATTTTTCCAATGACTAACGCGTTTGATTTTATGGTCTCAACCTGTGGCTATAACGCGTTTCATGAGGCCATGTTGGGTGCGATACCTACGGTTTTCATCCCAAATGAGGCGTCGGAGATGGACCTTCAGTATCAACGGGCGCGTTTTGCTGATGCTGCGGGAGCTGGCGCTGTCATCCGTCGCCATGAGATGCTCTCCGCTCCACGTGTCCTCGACCATATGCTCAATCCAGCAACTCGAGACCATATGCGAGAACGCTGCGGCATGCTCTTTCGTGAGAATGGCTCAGAGAAGGCTGCTCAGTATATCTTGACCTACTCAACGCTGAGAAGGACCGCTGTTTAGAGGTTCTTGGGCTTTGTGGCTGATGTAAAATTCGTGAAAGTACACCTCATTCTTCTCTAAGCCCTATGAGAACCACCGATCTGCAATCTGGCCGTTGGGCTGCAACCATCAGATTGGAGCGCAACTTCAGGTGGTGTTTCCGTCAACCGAGTTTCTGATTTTCACAAGCGATATAGCTGCGATCAAGCTTCACTCATCGCTGACAATAGCTTCACCTAAACCACCCTCAATCAGCTTTACTGTGCACAGGAGCGGCGCATCAAGCGCCACCTTTTGCGATAAAGCAATGTTGCGCGCATCATCTTCTTCAGCATCGCGAAGTGCCATGGGATCAATTGGCTGAACTGCAACGGCAAGGCGTATAACTGCAGGAGCTGCTACCAAGCGCCCAGTCGCATCAATGGCGCCTGTATCGTTGACACGCGCTGCTAAGTGGTAAGGCGGATCGAAAGCAGGACTGAAGGAGACTGTTGCTTCAGGAATGAGCGGTAGTACGCCCGAGTATCCGGCAGGCAGCGTCACTTCCGTCGAGCTTTGACCTACACCAGTTTTAATCGTCATCCACCAGGGGCATAAGTTTGACGGTTGAGACGCCGGTCGAAGCGACAGAACAGCTTGGTTCCGTTTTAGGGCTTCATCATGCTCTATGAACATCCCACCAGCGGGCGCATGTGAAAGATACTCGACGAACCAACCTAGACGAGCATCAATGAGCCGTTGGTCATCGACGCCATCGAGAGCCGATGAGACTTTGAAGATCATGTCGACATCGGAGCGCCCTGCAAACATTATGAAAGCATTGGCGGCGCTCATAAGAGCGTCTTGATGCTCGATGGCCTTGTTAGGGGATAAAGTACTCCCGTTAGGCTCGAACTCGAAAACCGAAACTCTTACGTCTCTGGCTGTGTCCTCGCGCGCGTCGGCGCTGGCGCCCACGAGATAGAGAGAGACGCCAAAGACATACACGGCACGATGGATCAAAAGTGGGATAGAATTATAGCTCTTCACGGCGACAGCCTTTCACATGAGTTGCGGTCGTCTACAGCGCGAAAGGGAGCCTGTAGAAAACCGCCTCGAAGTTTGCTCAAATATGTAGCTATGCGATTGAGGCGTTTTCCATGTGGCGTGCTTTCTATGATGTTGTCGAGAGCTCCGCGTAGTTCGGCGATTGGGTAGGGGTGGAGCTTCCTCGCCAAAACAATCAGCCGCAGTTGTTGGGATGGGACGCTGACGCGATGTGCGCTCTCGATGATCAGATCCCCACTTTTCGCCCAACCTCCACCTTTGATGGCGGGCCTCCCAGCTTCGTGAATCTGATCAATCGTCAGTATTTCGGCGCTACTGTCTTCACCTGCAATCACCAACAACCCCTCGAAAAAACCACTGGTCCAAGTTGGCCCCCAATCTTTCGCTGCGACCCGAATGGCGATCTGGTCATCGCGGTTTACATGGATCTCACCGTCTGGCCCTGTGCAGCGCGGCATTGGGCGCCCGGCGCGGTTGGCGTCAAGTCTGATAACTAGGGGTGAAGAAAGCGGCTCACCGAGGGCGTAATCGAATGCTTCAAAGCTGAGTTTCGTTGGCGTTGAGAGCCATCGTGTGCTTAATCCCAATAGAAGGATCAGCGTGATGATTCCGGCAGTCCGAACGCCGATCTTGGCCCATGCGAACAGTTCGCCGCGATCAAATCGGGCATTCACGGCGCCTAAGACTGTCGCGGCTTCATCTAGTGACTCAACAGGATGAAGCGCCAGGTCGACATCATGCTTTGACGCCACTTTCTTCAGGCGCTCAAAGGCTGCGGCGTGAGCTTCGAGAATTGGGCGATCGTCTTCTGTCAGACGCGGCATGATGAAGGGTAAACGTGACCCCCTCAGGCTGCCTTTGTGCTCGCCGATCCATTCGCGCAGCGCAGAGATTTTGCTATCAATACCGCCAACCGCCCCGACAGGTCCATGATCTGGAGCGACGCCTTCCGCTGAAACGCCGCCGAGCGCTCCTGTCGCCACAAAGTTTTCAACCGGGCTGCTCCGCTCAACTGACAGCAGTGCTAAGGCCAAGCCTAACTCAGCGCTTTCGCTATTTTCTGGCGCCAACCCTGAGAGCGCTGTGTCGGCCGTGTTTACTGGAGCAAGAGCGACGTTCGGGCGCCGGGGCAAGGTGCGTCGAAGACACCTTGACCAGCCCTGTTTTGGCAAGGGCAGAGCACGAGCGGCGTCTAGAGCGTATTGCCCCGCGATATGGAGGTCGACGGCGCTGAGCCGAACGATCTCTGGGGGAAAGCCTCCCTTGGATTGAGGTGTTTGATCCGTCTCGGCAGCTTGAACACGGCAGATCGAACCTGTCGCACCGCCCGCACCTACTGCCAGCGGCACTAGAGCAGTCACAGGCGCCTCTCTGCCTTTCCTACTCACAGGAGATATTCAACCATCACCCCAGAGAGCAGGCTTTCGACGATTTCTGGCGCCTTCGAGACCCGTAGCTCCGCATCGCCTTTCGCGTCAAAGCGGAAGCGCTCGTCAACCAAACCGTTCTCGGTGAATAGGCGCGCCCAAGCATTCCTGATCTGGGCAGCCCGAGCGAAACCGTCAGCTTGCACTCTGATCGTTACCCCCTTCGCATCAGGCTCGAAGCGCAGGATAAGGAGTTGATCATTCGCCGATCTGATTTCCTCCGGTAATTGGACTTGGCCTTTTCGCGCCGCCATTGGAAGGAAATTTAAGGCCACCAGCTTGGGACGGCCAAGTGAGCTGTTATTTCGCTCGGACTTAACGACGGCTCTAAGCATTTCGAGTTTCAAACGCGACGCTGCTTGCGTTAGGTCGATGTCGCCGATGCCTGAACTTGCCATGTTGATTATTCACCTGTATTTCTTCATTCGTTCAGTCGGAGCACTATCTCAGCGATCCGTTCAGCTAGGTTCTCGGAATGCTCGACCATGTCGCTGAAGTCGGGAAAAGCGCTTTGAACTTCGGCGTCATGGGCATGCAACGACGCCAACTCCTCTTGAGCGAGCACCGCCCGGAAAATCCTAACGTCCACTGCGCTAAGTAACGATTTTTGCTCAAGAATCTCGAGAACTGACACGGCATCTTCGGTGCTTGAGGGCGCTGGCAGCTCAGCTTCTGCATCAAGCATGTCCGGATCGGGAAGCGTTGCGATCTGGTCTCTGCTCCAGTTCGTGATCAACGCACGGCCAACAGGCGTCTCCTTGAAGAATTCGAAATCGATTGTCTTAAGAATAGGTTTTCTGCTCCATGCCTCCTCGAAATCCTCCATTGTTGGCGCCTCACGGCCTGCTGCAGCGGCGAGCGCTATGGCCTCGTTCCGGAATTTGCAAGCTTCGCCCGCCTGATTAATTGTCAGCCGCGCAAGAGGTTGAGCCTGCTCCTCTTCCCAATCCTCCATCGAAATCCAGTCAACAGGGGATAAATTGAGGTCTTTCAGCCGCTCCCAATGTTTGTTCGCGCTATGAACCGCGCGTATGAGAAGATGAATCAGCTCAAGCTCAGCATCATTCTCAAGTGCCGTAAGCTCGCTAGGCGCACAGCGGATCGCGCCCCAAAGAGACAGCCCGTCTGGGACCTCTGTCGCTGCCGCTTGAACTCTAAACCACAGCGGCCCTTGATCTTTACGTGCTTTGGCGCTGAGCTGTGGCCTGCCTTGGTCGGTCTCCATTTGTCGGCCCAAGCGATCAAAAACACCGCGTACGCTTCGATCCAACTCATTCTCATCTGAGCTGGTAGCCTCAGTGCTGCGTGAAAGCTCTACCGTAGGCCAGCCGACTCCGCGCCTGGCTAAGTTGGATAGTAACCTGTGACCGTTCTGCACGGGGTCGCTTTTGGTTAGATGTAATACCCGGTCCAGCACTGCGCCGAGCCACAGTTCCGCTCCGCGCTCAGCGTCCTGGAACTGCGTATCGACCCTATCCCGACGGTATCGCGCTGTCGGCGGAGGAGGAGATAGCCCCAGTTCGTTGACGCCCACAAGGCCAAACAACAGGGCGCGATTGCTCACCAGGGTCTCAATAAGCTGTCGCTCCAAGGCCCATGGAGACAGCTTCACAACAGGACTGCCACTGTTTTGAGTGTTAAGTAAAAAGGCGAGATGGGCGCCGAGGCGTTCTGCTGGTTTTAGTCTTTTTTTTGAAAGATATTCCATGGCAGCTCATCTGTTATGGGCGAACGGCTCGGTGATTTCTCAGATACTACTCACCGTAGCGCAGGGTCGCGATACCGTAACGTCCGCCACGATTTTCTAGCCCCTCAGCAATCGGTTTTCCCAAGCTCGCCATGATTTGAGCTAGACTATGGGCTTGGCCCCTCAAGGATCTTGGTGCAGAGGTTGCTTCAGGCGCGGTGACTAGCGGGTCGAGAGACTGAATGGCTGCTTCGTCCGCCGCCACAATTGCGAGCAGTGTTCCGGTTCCTTTAGGCATCACGAGCTTGAAGCCGTAATCAAGCGTAGGCACGCGAATTGGCGTGCGAGGCTTCAAGCGCGTGTTCTTTTGGCTGATAGACAGCGGGAACAGTTGTGTGATGTCGCCGTCGTCCGGGGCAATGTAAAGTAGAAGCTGACCGGCTGCATCTGAAGTGACCTCCACGGCAAAGCGGTCTCCAGCATTCACAGATCCCCTCAAATCGCCTTCAAAGGGGGATAGTCGCACAGCTGTTGGTAAGCCTCCCCCTTGAACCAGATCCGTAAGCGCATCCGTCTTGTTTGCTTCTGGGGCTGAGGTGGAGGTTGCTTCTGCGGGCCGTGTTTGTTCAGGGGGGGGAAGCTGTGCAGCGTCTTCTCGTGCCGAGGACTGGCCTGAGAGCGATGGTGTCTGATCTGGAGCAGGCCATTCAGACAAGGGCAAACCTCGAAGGGCGGGCGGCGCTTCTAATATAGGCGTCAGCGTTTTTTGGTTTGAATGGCAGGCCTCTGCCGATTTGCAGAACTGAGCCGCTCTCTTGCGGATGTGATCGAGGATTTCACTTCGACTGACACGCCCATTCCCATTTTGGTCAGCGACACCAGAGTTCGCCTCCAAGAAGGCACGCGTAAGCACACCATGACGTTTTCCGTTGAAAGATCCTTCGAATGTCTGCTGATATGCCGCCGACGCCATCCAGATCTCACTATTGTTTTCGTTTGAGCTGTCGATCATCGCGCTGTCTGAAAGAGCGTCACGCAAATCGTCAGGCGATGGTGGTCTTTCCGTTGCTTCTCTGACAAGCCCGCGCGTAAGACCAACTGGCAAGTATCGCGCTGTTGCTGGCGATTCAGAACTTGATGACAAAGTGCGGGAAATTGTACCGGAGTTACAGGCGTCGATGATCACGGTGACCTTACGGTCTGAGAGGGCGTCAAGCGCTTCAGCAAGGTAATCATCAGTTAGAAAGCGGCCATCATCAGCTGCAAAATCGATTGGCAGCAGCACTTCATCCAGACCATCATTGATTTCGTCGTCGTTCAGGTCCTCAATTTGAGTGCCATGACCTGCAAAATATAGGAAAGCGCGATCGCCAGGATTGGTTCCAGCAATTAACCACTCTTCAATGCCGCGTTTGATCGCGGCATAGTTTGCAGCAGAGTCTCGCAGAACCCTTATTTGTTCAGGCTTGAAACCGAGATCGCTCTGCACGAAGACCTGCATGTCAGCTACATCATTTAGCGGACCTTTGAGCGGCTTGATGGGATAAGCGTTTATGCCGATCAACAGCGCTCGGCTCTCCGCACAACTTGTGGTCGCAAACAGTGGCGAGGCCAATGCAACCAAGAGAAAGCTGAGCAATATCTGTCTCATACCTAGTTTTCCCTTGTGTAGATTGGCGCTATTGCTGCAGCTGCATGCGTATTCTTCAAGGTTTGTCTGAGTAAATTCTCGACCTGTGAGGCTGTTGCTTGCTCCGCGATTGCGGCCCTTAAATCCAACGGGTTGTGGTGACTACTCAGAAAAACAACATGGTCAGAGCCGAAGGGAGGTGCAATCTGAACACCTTCGATGTGGTTCACCGACTGAAGGTGGTTGGGCCCTGCTTCCCTGTCATCATCCTCAAATGGGAATACGGACTGTACTTCACCGCCATTGGCTAGATTGAAGACCGTCAGGTATTGATACGGTAGAGGCCCAGCCACCAAGGACAGGACATCGCCTTCGTTGTGAAAGCTGTCACTCGGCGTTCCTCCCTTTAGAACAGCCACATTAAAACTTTCTCGGATGGCGATAGACTTTAGCGCGTCGACTAGGCGGAACTTATCAGTGATTCTCTTAATTGACGATTCTGTTACATCATAAGCAACGATATCGCCTTCGCTATTGTACAAACGTTGATCCGGGCCAATTCGGATGTCTTTATTTGGCGTGTCTAGATATAGGGTACTGGTATCGGGTGCCAATTCATTTGATGACAGATCTTGGGGATTCACTTCTTCCGTGACAATCGCCTCCACCGACTTGCTGTTTTGAGCTGCGGCCCCGGCCAGAACCGCAAAGTCTTCTCCACCGCGGGGCAATATCGATGGTCGGTGCTGTGTCGTTAGATTCTGAACTGTTTGAGAAATATACGTGCGAAGCTCGTTGCGGGTAAGCACCTCGTTATGATCTCGATCTGCGTTGCCTTCCAAAGCCCTGGCGAATGCATAACTAGTCGCACCGCGGAAGGTACCGCCAACCAGAATTTCTGGAACAGTCTGGCCTTCACGACCGCCTGTGATCATCACCAGATTCGAGAGTGTTTCTTCTGGGTGTTGAGGAGGCGGCTTTTTCGAAAGCCTCTCTCGCTCTGTCTTGGGAATAGCGAATGGGTTCGCCAAGCGTTGGCCTGGTGCTTGTCCCCCAAGAACTGATCGTGTCAGACCGCCAGAAAAACAGCTATCCACGACAAAGAGAACCTGAACACCTCGCTCTTGTGCTTCGACAAACCAGATATGCAGATCATCGTCTAGCAGCCGCTCTTTGAGGCCAGCTGGCTCATTTATATTGAAGCGGCTTAGAAGTAAGACTTCGTCCTTGTCATCAAGCGGGTTCATCAACCGCTCGTCGCCATTGGCGTCATCTTCCTGCCGACCATGTCCAGCAAAACTAAATATTATCGTGTCGCCAGGGTCAGATCCATCAATCATGTCTCGCCAAATCGTATCGATGTTGGCTCGGCTGGCTTCATCATTCAGCAGCAGGCGCACCTGTGACGCGCCGAACTGCCTGACTGACTGCGCGATATCCTTCGCATCGTTTACAGCGCCTTTGAGGTCGGGCTGGCTTTGGTACTCATCGACCCCAATAATCAGCGCGTGGATCTCTGTGGCTTGAGCCGGAGTAACTGGTGCAGCGATGAGAAATACAGTGAGATAGACCAGCTTTAGCATTGCGTTGACCTACTCAACGATAACGTCAACTTCGACGCGCCGGTTCATTCTCTCGAGTGTGTCCGCGTCATAGAGAGCAGGGCTGTCTGGTTGATATGGCTCGCGCTCTCCACGTCCTTCCATCCGCAGTGGTAGTCGGACACCATTTAGGCGGAGAAAATCAACGACTGCTTCCGCTCTACGCATTGAAAGCTCCTCGTTGTAAGTCTCGGTTCCTCTCTCGTCGGTATGTCCAATGACCGTGATGCGCGAGACGCTCGATGGTTCCAGATTGCCCAGGCATTGGCCGAGTTCTGCGACCGCTTTTTCACCGGCCTCCGAGAAATCCGCACTATTGAATTCGAAGCGAACAGGACTGACAGTCTTTACAATTAGTGCGTTGCCGATATCGATCTCGCAGGCTGGCCGTCCCTCCATCGCGATAAATTCTTCTGACGCGAGTCTAGCCTCGTCAAACCGTTGCTTCAAAGCATCCAGCATCAGCTGATCAGGTTTGGGTGAGATCTGGGTCGTGGGATCAGCCAGTTCCAGGGCGTCGAGGCGGGCGCGGTGATAGTGACGTGCAGCCGTCGCATAGTCCCCTTCTTCCCGCGCGAGATCTCCCAAGCTGGCCTCAAGCTGCCAAGCTCCGTCAAAGCCGAGGCCTTGCTGAAGCAAGGCGCGACGCTGAACTGTCGTTAGACCTGCTTCAAATGCTGCGGACTGATGTGCAAGCGCGGCCCAACGGCGAATTTGATCCTCGTACAGGCCGATGCAGTTTTCATCTTGCTCGGCCGCTTTTGCTGCGACGACAGCGCCACTGAGATTGTCATTCTCGAACGCAGAGACTGCCTCACCCCAGACTGGGCATTCTGAGGCTGCAGAAAGATTATGCTGAGTGGTGACCAAAAACACTGAAAGCGCTAAAGTCAGCACGAAACGACTTCTATTCACGCCAATGTGGCCCAGATTATACTTTGACCCCAATGTCTCAGCACACTTTGTTACAAAGAGACGACGCTTGTTGGTCATGATAACGATATGACGTTGCAAAGGATTCATCTACTTTCTCCCGCATTGCCCTTGATGACGTGTGACCGCTCTAGCTTCGTATATTTCTTTAAGTGGCGTACTGAGCATGGGAACTGTAATCCAGAGAAACCTAGGGCTTCATAACACCAAATTGAACGCGGCGATTAACCGGGTCTGCCGGCGCCTGGTCGGGTAAAGCCTCTCTAGCGCCCATCCAACGCAGCTCGAATCTTTCCTCAGGAATGGCGAATGCCCGCCATAAGTATTTGCGAACCGCCATGGCGCGCCGTTTTGAGATTTGGTCATTCGCAGTTGCCGCGCCGGTGGCGTTCGCGTGTCCTGAAATAACCACCCGCACATATGGGTGTGCGATCATCATCTCTCCAACACGGTCTACAATCCCGGCCTCACTTGAGAGTAATCGATCCGAAGCGTTGTCGAAGCGAATTTGCTCCGTCACCCAAACTGAAGGAACTGGAGTAGATTTGATATTCGCACTCTGGGATGCGCCAGGCTTGGATGGTTTATTTGCTGGCGCTGGCTTGGTGTTCGCCTGGGGCGCGCTCGGCGATTGAGGGGGGGGCGAGGTTGGAGCCGACGTAGAAGACGCAGGGGGTTGTTGGACTGACACCGTGGCAGGCTTTGTCGTCTTCGTTGGAGTAGCAGGCTTGGCTGGCGCTGCAACTACAGGTGCCGCAGCTGCAGGCGGAGCTGGCTTAGCAGGTGTGGGTGCTGCGACGCCGCCTTCCGTTGGCGCGTCAAACCGAAAACCTCCTTGCACCGAGTAGATCGCTCTGCTCTGCGCATCGAGGCCAAAGGCTCGCTCAAGCTCTTCGAGCGTCGGCTTGCCTTCAAAGCTGAAATATTCCGGCGTTTCTTCCGCGTTGGCGGCGTCCAAAGACGCCGCCTTGTACGCGATAGAAGCGCATACTAAGAGCTTGATTGCGGTTATCCGAAACGAGGGCATGTTCGCCGAGTTCATCACGAATAGTCTCCTGCAATTTGCTTCGCTTCAGCTTGAGATCGGTTGTCAAAACCAGGCCAAAGCAGACTGCCTTAGAGGCTGGGATATTCCGCCGTTGCGGCCAAGACTTCGCCATCATAAGCCTGAGAAAAATGGTCGAAAATCTGCGAGAAAGATGCAACGCCAGCTGCACGCAGATCACTCAGCGGTGAAGCTGAATAGGCCGCTGGAAGCCTACCAGCGATTTCCTCAGCTGTTCCCAAACACAAGAAACTAAGACTGTCCCCCTTAATCGCCATGCTCTTCTCCGCAATGGTATTTGGGACGAAATGCAGAGCGTTTGAGGTCAGGCGCGAATCTTTCTGAAAGGGGTTTGGAAAGATTTGCGCGATCGAGCCATCCGAGTTGTCTTGTTGGAAACAATACACATTCGCTGAACGTATAAGACCAATTTCTAGACGTATGGTTGGCGAGATTTTACTCACTTTCAGAACCAGCGCGTTAACGCCTTGGGCAGGGCCAGTCGGCGCGTTCTTCGGGATTCCGCCTGGCAGGGCCAATGACATCATCCTGTAAGTCTCGAAACTCGGCCGTCCGGTCGCAAGCAACGCATTATCGACCTGAAACTGTGTCAGCGCGGCTGTGAAGTCACCGCGATACCCGAGAGTGGTTAGGCCAGACTGCAATCGACCCTGCCGCGCCCCTGGATCCAGATCTTGCCAATCTGACGAGAGTTCTGCAGAGACCGTCGGGTTCGTGCCTGCTTGGTTCAAACATTCCCAATACGGAACGCCTGCAGCTTTACCGAGCAGCTCGATCACGTGCAAATCGACAAGGGTCTGCACAGCGCGTGCTGGGGATTCCCGGCGATCGAACTGAAGTCCTCCACCGCCGGCGAAAGTTCCAATCTCTGCAACGAGATCAAGGCCGAACTGGCGATCACGCAGAACAAGCTCGTGTTGCTCGTTATAGAGCTGTTCACGGGTGCCAAAGCGTGAGACCCGCATTGAAGTCGTCACGGAGCCGAGCTGGCCGACGTAACTGATCCCAACCCGGCCTTGTTGCAGCCCGATCCCTGCGTCAGCCCCTTCAGAATATTCGGTCTTGCTGATCGCGACGATTGATCCGGACAGGTGCAGCGACGTCGGGTCCAGGTTTGGATCGGGACCAACCTTGAGCGGAGTGGCGTCCTTTCCTAATACCGGCTCAACCACTGCAACATCTATAACCCGGAACGTCCCCGAACGCGCCGTGGCGCGCCCAACCGCGTTCATTGTCATGTCGCGAAGCCCGATCGAAAGCTCGTTGGTGGCGTCCGGCATCAAGCCAACCACGATGTCTGTTGTCCGCGATCCGCGCGCCGCCAGCTGAAGATCTAGACAGGCTAAAGCAGGTCTGAAAACCGAGGTGGAGCTCACCGCTGTCGCCGTTGGCGCGCTGTCGACAGACAAAGTCTCCGCTCTTTTCGCAGCACAACCGCAAACGGCGCAGAGCAAAGCGACCGCGATCCAGCTCCGTTTATTCGAAACCATGATGGATTGCCCGCTTAGCCTATCGACCGATGCAAACATTCGTGATGTCCTCCGCTACAAGCGTCTGGTTGGCTCTGTCCCAGGGGCGCAACTTCTTTGGGTCAGTTTTATTCACCGCAGCATTGCACTCAAGAGCCTTGCCTCTATTCAAGCCATAGATCTCTTGGATATTCACCTGCTTCCGTACAACTTGGTCTTTTGCGTAGCCATTCATCAACACGCCTTGGATCTTGGCGCGCTGGCGAGCCGGCATCTCATACGGTAGCGGGCCGCCGAAATCGGCGGTGAAGCCTTGGAGCGGCGCGGCGACGACGAAAGCAATTGCGGTCAGGAACATCTTTTTCATTGGAGTATCTCCTGGATGAGAGAGTGTTTCAGCAGTCGCAGGGTCTCTCGGAATGGTCGGGCAGGTGGGGGCGCTTAAGTAAAGTTGAAAACTGTCTCCACGCATGCCAACCGCTCAAAACTACTTACAGATAAAGCACTTAACCAGAGTGCGGTTTAGTTTCCACAGGCGTCGCCGGTGACCGACTCGCCGTTTATGACTACTCCGCCGTCACTCGCATACGAATATGACGTTGATCCTGAATCCGGCCCGAGCGTTTGGGTGATGTCTTGATCCTCAGATCCTGGTGGACAAGCGATATTGCTGTCCGACACCGCGACGCTGTCACCGATGGCGATGGCGACGGAGCCGCCACCTTCACCCGTTTGGATGCTCTCGAAGAAAGAGCAAACCATACAATCGCCATCATTGGCTGAGCTGTCGTCATGATTGATATCGTCGGCGTTTGCCGCGACGAGAAAAGCACTCCCGACCATTCCTAGCACCCACAGTGAGACTTTAGCTTTTAAAGTAAGCATGTCGCCAACCTCCAATTCGCTCATCGTGGCGAGTCGATAGGCGGTACGGTCGCCGTTTTTTGCACACTAGAGCCTTCCGCCAGACTGAAGCGCCCGAAACGGAGCAGCTTCAGGCGGAGCTCTCACGCCTATTGTGCGCGCCCGAGGCTCACAAGCCTGGGGCTTAGGCTGGCGCAAGAAGACGCACAGCCGCTGATGTGGACTACTTCATGCAATTCCCGGCGATGTTGGAGCCTGCGACGGCGGTGCTGTTCTTGATCGCCAGGGCCAGAGAGTTCTGGGCGTTGTTGGTCTGGGTGACTCGCTTGCCTTTGACGCCGCAAGCCATATTCACGCCAGCTGCGGCCTTGGAGCCGTCGATGGCCAGGGCCAAAGAGTTTTGAGCGTTATTGGTTTGGGTCAGAGTGTCGACCTGGGTGTCGAAGTCTGCTGCGAAGGCAGAGCCGGCGAAAGCCGCTATGAAGCCAAGAGTGGTTAAGCCTTTGATGATGGATCGCATTTCCGCCTCCTTGAGAGTAGTCTCTGGTCCTAGCCGCCTCTCTTGGCGGCGCCCTCCAGCGCGTGCAGCGCGCCGTATGGTCAGCCTCTCGGAATGGTTGAAAATACAGCTTGCGCGACTGTCCTGGTGATCT
This sequence comes from Paracoccaceae bacterium, assembly GCA_019634215.1. Classification (GTDB taxonomy): domain Bacteria; phylum Pseudomonadota; class Alphaproteobacteria; order Rhodobacterales; family Rhodobacteraceae; genus JAHQVS01. The sequence goes on along the minus strand of JAHQVS010000035.1, from coordinate 1,347 downwards.
TGGATTTCGGAAATAAGCCGAATGCCACATTCACCAATGCTGACGCCGGCAAGTTAGCTATAGCGGCTCCTCTCCGAACGTGCGGGGGGCATTCGAGCGTAGATGGAGGAGTGGAAGGGATGCCGCAACTGATCTCGTCTCGATGGAGGATATGAAGGCTTATGTGGAGGCTGGGAAACCGACGCTGAAGATCGACACGCTGCAAGGCGACACGCTCGAGCTGACCCTCACGTGCGAATTCGACAAATACGGCATCCCTGAGGATGCGGTCGAACTGGTCTATTTCAACGACCTGCTCGCAATGGTCGAGGCATTTCGCATTTTATGGATCACCTGACGAAGCGCGGCGTCTCGTCTTTACAGACTTCGGCTCTATCTCATCGAGTCAGCGCATAGTTCCCTTCAATGTTAAGCGCGCGCCTCGCGCGATCTGGAAACGCAATGACGACAGTTCGCCAGATTCCCGCTGTTCCCTATGACTGGCCGCATGACGGCGACCTCCGACCGGAGACGACGGCGCTGATCGTCATTGACATGCAGCACGATTTCTGTGGCTGCGGGGGATATGTGGAAGCGATGGGCTATGACATCGCGCCGGCGCGAGAGATCGTACCGCGCATTGCGGCGCTCGCCGAACACGTTCGGCGCTGGGGCGGAACGGTCGTGCTCACACGCGAGGGACATCGTGCCGATTTGTCGGACCTCAGCCCGTTCAAACTCTGGCGATCTCGAAATGGTGGTGCAGCGATTGGCGCGCAGGGGCCGATGGGGCGGCTCCTTGTTCGTGGAGAGCCCGGGTGGGACTTCATTCCAGAGCTTGCTCCGGAGCCTGGCGACGTTGTGATCGACAAGTCGGGCTACAGCGCGTTTCAAGGGACCGATTTGGAGTTGGTCTTTCGCGTGCGCGGGGTACGTAAACTCATCCTGGTCGGCGTCACCACGGATGTCTGCGTGCATTCGACCCTCCGCGACGCAACCGACCGTGGCTACGAATGCCTCGTGGTTGGCGACGCGTGCGCTGCGACGGAGGTCGCCAACCACCGCGCGGCGTTGGCGACGATCACAACGGAAGGCGGGATTTTTGGAGCGGTCGCGCAGTCGCCAAACATTGTGTTCGATGTTTCACCTGGGCGCTAGCGCCGCCAGCCTAGCGCGTGATTGGTTCGCATTGGTGTATCGATGACGCTCAAAGCCACTAGGGACGTAATCCTAACCAAGCGTGCTCGTTGATGACGTCGAGCCGTCCCCGCCAATGTGTCTCACCCAAGCAGTTCACGATGCACATAGAGACAATTTTTATATTGAGAGTCTACGTTCGTGATTAGATAGCTGATCGTCGTTCGTGAT
>JAHQVS010000034.1 GCA_019634215.1 Paracoccaceae bacterium | reverse complement strand
GCCGGGCCGCCTTGATGTTGCGGGCGATATACTCTCCTCCCACAATATCGAGGATGAGAGATGCTCCTCCGGCCTCTTTGACGACTCCGACGAAATCCTCGGCTTGGAAGTTGATCGCGCGCTCAGCGCCAAGCGATTGACAGAAGGCGCAATCATCTTCCGTGGCGGCGGTGGTGAACACTCTTAGCCCCAGCGCCGCGCCAAGTTGGATGGCGGTTGAGCCAATACCGCCGGCGCCGCCATGCACCAGGAAGATGCTCCGTTCAGCAGGCTGATGCTCTTGGAAACAGTTGCTCCAAACAGTGAAGTAGGTCTCTGGCAGACCGCCGGCATCTTCCAACCCGATGGTGGCGGGCAGGGGGAGCGCATGGCTTGCTGTCACCGCGACATATTCCGCATAACCGCCGCCGTTGGTCAGCGCGCAGACTTGCTCGCCCACTCGCCAGCTGGTGACCTCATCGCCGATTGCCACCACTTCGCCAGAGACTTCAAGGCCAAGTAGATCGGAGGCGCCCGGTGGTGGGGGATAATGTCCCCGTCGCTGCACTAGATCTGGGCCGTTCACGCCGGCTGTGGCGACCTTGATCAGGATCTCTGTCGGCTCAGGCTGTGGGACTGGACGTGTCGCCAGTTTCAGAACCTCGGGGGCGCCGACGCCATCGGCGGCGGCGACGGTCATCATATCGGGGATCATGATCTCTATCGTTATTGGGTGATCACTGTTAGCGCGTCGATATCGCTTGAGAGCAGGATAGAGAAGACTCAGTTTTTCAACGCCGTCGCCATTTGCTGGGCCACCGCGTCAGCGTGGGGCGCGATGAGGACCCCTGCGTCGGCCAGGCGTTTCGCCTTTTCCTCCACCGAAGCCGGGCGGAACACCGCAAGGGTACCGGCGTGCCCCATGCGCCGTTGAGGAGGAGCATGGCGGCCCACCATCAAAGCGACCACTGGCTTGTCATAGGTGACGCTGGCCAGGTAATCCGCCGCATCTTCCTCCTCGCCGCCGCCGATTTCGCCAATCAACACCACGCCTTTGGTCTCAGGGTCGTCTTTGAACAACTCCAGACAACGCCGGAAACCGAGGCCATGGATTGGATCACCGCCAACGCCGATGGTGCGGGATTGCCCTAGCCCGGCGGCGCTGGTCTGCGCCACAATCTCAGAGGTGAGGGAGGCGGAGCGTGAGACGATGCCGATCGAGCCAGGTTTGGCGTCAGCTGTGGACATCACCCCGATCTTGCATGAGCCTGGCGCGAGCACGCCTTGGGAGTTGGGCCCGATTAACACGGTTGGGGCCCCTGAGAGCGCCGCTTTCACCCGAAGCATGTCGTGTACCGGCACCCTTTCGGTGACACAGACAGCGACGTCGACCTCCGCCTCGATCGCTTCGATCATCGCTGCACCTGCGTTATGCGCTGGAGCGAGAATCAAGCTGGCGTTCGCCCCTGTCTCTTCCGTCGCTTCCCGCACGCTGTCGAACACCGGCAATCCGATATGTTTGGCGCCACCCTTGCCGGGCCGAACACCGGCGACGTAGTCCGAGCCGTATCGCATCGCCAAATCGGTGTAGAAGGTGCCCGCGCGACCGGTCATCCCTTGGACAAGCACCCGAGTGCTTTGGTTGATTAACACGGTCATGATCAGCCTTGCTCCCGTGCGAGTTCGATCGCTCGGTTGATCGCACTTGACATATCATCGCAGGTCTCAAAAGGCAGCCGCCGCTCTTTCATAATGGTGCGCGCCCAAGCTGCGTTCTGGCCAGCGGCTCTAAACACAATTGGCGGTTTACGATTTGCCCGTGAATAGGCGAAACTCACACCTTCGGCTATCGTGTCGCAGACGGTCATTCCGCCGCCATGGGCGTTCACTAGAATCACCCGAACCTTTGGATCGTCGAGCAACAGCTGCACCCCTTTGGCGATGTGAAAGCTGCGCGCCGTGGTGCGGATGTCCATGAAATTCGCAGGGGCGCCGCCAGCGTCGATAATCATGTCATTGGTGGCGAGGCCTAGGCCGGCGCCGTTTACCACTACGCCGATGTCGCCGTCGAGCTGGACGAAGTTAATCTCATTCTCACGGGCGACTTTTTCAGCCTCGTCGACACTAATTTCACGAGCGAAACTCTCAAATTCAGGGTGACGGTAGAGAGCATTGCCATCGATCACCATTTTAGCGTCGACAGCGACGGCTTCCACACCGCCGACGATGGCCAAGGGGTTGATTTCAATCAGCATGGCGTCTGTTTCACGCGCGGCGCGCGCCATCGCCTTGATCAAAGTGGCGACGCTACCGGCGGCCCCGGCTGGCAGGTCAAGGCGAGCGAGAAAATCGGATAGATCCACCTTCGAGGTGTCAAAATCCGATGGCAGCGGCAGCGTCTCCAGGATGTTTGGGTCGGCATAGGCCTTGCGTTCGAATTCGACACCACTTTCCACGGAGCCCAACAACACCGGCTGTGCGCTGCGTTCATCCACCAATAGGGCGAGGTATCGGCTGACGCTAAGATCGACGGCTGCTTCGATATAAACCAGCTCAACGCGTTCGCCCTTGGGGCCGGTTTGCTCGGTGGCGAGCACCGTCCCTAGCATGGCCTCGGTGTCATTTCGTACCGCGCGCGGAGATGCTGCAATCTTCACGCCGCCAGCTTCGCCGCGCCCACCAGCCCGGATCTGAGCCTTTACCGCATACTTCTCGCACTTCAGCTCGCGCGCTTGCGCCTCAGCTTCACTGCCAGTGCGCGCCAAGCCGCCGCTGGGCGTTGAGACGCCATATTGCGCCAACAACTCCTTCGCTTGATACTCCGCGAGGAACATGGGGACCCTCCTGTCGGCTGCCTCCCTTATTCCTGGGATTTGGTATGCCAGATCTGAATTTCTACAGGGTGTCAGGCCCTTCCGTCAAGGTAATCACACACGCACGCAACGCCGTTTAATGGCCGCCAGAGGCGTCGCCGGAAATTTTGATGGCCGCCACAGCTGCGATGCCCTAACCCTCTCGCCATGCCAGACTTACGCGACATGCAGCTCCTCACAGCCCTGGCGCGCCACAATCACTTCGCGCGGGCGGCGGCGGAGTGCGGGATTTCGCAACCGGCTTTTTCCGGGCGAATCCGCAATCTAGAGACAGATTTGGGTGTGCCTCTGGTCAAACGTGGCAACAAGTTTCTCGGATTCACCAAGGAAGGGGAGATCGCGCTGACTTGGGCGCGGCGGATGCTCGCCGACGCTGACGGGTTGCGGCAGGATATCGAAGCGGCGAAGGGCGCTCTCTCGGGGCAGGTTGTGGTCGGAGCGGTGCCGACCGCCCTGACTTTCGCTTCCCAGGTGCCTGCGATGCTGCGAGCATCTCATCCGAAACTACTGATTCAAATACTGTCTTTATCCTCCTCACGGATTCATCAGGGGCTTGTCGATTTTTCACTCGACGCGGGCGTCACCTATCTCGACCATGAATTGCCGCCGGGTTTGATTGTGGAGCCGCTGTATCGGGAGCGCTATGTCCTCTTGGCGCCAGCGGCGCTGTTTCCTGTGGAGGATGCCGAGCCCTCGCCGTCCGTGACTTGGGCGTCGGCGATCGATCTGCCCTTGTGCCTGTTGACTCGGGATATGCGGAATCGGCGGATTCTGGACACCATCTTTGAAGATGTGGTGGGGCGTCGGCCGACACCTGTGATGGAGACAAATGCCTTCACCGCGCTGTTGGCGATGGTCGCGAGCGGCGCTGCGGCAACCATCGCGCCGGAGTTTCTCGCCGACGGTTTGCAAGTGCCGTCCTCGGTTCGGCGCGCGACACTCGCCGAGCCGGATGTCACCACGCCAATCGGGGTGGTGGTGGCGGATAATGAGCCTAAATCACCGGCGCTGAAGGCCTTGGTCACGGCCCTGAAAGCCACGGCGCGATAACCTGCGCCGAACGCGTCATCTTAACTTACGATTTGGCGCCCTGTGCGAAGTTGTTTTCCCTGTCTGTGCTGATAGGGAGGCTGAAATGGCGTTTGATCAAGACGAAGGTGTGTGGAAGTCAGGCCGTGGCAAGGGCCGTCGCACCCCGAAAGGTCGTCAAGTTGATGATCAGGCGCTGACAGAGATTCGCCAGCTTTTGGGGGAGCGTCCCCGGCGAAGTGATCTGTTAATCGAGTTTCTTCATCTGATACAGGACGCGTTCGGTTGCCTCTCCGCCGCGCATTTGCGCGCCTTGGCCGAGGAGATGCGCCTAGCGCAGGCAGAGGTGTATGAGGTCGCAACCTTCTACGCCCATTTCGATGTGGTGAAAGAGAGCGAAGCCCCGCCGCCGGCGCTCACCATCCGCGTGTGCGACAGTCTGTCTTGTGAGATGGCAGGTGCGCAAACCCTGATGACGGCCTTGAAGTCGGGACTCGACCCGTCTGAGGTTCGTGTGTTGCGCGCGCCCTGTATGGGCCGCTGCGATACAGCGCCGGTGCTGGAGATCGGCCATAATCACATCGACCATGCTACGCCAGAGAAGGTGAACGCCGCCATCGCGGCGAGGGATCTTCACGCTCATCTGCCGGCCTACGAAACTTACGCCGATTATGCCGCCCAGGGCGGCTATGAGGCGCTGAAAGCCCTGCGCGGCGGCGCGGAGACGCCGGAGCAGGTTCAGGATAAGATCCTCGCTTCCGGTCTGCGTGGTCTTGGCGGGGCAGGCTTCCCCTCAGGCCGGAAATGGTCGTTTGTCCGCGCCGAGGCTGGCCCGCGCTATCTCGCGGTAAATGGTGATGAGGGCGAGCCGGGCACCTTTAAAGATCGCTACTATTTGGAGCGCACGCCGCATCTGTTTTTGGAGGGGATGCTGATTGCCGCCTGGGCGGTCGAGGCGGAAATCTGCTTTATCTATATGCGAGATGAGTATCCGGCGGTGTTGGAGATCTTGCGGCGCGAGATCGCGGCGCTGGAGGGGGCCGGAGTTGTCACTCCCGGCTATATCGATCTGCGGCGTGGCGCTGGGGCGTATATTTGCGGCGAAGAGTCCGCGATGATCGAATCCATTGAAGGCAAGCGTGGCTTACCCCGCCATCGCCCGCCCTATGTGGCGCAGGTCGGCGTATTTGGGCGGCCAACCCTGGTACACAATATCGAGACCCTACATTGGGTCACGCGTATCTGCCGCGAGGGGCCGGAAATCCTCTCCAGCGTTGAGAAGAACGGCCGTAAGGGCCTGCGCTCCTATTCGGTCTCAGGCAGGGTTAAGAGCCCCGGTGTGCATCTGCTGCCGGCTGGCTCCACCATCATGGATGTGATCGAGGCGTCGGGGGGCATGCTCGATGGCCATGTCTTCAAGGCCTATCAGCCCGGCGGCCCGTCTTCGGGCCTATTGCCGGCCAGCATGAACGACATTCCGCTCGATTTCGACACCCTACAACCACACGGCAGCTTCATCGGTTCAGCGGCTGTGGTGGTGCTGTCAGACCAAGACCGCGCCCGCGACGCTGCGCTCAACATGTTGAAATTTTTCGAGGATGAAAGTTGCGGCCAGTGCACCCCCTGCCGCGTCGGCTGTGAGAAGGCGGTAAAGCTAATGCAGGCTGACAAATGGGATCAGACGCTGCTGGAGGATCTCAGCCAGATGATGGTCGACGCTTCGATTTGCGGCCTCGGTCAAGCGGCGCCGAACCCGATCCGGCTGACGATAAAGCATTTTCCGGAGGAGATCTGATGCGGGCTCTCCTAGCGTTTGCGGCTGCGGCGCTGATCGCAACCAGCGCTGGCGCAGCGGGCAAGCCACATTGTGCGCTTCCGGCGCCGGCTAAGGCCACTGCAGCCGATCAAGAGAAACAGAAAGAGATCATTGGCGAGGTCCAAAGCGTGATCGAGCCGATCCTCGGCTCGCTGGCGCTGTGCGGCAAATTGGACAGCGTCGAACCCGCCTTTCTGAGCGAGTTCCTCACCCGGCATGATTGCCCCGCCGATAGCGACGTTGGCGTCGCGATGGCGAACCGCCTCGATCCGGCGAGCCGCCAGAACCCTCCGGAGGTCGACGGCTACTTTGAGCGCTTTCCCCGCGAGATGGAGCGCTTCTGCGCCACGGTGGGATCTCTGAGCCTGCCCAGCCAGGCACTGCTCGACGACAGCGAAGCTCTTGAGGCCTGGAACAGTCGGATCGGCGCGCTGATGGGCCAAGCTGGCCGCATCCTCACCGCGCTGACAGGGCGGAGAGGCGCACAGCCTGATGCGAAGAGCACGGGGGAAACCGATGGCTGATGCGGTCAAGTGGTCCCGAGCGATGCTTCGTGGGCGGTTACCCGGCTCGCCTGCAGGGCTTTGTCTGATACGCGCTGTCGCTGCGGCTGCAACCTTAACGGTTGGTGTCGCCTCCACGGCTCAAGCTGAAACACCCGCCCCGTCGCCTTACTCTGACGAACAGGAGCACGAAGTCTCCTCTCTCTCTCCCGAAGATTTGTCGGCACTGCGCGCAGGCGCCGGATGGGGCTTGGCCAAGCCAGCCGAATTGAACGGCTGGCCTGGGCCGCGTCACGTTCTTGACCTGTCAAAGGAGCTTGAGCTGACGGCGGCGCAGATGGAGGAGATCGAGAAAATCTTCCAAGACATGAACCAAGCCGCAAGGCGACTAGGCGCTGACTTGATCGAGCGGGAACGCGACCTTGACGCAGCTTTTGAGGCCGGGGATCTCGATCAAACGGTTTTGGCGGGGTTGGTCGCCAAAACTGAGGAAACGCGCGCCGAGTTGCGGTTGACGCATCTTCAGGCCCACCTCGCCACCACGCCGCTGCTCTCGGGCGCACAGAAACAACGGTATCAGCATCTTCGCGGGTATGGCGGCCACGCCAACGCTCACGGCGGCGCCCATCATGGGGGACAGCATCATGGCCAATAAAATCACCTTCACTCTCGACGGTCAGGAAGTCAGCGCCGAGCCGGGGCAGACCATCTGGGAGGTCACCAAGGGCCAGGGCTTCAAGATCCCGCATCTGTGTCACAAGGACTCGCCGGGCTATCGCTCTGACGGTAACTGCCGTCTATGCATGGTCGAGATCGAGGGCGAGCGCACCCTGGCCGCCTCCTGTATCCGCGAGCCGCGCGCGGGCATGGTGGTCAACACTCGCTCCGAGCGCGCCGAGAAGGCGCGGAGCATGGTGATGGAGACCTTGGTCGCCGACCAACCGGCTCAGACCGAAGCGCATGACCGCTCCGCGCATTTCTGGGACATGGCCGAGGCTGTTGGTGTCGAAACCAGCCGGATGCCGACGCTGGAGAAGCAGCGGGTGCCGCTGCTCGACGACAGCCATATGGCGATGAAGGTCAACCTCGACGCCTGCATCAGCTGCAATCTCTGCGTCCGCGCCTGCCGCGAAGTGCAGGTTAACGACGTCATCGGCATGGCCGGGCGCGGCCATGATTCCAAGATCGTGTTCGACTTCGACGACCCGATGGGCGCAAGCACCTGTGTCGCCTGCGGCGAATGTGTCCAGGCCTGCCCCACCGGCGCATTGATGCCCGCGTCGATTGTTGATGACGCCACCCAAATCGGTGACAGCAAGGCCTATGATCGTGAGGTGAAGTCAGTTTGTCCGTATTGCGGGGTCGGTTGCCAGCTCTCGTTTAAGCTAAAGAAGGACGAAACCGGCCAAGAGCGGATCGCTTATGTCGAGGGTGTAGAAGGTCCCGCGAACGAGAACCGCTTGTGCGTCAAGGGCCGGTTTGGCTTCGATTATGTCGGCCATTCCCACCGTTTGACCAAACCGTTGATCCGCAAGCCGGATGCGCCGGCCAAGGGGCTGAACGTTGATCCGTCTAACCCTTGGACCCATTTCCGCGAAGCGAGTTGGGAAGAGGCGCTCGACGCAGCGGCGGGCGGCATGATGAAGCTTCGTGACGAGGCGGGCGGCGGTTCGATCTCAGGCCTCGGTTCGGCGAAGTGCTCGAATGAAGAGGCGTATCTCTTCCAAAAACTGATCCGCACCGCTTTCGGCCACAACAACGTCGACCACTGCACCCGGCTCTGCCACGCCTCCTCAGTCGCGGCGCTGATGGAGAATGTCGGCTCTGGCGCGGTGACTGCGACTTTCAATGAGATCGAAAACGCCGACTGCGCGATTGTGATCGGCGCCAACCCGACCGAAAACCATCCGGTGGCGGCGACCTATTTTAAGCAATTCACCAAGCGCGGCGGCACGCTGATCGTGATGGACCCGCGAGGTCAGGGCCTGAAGCGCCACGCCACGCACATGCTGCAATTCCGCCCAGGTGCGGATGTCGCGATGCTTAACGCGATCATGCATGTGATCGTGGAAGAGGCTCTCTACGACCGGCAGTATATCGAGGGCTTCACCGAAGGGTTTGAGCAGCTTCGCGAGCACGTTAAGGGCTTCCCGCCTGAGAAAATGCAGGAGATCTGCGGCATTTCGGCGGAGAAGCTTCGCGAGGTCGCCCGCGCTTTCGCCACAGCAGAGCGCAGCATGATCTTTTGGGGCATGGGCATCAGCCAGCATATCCACGGCACCGACAACTCGCGCTGCTTAATCAGTCTTGCACTGCTGTGCGGCCATGTCGGACGGCCCGGAACCGGTCTTCACCCTCTGCGGGGCCAGAACAATGTGCAGGGCGCTTCCGACGCCGGGTTGATCCCGATGGTGCTGCCTGATTATCAGCCGGTGGTGAGCCAAGAAGCGCGCGATCTGTTCAGCTCGATCTGGAATGGCGCCGAGATTCCTGAGAAGCCGGGGTTGACGACGGTTGAAATGATCGACGCCATTGATCGTGGCGAGATCCTGAGCATGTACATCCTTGGCGAGAATCCGGCGATGTCGGACCCGGACGTCGAGCACGCCCGCAAGGCGCTCTCGAAGTTGAGGCATTTGGTGGTGCAGGACATTTTCATCACCGAAACCGCCAACTTCGCCGATGTGATCCTGCCCGCCAGCGCTTGGCCTGAGAAAAACGGCACTGTCACCAACACCAACCGACAGGTGCAGATGGGCCGAAAGGCGCTGGAGGCGCCCGGCGAGGCCAAGGAGGATTGGTGGATCACCGTCGAGCTCGCCAAGCGCTTAGGCCTGGAATGGACCTACGTGCACCCGTCTGAGGTGTTCGCCGAGATGAAAATGGGCATGCCCAGCCTCAACAACATCACCTGGAATCGTCTGGAGACCGACAACGCGGTGACTTATCCGTCGCTGACGCCGGAAGATCCTGGCCAAGCGGTGGTGTTTGGCGACGGCTTCCCTCGCGCTGGTGGACGGGCCAAGTTCACCCCCGCCGAGGTCACCCCGCCAGCGGAGGTTCCAGACGCTGAATATCCGATGATTCTGACCACCGGACGGATGTTGGAGCATTGGCACACTGGCTCCATGACCCGCCGCGCTGGTGTCTTGGATTGGGCTGAACCTGAAGCGACGGCGGCGCTGCATCCGAAAACACTGGCAGATATGGGCATTGAGCCTGGCGAGGTTATCCGAGTGCTGACTCGTCGCGGCGCCATCGACTTGGCCGCCCGTGCCGACTCGGCTGTCGCTCGTGATATGGTGTTTATTCCTTTCGCCTTCGTTGAGGCGGCGGCGAATGTTCTCACCAACCCTCAGCTTGATCCATATGGTAAAATACCAGAGTTCAAGTTTGCCGCGTGCCGGGTGATGAAAACTGACGGTTTGGCGACGATGGTCGCTGCAGAGTAAAGGCGGACGGCTTCAACATTCCTGCATTGCGGAAAAGGCCCCTTTTCAGGGGCCTTTGTCATGTCAGAAGGTGGTCATGAATGATGCCCGCCCTTCAGAAAAAGGGCGCTTAGCTTGTGTTTGGCCTCGATTTTTTCTGTGTCATTTCAGCTGACAAGCGGTCCATGATTCAGTACGGGCGACGATGTCGACAATTGCCGCGCGCTGCTTGCCTCGCGCCCCAACAACGCCGCAATAGTTAGGGAGGGATATATCATGAAAAGAATCGTCGTGCTCGACAGAGACACTTACGCCCCTGGGATCGACACTCATGGCCCAAACATCGAACATGACTGGACCGTGTATGGCGCTACTACTTCAGAGCAGATTGTGGAGCGAGTCCAAGGCGCGCATATTGTCATAACCAACAAGGTTCCGATGCGGGCTGAGACCCTGGCGCAGCTGCCGGACCTGGAAATGATCTCGGTGTCGGCCACGGGGTACGATGTCATCGACATCGCCGCTTGCGAGGAGCGTAAGATTACCGTTTCAAATGTGCGCGGTTACGCGGTCAACACGCTGCCAGAGCACACCTTCGCGTTGATCCTGTCGCTACGGCGTCAGATCGTCGGTTATCGCCAGGACGTCATCGACGGTAAATGGCAAGCCTCTGGCCAGTTCTGCTTCCACACCCACCCGATGCAGGATTTGAATGGATCGACCTTGGGCATTATCGGCGAGGGCAATCTGGGCCAGTCGGTGGCCGATCTCGGCAAGGCGTTCGGCATGCGGATTCTGTTCGCAGCGCACAAGGGCGTCGAGGGGCTTGGCCCGCTCTACACCCCTTTCGAGCAGGTCATGGAAGAAAGCGACGTTATCACGCTGCACTGTCCGCTGACGGCGCACACACGCAATGTCTTGGCGATGCCGGAATTTCGCCAAATGAAAAAGCGCCCGCTCATTGTGAATACTGCCCGGGGCGGTTTGGTGCACGAAGGCGACTTGGTAAAGGCGTTGGATGAAGGGTTAATCGCCGGCATCGGCTTTGATGTGCTGACAAAGGAGCCGCCGGCGGCTGACAATCCGTTGTTGACCGTGCTGGAGCGGCCAAACGTCATTGTGACACCGCATATGTCTTGGGCCAGTCATGAGGCGCAAGTCGAGTGTTGGCGCCAGACTGTCGCCAACATAGAGAATTTCGCCGCCGGCACGGCGAGCAATGTCGTGGTTTGACGCCGTTTCTTGGTTGAAGATCCGCAAAATTGGCGATGCGAGCGCTGTTCTGGCGCTTGCGTCCTGTAAAATGCTGGTCTATGGTACACCAAATACAAAGATAACAAGGCGGTTTCACAGTGAGCCGATCTTGCTACGCAGGGAGCGTGCTTCGTGCCGAATGGCGTCAAATTGCAAGCGATCGACACCAATTTTACGTTGAAAGATCACATCTACAACGTGCTGTTGGAAGCGATTCTGGCGATGGACATTTACGCCGAAGACGCCGACCTGCGCTTGGATGAGAGAAACCTCGCCGAACAGCTCGGCATTTCCCGGACACCAGTACGAGAGGCTCTAGCGAGACTGGAGCAAAACGATTTTGTCGTGATCCAGCCGCGCCGAGGCGTGTTCGTGCGCCGGAAGTCGCTGGATGAGGTGTTGGAGCTGATCATCGTTTGGGCTGCCTTAGAAAGTATGGCGGCTCGACTGGCGGCTGAACGCGCCAGCGATCCGGGCCTGAAATCTCTGCGCGCCATGGCGCTGAAATATAGCGGCGACGATGCAAGGCTCAAGATCTCAGAATATTCCGAAGACAACATCAAGTTCCACCAGCGTATTTTGGAGCTGTCCGGCTGCAGCATGCTGAAAAGTGTCGCCGACGGATTGTTCCTGCACATGCATGCGGTGCGCCGTAGGGCAATGGGCGAAGGCAACCGAGTGTCGAAGTCCGTCGTCGAGCATATCGAAATCATTGAAGCGCTGGAGAGCCGGGACCCAGACTTGGCGGCCCTGCGCGTTCGCGAGCACACCATGCGGCTGCACGATCACGTGCGGATGACATGGATGGAGCTAGATCAAAGTGTTGAGAATAACGCGGCGGCGCTCTAGCGCAAGCGAGACGCCACTAGAGAGACGCCGCAGTCGCGGCGCGCTGTGTGTAAGGGAGAAGGCATATGGCCCAAGATAGCGCCGCCCTGGCGGCCTCAGACGCCCCGGCAACCGAGTTGACTGACGGCTTTCACCTTCTCATTGACGCTTTGAAGTTGAATGGCGTTGAGACGATTTACAATGTTCCGGGGATTCCGATCACCGACCTTGGCCGCTACGCCCAAGGCGAGGGCCTTAGGGTGTTGTCTTTCCGGCATGAGCAAAGCGCGGGTTACGCCGCCGCCGCCGCAGGGTTTCTTACGAAAAAGCCCGGCGTGTGCATGACTGTTTCAGCACCGGGCTTTCTCAATGGCCTGACTGCTTTGGCCCACGCCAATGTCAATTGCTGGCCGATGATCCTGATTTCTGGCTCTTCCGAACGTGAGGTCGTCGACCTGATGAAGGGCGACTATGAGGAGTTGGACCAGCTCGCCATCGCCAAGCCGCTTTGTAAGGCTGCGTATCGCATTCTGCACGCCGAGGATATCGGTATTGGTGTGGCGCGCGCGATCCGCGCGGCGGTCACCGGTCGCCCCGGTGGTGTATATCTAGACGTTCCTGGCGCACTTCTGGGCCAGACTATGGATGCGATCGAGGGGCGGAAATCCTTGATCCAGGTGGTTGACCCGGCCCCGGCGCATTTCCCCGGCCCCGACGCGGTGCAGCGGGCGCTGACCGTGATGAAGGAGGCGAAAAAGCCGCTGATCATCCTCGGCAAAGGCGCAGCCTATGCCCAGGCGGATGATCAGGTGCGCCAATTGGTCGAAACCCTCGGCTTCCCGTTTTTGCCGATGTCAATGGCCAAAGGTTTGCTGCCGGACACACATCCGCAGTGCGCCTCTGCTGCGCGATCGCTGGTGCTGAAGGAAGCCGATTGCGTATTCCTGATTGGCGCTCGCCTGAATTGGTTACTTGGCCATGGTAAAGGCAAGCAATGGGGCGAACCGCACTCGAAGAAATTTGTGCAGATCGATATTGATCCCAAGGAGATGGACAGCAACCAGCCGATCCATGCGCCGCTTGTCGGGGACATCGAGTCCTGTTGCACGGCGTTACTTGAGGGGATGGGCGACGCTTGGACGAAGCCTTCGGTGGATTGGACTGGTGCTGTGAGCGCCAAGGTCGAAGGCAATGTCGCCAAAATGGCGTCGCGCTTGCATAACAATTCTAACCCGATGGACTATCACGCGGCTTTGGGCGTGTTGAAACAGGCGATTGCTGATCGTCCGGATGCGATCCTGGTGAACGAAGGCGCAAACGCACTCGACCTTACCCGCTCGGTGGTCGACATTCACAAGCCGCGTAAGCGGGTGGATGTGGGCACCTGGGGGATCATGGGTGTCGGTATGGGCAACGCCATCGCCGCCGCCGTTGAGACCGGCTGTCCTGTGCTGGCGGTGGAGGGCGACAGCGCCTTCGGTTTCTGTGGCATGGAGGTCGAGACCATCTGCCGCTACAACCTGCCGATCTGCATCGTTATTATGAACAATAACGGCATCTATCGCGGCGATGACGTGAACCGGTCCGGAGGCGCCGACCCGGCGACCACCGTGTTCGTGCCGGACTCCAGATATGAGATGATGATGCAAGCCTTCGGCGGCGTCGGTGTTTATGCCCGCACGCCGGATGAGTTGAACCGCGCAGTCGCAGAAGCGATGGACGGCGGCAAGCCCACCCTGATCAATGCTGTGATCGACCCCGCCGCTGGTAAGGAGAGCGGGAACATCGGCAGCCTCAACCCGACATCGGTGGTCGCGGAGATGCGCGCCAAAGCCAAAGCGCAATCCCAGTGATTGGCGCGACGCTTCTGATCAAAGGATTTTAAGCATGAAAGCTCTGGAAGGTGTCCGCATTTTGGACTTCACCCATGTGCAGTCAGGGCCGACCTGCACGCAGTTGCTGGCTTGGTTTGGCGCTGACGTGATCAAGGTCGAGCGTCCTGGCGTGGGCGACGCGACCCGAAAACAGCTGATCGATAAGCCAGGGGCGGATAGCCTCTACTTCACCATGCTGAACCATAATAAACGGTCGATCGAGTTGAACTCGAAGAATGAGACCGGCAAAGAAGTTCTGACTCGCCTCATCAAGGAGTGCGACGTGCTGGTGGAGAACTTTGCTCCCGGCGCGTTGGACCGGATGGGGTTCGGGTGGGAGAAGATCCAAGAGATCAATCCCCGCATGATAATGGCCTCGGTCAAGGGCTTCGGCCCAGGACAATATGAGGACTGCAAGGTCTACGAGAATGTCGCCCAATGCGCTGGCGGCTCAGCGTCCACCACAGGTTTCCTCGATGGCCCGCCCACCGTTACCGGCGCACAGATCGGCGACTCGGGCACTGGCTTGCACCTGGCGCTGGGCATTGTCGCTGCGCTGTTCCAGCGAGAGACAAGCGGTCGTGGCCAGAAGGTTTTGGCGCCCATGCAAGACGGGGTGCTCAACCTCTGCCGCGTCAAGCTGCGGGATCAGCAACGTTTGGAGTCTGGGCCTCTCAAGGAATACTCGCAGTTCGGTGAAGGCGTTCCGTTTGGGGAAGCGACGCCGCGCGCAGGTAATGACTCCGGGGGCGGCCAGCCTGGCCGCATCCTCAAATGCAAGGGCTGGGAGACTGACCCGAACGCCTACACCTATTTCATCACCCAAGCGGCGGTGTGGGAGAAGGTCTGCGATGTCATCGGTAAGCCTGAGTGGAAGGCGGACCCGAACTATGCTACGCCGGATGCGCGCTTGCCGCGTCTCAATGAGGTGTTCGCGGCGGTTGAGGCCTGGACCATGACCAAGACAAAATTTGAGGTCATGGACATCTGCAACCCCCT
>JAHQVS010000033.1 GCA_019634215.1 Paracoccaceae bacterium | reverse complement strand
CGGCTCGGTGCCGGATTTGCGGATCAATAAGCGCCCGGAGCCGTTCAGCCGCGCTTCCCCGGCGCGGATCGCCTCCTGCACCATACTCGCCTGCAACGGCGTCGCGCCCGCCTTGAACCGTACATTCTTCAGAAGCTGGGGATAGGGCTCGAACACCTGACACAGCTCGCTCGCTGGCTTGCCGCCGCGCACCAGCGCCGCCAGCACCTGGAGGGCGGCGATAGCGCCGTCGCCCGTGGTGACAAAATCATTCAGCACGATATGGCCGGACTGCTCGCCACCGAGATTGCGGCCAGACCGGCGCATCTCCTCAACCACATAGCGGTCGCCCACTTTGGTGCGGGTCAGGTCAAGCCCTTGGCCTTCCAGGAATTTCTCCAGGCCGATGTTTGACATCACGGTTGAGACGACCCCGCCGCCCTTCAGCCGTCCCTCTTCAGCCCAATCGCGAGCGATCAAGCCCATCAATTGGTCGCCGTCGATCAGGCGGCCTTTTTCGTCGATCACATGGATACGGTCGGCGTCGCCATCGAGCGCGAGTCCCAAATCGGCGCCATGCTCCAAAACGGCGCGCTGCGCCGCCTCGGGCGCTGTCGAACCGACAGCGTCGTTAATGTTAGAGCCGTCCGGAGAAACGCCGATCTTCACCACCTCAGCGCCCAGCTCCCACAACATATCTGGCGCAGTGCGGTAAGCGGCGCCGTTGGCGCAATCCACCACCACCTTGACGCCGTCTAGGGTCAAATCCTTGGGAAAAGTCGCCTTGGCGAACTCAATATAGCGCGCCCGGCCATCCTCAAGCCGCTGAATCCGGCCAATATCCTCGCCCTCGGCCAGATGCTCGGACAAGTCGTTCGCCATCATCTGCTCGATCTCGGCCTCGACCTCGTCTGAGAGTTTATAGCCATCAGGGCCGAAGAACTTGATACCATTGTCATAGTAGGGGTTGTGGGAGGCGGAAATCATCACCCCCAAATCAGCCCTCAGACTGCGGGTCAGCATGCCCACCGCCGGGGTCGGCACCGGGCCGAGCGTATAGACGTCCATGCCCATCGAGACGAAGCCAGAACTTAAAGCAGTTTCAAACAGATAGCCGGAAAGACGCGTGTCCTTGCCGATCACAACCCGGTGCGGCCCGCCGCCATTGCGAAAATAGCGGCCCGCCGCCAACCCCAGCGTCAACGCCATTTGCGCCACCATCGGACTGCGGTTGGCGCGGCCTCTTACGCCGTCGGTGCCAAAAAGGGTACGCGTCATGCTCTGCCTCACTCTCTCGCTGGACGGGTCGGCGCGTCAGATCTCATGGTCAACGCGTTCCACACCCGCAGGGCCTGTACGGTCTCAGACACGTCATGCACACGCAATATCTGTGCCCCCTTAGACACCCCTAAAAGCCCCGCCGCGATCGATCCCGGTCCACGATCGGCGGCGGCGTCGACTCCGGAGAGAGTCCCGATGAACCGCTTGCGCGACACACCCAGCAGAATCGGGCGGCCAAGGCCGTGGAACAGAGCCAAGCCGCGAATCAAATCCACGTTATGTTCCAATGTCTTGCCGAAGCCGATTCCGGGATCGACGATGATCCGCTCCATAGGCACCCCGGCGTCGGCGCAAACATTGAGACGCTCGGAGAGGGCGTCGTACACATCCAGCAGCGCGTCGTCGTAACGCGGGTCATTCTGCATGGTTTGCGGGTCGCTGATCGAATGGCACAGGATCACGCCCGCCTCAGGGGCGGCGGCGCACAGCTCGGCGGCGGCCGCGAGGCTATCTGGGTCATGAGACAGCGCTGAAACGTCGTTGAACAGCCGGGCCCCGGCCTCAAACGCTTCGATCGCGACCCGGGCCTTCCGGGTGTCGATCGAGATCGGCAGCGTGCAACCGGCCTCACGCAGCCCCCGGATCACCGGCAGCACCCGCGACAGCTCCTCCTCATACGGCACCTCAGCCGCTCCAGGGCGGGTCGACTCGCCACCGATGTCGAGAATATCCGCCCCAGCCGCCGCCATCTCCAACCCTTTGGCGACGGCGCAGCCCGGATCAAAATGCACGCCGCCGTCTGAGAAGCTGTCTGGCGTGACGTTGACCACCGCCATCACCTGTGGGCGGTTAAAGCTCACCCCAGCGATGGACTCGCGCGGCGTCGACACCGCTTCACGCCATTGCGCTAAGTTCAGCGGCGCGCCGAGCGCCGCCGCTACGGCGCACAGCCCCTCCAGAGGGGCGACGCCTCTATTCTCGATCGGCCCCAACGCCAACGGGGGAGGCGAACCAGGCGCTTGCACCGCGCAATGCTGCCGTCGGGTCAAGGTCTCCACAGACACGAAGCACAATGGCCCTCCCGCCAATAAAGCGGGCCACCGGGTCTGATCGCCATCAGCGAACGCCTGGCGCTTAATTTCAGGGTCGCCGATGGGAAGCGGACGCAAATAGATTTTCTTAAGCATGCGGCGTGGTCTAGCCGCCCCCGGCCCAAAAGGAAACGGCCCCGCGCGCGGGGCCGTTCACTCAAGGTTTCTTTCTATGACGCTGGCGGGGAAAACCGCGCAGCGAGAAACAGGCGGCGATCCGCCTCAGCCCTGAGGCGCCGGCTCGAAACCGCCGGCAGTGTCCGGCCCTGGACGGGTTTTCGGCACGCCCATGGAGGTGACCGGGGTGCCGGGAGACGCGTCTGAGTCGTCCTCGTCGCGGTTGATCTTCTCCCCCCGAAGCACCTTGTCGATTTCCTCGCCGGTCAGGGTCTCGTACTCCAACAAACCCTGAGCCAAAGCGTGCAGATCGTCGATCTTCTCCGTAAGAATCCGCTTCGCGGACTCATACCCGGTGTCGACAAGACGGCGCACCTCATCATCGATGACTTTCTGAGTGTCCGGAGACACATTCAGCCCGCCCTGCTGCATGCCGAGGAAACTCTCGCGGTTATCGGCGTAATCGATATTACCGAGCTTTTCGGACATGCCGTACTCGGTCACCATCGCCTTCGCCAGCGCGGTCACTTGCTTAATATCGCTGGACGCGCCTGAGGTGACATGCTCCGGGCCAAAGATGATCTCTTCGGCGACCTTGCCCCCCATCGCCATCGCGATCTTCGACTCATACCAGATCTTCTGCCGCGAATAGGTGTCCTTCTCGGGCAGCGACAGCACCAATCCCAGCGCCCGGCCACGCGGAATGATGGTGGCCTTATGGATCGGATCATGTTTCGGCACTTGCTTGCCGACAATGGCGTGCCCGGCCTCGTGATAGGCCGTAAGCTTCTTCTCTTCGTCGTCCATCACCATGGAACGCCGCTCGGCGCCCATCATCACCTTGTCCTTGGCGCTCTCAAAATCGACCATGGTCACAAGGCGTTTATTGGCCCTTGCCGCAGTCAGCGCCGCCTCATTGACGATATTGGCGAGATCGGCGCCCGAGAAGCCTGGAGTGCCGCGTGCGATCACGCGCAGATCCACGTCCGGTCCCAGCGGGACCTTCCTGGCGTGCACTTGCAGGATCTTGGTGCGGCCGTTGATGTCCGGATTCGGCACCGTCACCTGACGATCGAAGCGGCCTGGGCGCAGCAGCGCCGGGTCAAGCACATCCGGGCGGTTGGTCGCGGCGATCAGAATAACGCCGTCATTGGACTCAAAGCCGTCCATCTCGACGAGTAGTTGGTTAAGCGTCTGTTCACGCTCATCATTACCGCCGCCATAGCCCGCGCCGCGATGGCGGCCGACAGCGTCGATCTCATCGATAAACACGATACAGGGCGAGTTTTTCTTCGCCTGCTCAAACATATCGCGCACCCGGCTGGCGCCGACGCCGACAAACATCTCAACGAAATCGGAACCGGAAATCGTGAAAAACGGCACGCCCGCCTCGCCCGCAATCGCGCGCGCCAACAAAGTTTTACCCGTTCCCGGCGGTCCGACAAGCAAAGCGCCCTTTGGGATCTTACCCCCAAGCGCGGTGTACTTCTGTGGAGACTTCAAGAACTCGACAATTTCTTGCAGCTCGTCCTTGGCTTCATCAATTCCGGCGACATCATCGAAAGTGACCCGCGTGGTGTTCTCGGTCAAAAGCTTGGCGCGGCTCTTGCCAAACCCCATAGCGCTGCGCCCGTTGGACTGCATGCGGTTCAGGAAGAAGATCCAGATCCCCACCAAAACAATCAGCGGCAGCCACAATTGCAGCGCGCTCAAGAAGCCGCCCTGCTGCTGCGGCTCGACCTCGACGCGCACGCCGGCGTCCCGCAAGCTGGTCAACACCACCTCAGCGCCATCCATGGGCTGGAAGGTGAGGAACTTATCGCCGTTCGTGTACTTGCCGGTGATCCGCTCGCCGTCGATCGTCACCTGTTCAACCGTGCGAGTGTCCACACGCTCTAAAAACTCGGAGAACGCGATCTCGCCCGTAGCGGCTCCATTTGCCGGTTGTTGCTTGAATACATTGAACAACGCCACGATCAGCAACAAGATCGCCGCCCACAACACGAGGTTTTTCAGATTTCCCACCGCTCGACTCCTTTGGCGCTTTTGGCTGCGCCAGGCCCTATCTTGGGAATGCGACGTGAAGCCGCTCTTGCTAGCAAGATAAGCAGCCTACGTTACCGTTCAACTGATCAAGAACCGTCTAATGCGGAAATCAACCGCATTGACACCCCTGCGCGACGCCGGCCGGCGGCCGGAGCGGCTAAGAGTTGATCGCCGTAAAACACCCCGCAAGCCGCGCGACGCGCCGAGGAAGGCGCCCGCCGCCACGTCGTAGGCTCTGGCGACGGCGGGCTTTTGGCTTCGTCCCGCGCCGCGCGCTCCAACTCGCGCCGCATCTCTGCCACGCCCTCCGCGCCAATTGCGCCGACCTCGCATCCCGGGCGATCGACCGTCACCACGAAACGGCCATCCCAGATGGTTTCCACATTGGGGTCCAATGGAGTGCGATGTTGGCAGGCGGAAGGCTCGCGGGAGACCGCAACCACATCGCTTTTGGCGCGGCGCTCGACCACACAGCCGTGCAAGGTGCGGCTCGTCTCGCCCGCAATCAACGCTTCGAGCACCGCCTCCAAGGCGTCCAACCGGGGCGGATACGCCACGCTGGAGACCCGGCGAAGGGTGTCCGATAACAATCGCAGAGCGATTTCACGCTCCAGCTTCGATAACGCCTGCGCCGACAACGCAGCCCAGCCCAACTCGCTGCAAAATTTAACCACCTTCCCGCGCACACGCGTGGTCTCGGTCTCCAGCGCATCGCGGGCGCGGCGCATGGATCGGGCGGTCTTGGCCAAGCGGTCGACGGTCAATCCCAGCGGCGCCAGCGCAGCCAGGGCGCGCCGCGCCCGCGCGCGGTCGAACCGCAAATCATCATTGCTCGGGTCTTCTATCCATTTCGCCGAATAGGTCTTGCAGGTGGCGCGCAGTGTGGAGCGCGGCACGGCCAACAGCGGTCGAATGCGGCGAAACCCGGCGCCTTCGTCCACAACAGCCGCCATCTCGGCCAGGCCATCAACGCCTGAGCCGCGCGAGAGACGCATCAAGAAGGTCTCGGCGACATCGTCGCGCGTATGCGCCACCGCTAACGCGGCCACCTTATGATCGCGCCGCCAGGAGCGCATCAGTTGATAGCGGGCGTCACGAGCGGCGGCGGCGATGTTGCCCGCGGGCTTTGGGCCGCGCCACGCCAAAATGTGATGCGCAACACCCAACTCGGCGCACCGGGCGGCCACCGCCTCAGCCTCAGCGACGCTTTCAGAGCGCAATCCATGATCGACGGTGAGCACCCAGAGCTTCAGGGGCCGGCGTTTCGCCAACGTCGCCGACAGCTCCAACAAGGCGCGACTATCAGAGCCTCCGGAAACGGCCAAAGCCAGTTTCGCAGGCCGCTCTTTTGTCGCAGCGTTCAACTCAGGGAAAACAACCGCCAAAGCGGCTTCAAAACTCTCCGAACTGAGTGGCTCAATGACGTCCGACTCTTCTGTCGCCCGCCGTGAGGCGGTGCTCATGGGCAGCCCGCTCGCTCAGCTTCCAAGGCCGCGCGCTGCCTGACCGTCGGCGGCGCATTCGGATAGCGGGCGCTGACCTCACGGAAAGTCAGACAAGCCTCGTCGCGCTGATTGAGTTGCGCCAAGGTCATGCCAAGTTTCAACAAGCTGTCGGGCGCCCGGGTGGAGCTGGGATGTTGGCGATAAGCGTCCAGAAACACCCGCGCCGCCTCGGCGTATTGACCACGCACAAAATGGGTCTCGCCGATCCAATATTTGGCGTCGCCGACGCGCTGGTCCTGAGGATGTTGATCGACGAAGCCGCGCAATTGCCGCTCAGCGTCCTCGAAGGCGCCGGCCCGCACCCGCGACACCGCTTCGCTGAAAGCAACGTCGGCGTTGCCCGCCTGCACCGGTTGCGGCCCCAGAGCCGGATCAGTGTTAATCTGACCAAGCACGCCCGGAGGCGCACCTGTTCCCGGCGCTAATCCGGGCGCCGCTCCAAGAATAGAGCCATCCGCGCCAACCGCGACGCCACCATCTAGACCTGGGGCTGACACACCTGGAATCGGCGGGGCATTTTGAGGTTGATCGAGCGCCTGCCCGCCCGTGGCGTTATAGGGTTGCTCTCCCCCATAGTTGGCGCCTCCTGTTGGCGCAGGTCCAACCGGATTTGCGGCGCCAAGCGGAGGCGCTCCAACCCCACCCCCTTCAATGCCCAGCCCCTGCTCAACAGCGTCCAGGCGATAGCCGAGGCTCTCAATCGTCGCCGCGACCTGTTGCTCGGACCGGCGCTGAGCAAACTCTAGCTGCTCCAAACGCCCCACGAGACTACGCAGCTCGCCCTCGATACGCTCAAGACGCACATAACTATCCGTGTCGATGCCGCCGCCGCCCGCACCGCCACGCATCGCCGAGATTTCGGTTTGTAGCCGCTGCACCTCGCCGCGCAAGGCGTTCACATCGGGATTGACCCACTCATTCTGAGCCACCGCGCGATCCATACGAACAGCGGCAGGAGCGATCAGGACCGCGATCGCCGCCAGCCCAATAACCAAAATACGCCACGGGTCACCGGCAACTATCATTGTCCCACACCTTCTCGAACTCGGTCAGTTCGGTTTGCGCTCAAGAAGCGCTGCGCGCAGCTACATACATAAGCTTTCATGCAGAGCCAATGCCGCAACCAAACCACCAGAGCGTTTCCACCAGCTCTCGCCTCATCTCTGGGGTCCTGGAGCGCTTTCGGGGTCACTTCAGCTCCGAAAACAGCCCGAACCTCTTGTTTTGTCGCACAGCCACACAATGACCACATCGTGATCCCGTCTGCACGCCTCAAGCTTCGCAATCTTCTCGATTTACATCGAGCAGCCCCAATTTCGACGCCAAGCGGCGGAGTCTCAATCTTCCAGCATTCCCAGAAGATGGGGATGCTGAATCGTAAAATCATGGCCGCGCCCCTCAACTTGCGATGAGGAAATAGATAGGGCTCTCCAAAGTGGAAATCGCCCTCTCCTGCGAACCGTGCCAAAACGAATCGTCGAAGATTATATTATCCTGCCCCAAAATAGCGCTCCATCAAGCCATGATGGGGCGCTTGGGAAGAATGGCTGTCCATCCTGGCGTTCACCGCGCCGCGACTCAGCCGCTGGCGGCGTCAACCACAGTGACCGACCGGCGATTCTTCGCCCAGCATTCAGTTCTGGAGCAGATCTCAACTGGCCGCTCACGCCCGAAGCTCACGGCCCGCATCCGAGTCGCCGGCACGCCTTTGCTGGCGAGATAGGAGCGCACCGCATTGGCGCGGCGGGCGCCCAGCGCCAAGTTGTATTCACGGGTGCCGCGCTCATCCGCGTGCCCCTCAACCACCACACGTGTGTTGGGATTGACCTGAAGCCATTGCGCTTGGCGATCCAACACCGCGCGCGCTTCCGGGGTCAGGTCACTGCGATCGGTTTCAAAGAACACCCGGTCCCCAACCGACACTTGGAAATACTCAATGGAGCCGGCGTCCACTTGAGGCGTGGGCGCAGCGCGCGCAACTTGGTTGCTCGGCGAGTTTGCGCCGGCCCCCGAGGCCGGAGCCTCATCGCGCGACGAACAAGCCGCGGTCAGCACGAGAGCCAGTCCGGCGGCGATCAACATCATCGGGCGGCGCATAAAACGTCCTCCGTGGAATTTGGGGCCGGCGCGCGGCGCAAGACGCGGCGCAGCTAGCGTTTCTGGACCATACTGAGCGACATGTGGCAGTTCAACAAAGGGCGAGCCGCCAAAGCGCCGACGCCCCTTAAGCCGCTTGCGCCGTGCCCGGAGCGCGACAGAAAGTGGCGGCGGCGCGTCGTTTCGATCATTGAATCAACGGCGACCAAGCTGGATCGGAGGCGCCCGCAGGGGTCTCCACCATACGTTCATTACGGCCGGTGACGTCGATTGAATACAATTGAGGCCTTCCCTGTTCGCCGCGAGTCTCCCGGAAGAACAGTATCAACCGCCCATTCGGAGACCAAGTCGGCCCCTCGACCAAGAAGCCCGAGGTCAACAACTTCTCATCCTGGCCGTTAGACCGCATCACACCGATATGAAATTCGCCGCTAACTAGTTTTGTGAAGGCGATTTGATCACCGCGCGGGGACCAAACCGGCGTAGCGTAACGTCCTCCCCCCTCGGTGATGCGAGTCACTCCAGCGCCATCCGCGTTCATCACATAGATCTGCTGAGTGCCGCCACGATCTGATTCGAACACAATCTGAGAGCCGTCCGGCGAGTAGCTCGGAGCCGTGTCGATGCCAATGCTGTCAGTCAGCGGTCGCATGGCGCGATTCAAAAGATCCATCACAAAGATATTGGTGTTGCCATTGCGGCTGAGGCTCATCACCACGCTTTTGCCGTCCGGCGAGAATCTTGGCGCGAAGGTCATCCCCGGGAAGTCGCCCAAAATCTCCTGCCGCTCGGTCCGCAAGTTCAATAAATACACCTGAGGTTGGCCGCCTCGGTATGAAATAAAGGTTATTTCTTGATCAACGGGTGAAAATCGTGGGGTCAGCACCAGGTCAGCGTCGGTGGTGAGATAGGCGAGATTAGCGCCGTCCGCATCCATGATCGCCAAGCGCTTCTTACGGTCGTCCTTCGGGCCGCGCTCTTCGACGAACACGATCCGGCTGTCGAAATAAGGCGCCTCGCCGGTGAGTTGGGAATACACGACGTCCGCAACCTTGTGCGCTACCCGCCGCCAACCATTTGGGGCCGCCAAAAACTTTAGCTGCTCCATCTGGTCGCCTTGCGCGACGTCCCAGAGCCGGAATCGCACGCCAAGCCGGCCATCGGCCTCCAGCGCCGCTTCGCCCGCGACCAGCGCCTGTCGTTCGGAAGCGCGAAATTCCGGGAAATTCGGCGGCACGTCGATGCTGGAGAGCGATCCGCCCTCGACAACGTCAAACAAGCCGGAGTTTTTCAGGTCGTTTCGCACCACGTTGGTGATGTCAGCCGCCGTCGCCGCCAAATCCGGGCTGGCGCTGACGAAATTCGGCACCGCCAACGGAATCGGCTGGAAATCGGAGCCTGTCACGCGCAACCGAATCGGATTGTCGGCGTTTTGGGCGCCGGCCGGGCCGAGGGTCGCAGCCGTGGCGGCCGCAGCGAGCGCGCCTTGCAGCGCGCCGCGTCGCGTTACGAGGGTCATTGCGTCACCATCCTCTCGGTCGTTATTGCCACAAAATCGAATGAACACGTACAAGGCCGCCTTTCGACAGCGGCCCATGCTGTTAACGATTGTCTCATACAGTCACTTCCCCGCCTTGGTAAACGCTCAGCGGCTCCCGCCGGTGCGCTCCGTCGGCGACTGCGCCAACCACGCCTCATTGCACCACAATCTGACCCGAGACCGGATCGATCACCAAATCGACCACATCCCAATCGTCATACTTTTTTTCTGGCAAAATGAAGGGCGGACAGTTGTAAAGCTTGTTGGTCACATAGCGTAAAATCGAATTTTGCTTCGGCGTTAAGCCGCCCCTGGGTTCAAGCAGCTGCACATCGACGATTTTGCCCTCTCGCGTCAAGCTGGCCCGCACCACAACAAGCAGCTGATTGCGTTGATATCCACCGGTGTCAGCCTTCGGCACGCAACGATTCAGATCTGACTGTAGGCCACTGGCCTCAAACGGGCTGAGCCACAAGGCCCGTTGCCCTGGGCGCGATGGGCCGTTGCCATCGCCGACGTAACGCCGCGACGCGCCGTTGTTCTGCGGCGGATTGTTGTTGGGAATCTGCAGGTTATTCAGCATATCCTCCAACTCATTTTGGGGCTTCGCAGAGGCGACTTGCGGCGGCTGCTGCGGTTGCTCCCGGGGCTGGACGGCGGGCTTTTTCGGACGACGACGCGGAGTCGGCGCGGCGGCCACACGTGGTTCAGCCGTTGTAGCGGTCTCGATTGGAGCCTCAGGCGGCTGATCCGGCGCGGTTTCAGGCTCGAATACGACATCCGGCTCCGGCGGCGGCGGAATATCCGGCGTGTCGGCGCGCGGAGCAGCGTCCGCAGTCCGCAATTGCGGCATGCTCGGGCCTGGCGTCACAAGCGGATTCTGCTTGTTGCTCCTGGCGAACTGCGCATTCGGTTGCGGCAACGCCTCTCGCAACTCCTTCTGCGGGGAATAGTCGCTGACCTCGGGCCGCTCCAGAGTCGACGGCTCATTCGGCGCGACAGCGTAGGGCGCGTCGGAGACGACCAGCGGGTCGCTCTCGCTATCGGGCTGAGGCGTGTCGTCGGTCAATTGCTCCACCAACAACGGATCAATCTCAGGATCAGGTGGCGGCGGCGGCGGGATAAAGGCCGGCTGCTCCACCTGCGGCTCGGACGCGGTCTCGGGCTGCGTCTCTGTTGACGGCGGGGTTTGCGCGGGAGGCGGAGGTGGCGGCGGCACGGATGGCGCTTCAGGAGGCCGGAACCGCTCCTCGAACTCCTCCACGG
>JAHQVS010000032.1 GCA_019634215.1 Paracoccaceae bacterium | reverse complement strand
GCTACCCGGCGCGGCACCAATTAACTTTGGCGCTGCGGTTGTTGGCGGGGGCGAGCACGCCGCTGATCGCCCGGCCCTCTTTCAAGAGTGAGCCCTTCAGCGCGGCGCTGGCGCGCATGAACGCCGCCCTGTCCAACGGCTCGTCCATCCAAACACTGCTAGAGCAGGCGGATGCGCTGGTGCGGGAGGCGGTGCAGTCCGTGGGACCGACGACGCCTTTCACAGCCGAGTCGGCGAAGAAAAAAGCGGTGACGGACTATCTTCTAGATCAGGCGCCGAAGGAGAGCGCGTAATCAGAAGAAGGGACCTTAGCTGCGCCGAGCCGCCCTTTTGGCCATTCCGCTAAATGCAGCAGGCTCCGCCACTGTTTGGCGCAAAGATTCGCTGGCGGGCGCGGCGCAGATGCTCTGTCAGGTAAGCACCGGAAGTCAGGGGTTTCACTTTACGGGCCGCACCCTGCCGCGCAGCGCGGCGGACAGATCGATCTCCACACCAGGGCCGAAGCGGCCCCATCGCAGGACGCGGCGAGAACGCGCCTCGACTGTCGCCTGACGAGCGCCGTCCACGGCTTCCGAGCGGACCGCCACCCCCTCCTCGACCTCGTCCAGCACATCGTCGCGCGCGACGCTGGCGCGGGCGCGGCGCGTGCGCATGGCGGCCGCGACCAACGCGGCGGCGCCAACCGCTAACAATTGCACCGTCAACGGTGTGAACAAGACCGGCGCGGGCATGGCGGCGACTCTCCCCTTCGGTATGTCTATCACCCTTAGGATAAGGGAATTGCTTAACCTTCGTCGAGACTTCGCCGCATCATCCGGGCGATCTCGATAGATGCAGCCGAGCCAACCCTCGCCTCCGAGATCGCTTCAGCAGCCAAGCCTCGCGCCTCCACAGGCTTGTTTTGATTGAGCTTCCAGGTGGCGTCGACCTGCTCGACCGTTAATTCAGCCGGAATAATCTGCCGCGCCAATCGATCATAAAAATCTGGCGACATCTTATCGACGCGCCAAGGCGGCTTTGGCGCTAACCGCGCCTCGAACATCGCCGACGCCTCGTCGAGATGGGCGCGCAAATTGGAAGGATCAAGCAACCGCATGGTCCCCCGCAAATGCACGGCGACATAATTCCAGGTCGGCACCTGATCCGGACCAAGCCCATACCAATCCGGCGATACATACGCGTCCGGACCGGAGACAACCAACAGCGCCTGAGAAGACTCACCCCCGGTCAGGGCGCGCGCAATCGGGTTGGAGCGCACCAGATGAAACCCGGCGACCTCACCGTCGGCGTCTAACACGAAGGGGATATGCGCGGCCAACGGCGCCTCGCCCGGCGCCGCAATAGTTAGCACCCCAAAACCACGCGCCCGCGCGAAAATCAGCGCCTCCGCCTGCGGGGTCTGACGAAAAGCGGGATTCGGGTGCATGGGCGTCGGCCCCTCTGAAACCTGTCGATTCGGTGGGTGAAAATCCATGTGGCGGATGAATCAGTCCCGTGCAAGCCGAGCGCGAAGCGTTTTGCAGCGCCTATGAGCAGATGGCTCAGAGTTGCGCGCCTCAAGCCTTTTACGAAGCATCGCCTGACGCCATTTGTAACGCTACAAGATGATGCGACGAATGGGCCGCGCCGCTCTGCGGCGCTGGGCGAATAAGGAGCTTTGGAAGCGCATGCAGGTTTCAACAAAGCACGGTCATGGCGAACCGGCGCCTTTGGCGCTGATGATGTGGTCAGCGGCCGTTTTGCTGTTGATGACAATTCTCCCCGCTCAGGCCCAGAGCACGCCGCCGTCAAGCGCCCCCGGGGCGGAGGCGCAAGAACAGACGGCGCCGGACGCTGCGGCGCCACAAGCTGCACCCGAGACAACCGCTCCTGACGAGGACGCGCCTGTGAAGTCTTTGAGCGAACAGGAGTGGCGCGCTATCGCCTCAGGTAAGACACTGTATTATTACACACAACAGGGGTTGGTCGGTCGAGAGTACTATCCCCCGGCCGCGGACAGACGGGTGGTGTTCGTCTACTTTGACGGCACCTGCTTTGACGGCACCTGGAGCCAAGAAGACGGTCTCTATTGCTACGAGTTTGACGGCGCCCACTGCTTTCGGCACTTCCAACAAGGCGAGCGACTGTATGTCGAGGGGGTCGACGGCGACGTCCAAGACATTCTACGCATCACCGATGAAGTCTTGTCCTGTGAGCCCGGGTTACTTAGTCAAGCGCCGTCAAGCGCGATCGCAACCCGCCTCGCGCAGTTGTCGGCGGATTGAGGAGAGCGTCCCAGATGCGGCACCATTGTTTCAGGAAGATCCTCGCCCCGCTTGTACTCGCCGGGCTGTTCTCTGCGGCGGACGCGTTGGCGCAGACCTCTCCAGGACCCACGCTAGAACTCTCGCCAGAACTCTCGCCAGGACCCGCACCAGAGCCCGCGCCAGATGCCAACACCGCCCCAGAGGCGCCGCCAACATCGCCCAGCCTGCAACCGACGTCCCAAGAAACCCTCTCATTCAATGAGTTCCGCAAACTATCCGACGGCAAAACTTTGCACTTTCATTTACCCGACGGCACGCCATGGGGGCGCGAATACTACATCCCAGGCAGTCAAGACAGCATCTTTATCTTTCATGATGGCGAGTGTTTTGAAGGATATTGGACCTATGATGGCCAACATTACTGCTATCATTACCAGAGTGAGCCATCTTGCTGGGTCCACTTCTGGCGGCAGGGGCAGTTGACGGTTGAAAGTAGGGGCGGCCATCGACAAGTGGTGGTGGCGATCCGCGACCGTGAGCCGCTGTCCTGCAAACCCGACTTGTTAAGCAGCATGCCCTCGCCAAATGGTTGACGGCGTAGTGTGCGGCGGCTTCAGGCGGAACCGCCGCCGCCGGAGAAGGGGAACAAGATGCTGATGCAAGCGATGTCCAAGACGGGCGGCGCGCGCCGCTGTATACCATTCTGCTTGGCGGTGGCCGTAGCTCTCGGGCTCTGGGCCGTTCCCAGCCTTGCCGACGCCCGGCAATCGCCCCTGCCCTTGCCCCAAACCGTCGACACGCCTGAGACCTTCCCGGAGGAGGGTGCGCCCCAGGGCCTGGCGCCGCCTCAAGCCGGGGCGGAGCGCTCGTACCTCACTCCCGCAGATTTTCGCGCGTTATTCGAAGGCCGCACAATTATCGTGACGTATAATGGCCAATATTACGGCTCTGAGCAGTATTTCTCGGGCGATCGCTCGCTATGGACGCTACGTGGTGGCGAATGTGAAGCCGGTGTCTGGACCTATAATGACCCCTTATTTTGCTTTAACTACGGTTTGGGGATCACATCCTGCTGGCGGATATTTGAGAGTGGCGGTGATTATTTTGCAGAAGGGGTAGATGGCATGCTCTTGCGGATTGCAGAGATCCACAATGAACCGCTGCGCTGCACCCCTTTGCCAGTGAGCTGAATTTCCCCGAAGCGCTGGCTTCAACGGGTCGTGACCCTGAACCATCAGAGGTTCAGGTAGCATGCTGTGGCAGAACGGTCCGCCGGTGACGGGCCGCGTACTAAGGAAGCCCCCATGCGCCGCCGCCCCATCGCAGCCGCCTTGATCAGCGCGACGCTGCTCGCCCTAACGCCAGCACACAGTCTCGCCGAGCTTGCGCCTCCGCGCTCGCCAGAACTCACAGCCGAGTTGCAAGCCGCGTTGGTGGCGAAAGGGGCGGGTCACGAACCACGCACCCGGCATTTCACCAAGGACGGCGCGCCGAAATACGTTAATCGGCTGATCCGCGAGACCTCGCCCTATCTGATCCAGCACGCGCACAACCCCGTCGATTGGCGCCCTTGGGGGCCCGAGACGCTAGCGGCGGCGCAGGCGGAGGGAAAGCCGATTTTCCTCTCAGTCGGCTACGCCACCTGCCACTGGTGCCATGTGATGGAAGAAGAGAGTTTTGACGACGAGGAAACCGCCGGGCTGCTCAACCGTGATTTCATCGCCGTAAAGGTTGACCGCGAGCAACGGCCGGACATCGACCAAACCTATATGCTCGCCACCCTGTTCCTGACCCAGCGCGGCGGCTGGCCGAATTCGGTGTGGCTGACGCCTGAGGGTGAACCGTTCTACGCCGGCACCTATTATCCAAAGGATATGTTTCAGAACGTGTTGACGGCGGTGTCCCAGGCCTGGGAGCAGCAGCGCGACGAGGTGAAGCGGACGGCAGGTCAGCTCTCGACCGCGATCCGAGACTACTCAACTGAGCGCGCCGCTGCTGAAACCATCGATGGCGCGGTGCGCGTTCTGGCGCTGCGGGCTCTGGCGGAAAGCCATAATGACCTGGAGGGCGGCTTCGGGATCGGGCCGCAATTTCCGCAAGAGACCCATCTGCTATTCCTGTTGGATCATTGGCGGCGCACCGGCTCGGAGGAGGCGCTGGAGATAGTACGGCTAACGCTGGACGCTATCGCCGCTGGCGGGATTCACGATCATGTCGGCGGCGGGTTCCATCGCTACGCCGTAGACCCGAACTGGCGCACCCCGCATTTCGAGAAGATGCTTTATAATCAAGCGCTTCTCAGTCAATCCTTCGTTGAGGCTTGGCAAGCCACGGGGGAGGAACGCTACGCCCGCGCCGCGCGGCGCGCCTTCGACTATGTCTTGCGCGATATGATCGCCCCGGATGGGGCATTTTACGCTGCCGAGGACGCAGACAGCCTTGGGTTGCCTAATACCCCTTTCGCCGGAGAGCGGGCGGAAGGCGCATTCTACACATGGTCAACGGAGCAGGCCACGGCTGTTCTCGGGGATGCCTCACCGCCCGTGATCGACTCGCTTGGCCTCACAGAGCCGCCGACGCTGGAGACAGGGCCCGTCGCGCATCTTCCGCTAGAGGCAGAGGTGGATTTTGCCACGCTCGATCCGCTGCTAGAGCGAATGCGGGCCGCACGAGAGAACCGCCCCCGACCGTTGCGCGACGAGAAAATCATCGCCGGTTGGAATGGGCTGATGATCCGCTCCCTGGTGATTGGGGGCACCGCGCTCGACGAACCGCGATATCTTGACGCGGCGAAGCGCGCCGGTAAAGCGATCTGGGCGCGGCTATGGCGCGAGGGTGACGGGCTACAGCGGCTGTACACGGCGGAAAAGGTCGCCGATCTACCAGGCAAACTTGACGATTACGCCTGGATGGGGCTGGCCGCATTGGCGCTGGCCGACGCGCAGCCTGACTCTCCCTGGGCTGACCGAGCGGATGGGCTAGCGGTGGAGATTGCTGCGCGTTTCGACGATGGAGTCGGACGCTTGAAAATGGCGGAGGCGGACGGGCCGCTCGGCCCCAGCTACGAACAAGATGACGGTGCGACGCCTGCGGCGGAGTCCTCGGCGCTGGAGCTATTCGCCAAGCTATCCCATCGCAGAGAAGGGCTGGAGAACGAGGAACGCGCACTGCGGCTGCTGGCGGAACTGTCTGGGCGGATGGCGGAGCGCCCCATCGAGCGCACTACGGCTCAGCGGGCGGCGGCGATCCTGCAAGAGGGCGAAAGCGGCCTCGCGCGCCCGGCTTCCCGAGGAAAAGTCTGGGTGGCGGCAACACGAGAGGGGCAGTTGCTGCGGATCTCGCTGCAGTTGGCGGAAGGCTGGCACCTCAACGCGCATGAAACGCTGCAAGAGGAACTGATTCCAATCGAACTCATGGGCGACTCGATTGAGGACGTCGCCTATCCGGAGCCCGTCACACGCACACTCGGCTTTCAGGACGAACCGCTGGCCCTGATTGAAGGCGACGCCGAGCTGGTGGCGGTGTTGAAGGACGAGGCGGCCACGGCGGTGCGGCTGACGGTCCAGGCTTGCTCCGACGCCGTTTGCTTGGCGCCGGAAGATCATTGGTTTCGGTTTCCGTGAAGCGAAACGCTATGCCTTGATCGCCTCTCACCCGATAATCTTATTTCCCCGCCGCGCTCTCGGCGATCGCGGCGAATTTCCCATCTAGCTCCGCCGCCAAGGCGCGGAGATCGTCACCGCCCTGCACGAAATAGGGCGCAAACACATGGCTTGGGGTTTTGTAGGACAGCGTCGCACCGCCATCGCTGTCCTCGGTGAGGTAAAACCGGATCGGCGCTTCGATCATCGCTGCGGCGGACAGGTTCAGCGCTCGCACGGCGAAGTCGTTATTGTAAACGCCGACGACCATGTTCTCGGGGATCTCAATCCCACGATTTCTGGCGGCCTTGGTCGGGCCGGCGCGGGTGACGATGATCAGCCCTTCGGCCTTCACCGCCTGCTTCAGACGCTCAAAAAGCTCGGCGTGAGCGTGAGACGTTTTGTGCACCGCCCAGCCCTCTCTGGGGGCGATCGAGTCGGCCAGAACAGCGCCATATAGGGGCAGCGCTGCCGCAAGAACCACAAAGAACCTTTTCATATCAGAACCTTCCTCTCCATCATGCCGGTTGAACCGTTGGCGCTGGCGAAGGGGGGTCTAGCGGCGGATCCATACCGATCCAGGCCCTTAGCCGCACACCGACGCCACTGCCGAGATAGCCAAACAGCAACCACCACCAGCCATGCAGGCTGCCGGAAACCACGCCGCCGATAAATCCGCCGATATTGCAGCCATAGGCGAGGCGGGCGCCGTACCCCATCATCAAGCCGCCGATGATCGCCGTACCGACATCCCGTGCTGACAGCCGCCACACCGGCGCAAACCGCCCCGCCAAGCCTGCGGCGGCGAGGGCGCCGAGCATCACCCCGAAATTCATCACACTGGTGGAATTGGCGAATACGGAGGCGTCAATCCGCCGCTCGCTCCAACCGTTCCATTCGCCGATGGGAACCCCCACGCCATCGAGGATCTTCACCCCCCAAAGCGGAAACGCCGAGGTGATCCCCCAAGGCCGCCCGAGGATCACAAAGGTGGCGACCACCACCGCCGCCAAAGCCAGGGCGCCGAAAGTTAACGACCACGGCCCCGCCCAGAGTGATCCTGTATCCCGCGCCGCCGCCAACGCCCCATGGCGGCGACGCTCCAACGCCAATGTCGCCCAGGCGACAGCGCCAAGGGTCGCCAGCGTCAACGCCAACCCCAAAGGGGCGCCCGCTGCACGGATGATCGAATGCGCCCCCAGGCTCGGC
>JAHQVS010000326.1 GCA_019634215.1 Paracoccaceae bacterium | reverse complement strand
GCTTTCCGGCGGCGCGGGCTCCGGCAAGGAGATTGCGGCGCGTTACATGCACGCCAACTCCAAGCGCACCGACGGGCCGTTCGTGGTGGTGAATTCAGCCTCGATCGAGCCAAACGAGATGGAGCGTGTGCTGTTCGGCGAGGAGCGCGACGGCGCCCCGACTTCCGGCTTGTTTGAAAAAGCCCATGGCGGCACGTTGTTCTTCGACGAAGTCGCCGACATGCCGTTGGGCACGCAATCGAAGATTTTGCGGGTGCTGGTCGATCAGAGCTTCACCCGTGTCGGCGGCGCGGCGACGGTGCGGGTGGATTTGCGGATCGTCAGCGCCACCACTGTCGACCTGACAGCCGAGATTGCTTCCGGCCGGTTCCGTGAGGATCTCTATCATCGCTTGAACGTGGTGCCGATCGAGGCCCCGGCGCTGGCGGAGCGGCGGGATGACATTCCGGCGCTGATCGAGCATTTCGTCGGGGTGCTGAACCGCGAGCAGGGATTGTCGCCCCGTAGCTTCGCGCCGGACGCCATCGCGGCGTTGCAGGCCTATAGCTGGCCGGGCAACGTGCGCCAGCTCAAAAACACCATTGAGCGCATGCTGATCTTGCGCGGGACTGACAATGTTGTCGGCGACAAGCCGCTGACGGCTGAAGATCTGCCTTCGGAGATCACCGGCGGCGGTTTCGAGGGTGGTTCCGGTGCGCTGGACGCCTCGTTGGTGAGCCTGCCGTTGCGGGAGGCGCGGGAGGCGTTTGAGCGCGAGTATCTGATCGCGCAAATCAACCGGTTCGGCGGCAATATTTCGCGCACGGCGGAGTTTGTCGGGATGGAGCGTTCGGCGCTGCACCGCAAGTTGAAATCGCTGGGTGTGGTGACGAGCAGCCGTCGTGGCGCCCGGCTGGCGGTTCATGTCAATGAACTGGTGGAGGATGGCTGAGCGGACGGGCGCCCTGGATAGGCGGCGTTTGCGATGCGTGTAATTGTGTGTGGGGCGGGGCAAGTCGGGTATCAGATCGCCCGGCACCTCGCCTCTGAGAGCAACGACGTGGTGGTGATCGACCTGTCGGAGTCGCTCATCTCCAAGATTTCCGAGACTTTGGATGTACGCGGCGTGGTTGGCTACGCCTCGCATCCGGACACGCTGAATCTGGCGGACGCGCGCAACGCAGACATGTTGATCGCGGCGACGCATTCAGACGAAGTCAACATGGTCGCTTGCCAAGTGGCGCACACCATCTTTGAGGTGCCGCGTAAGATCGCCCGCGTGCGCAGCCAAGCATATCTTCAGCCGCAGTGGAGCGACATGTTCCGCCGTGACCATATGCCGATCGACGTAGTGATCTCCCCGGAAATCGAGGTGGCGCGGGTGGTGCTGAGGCGGTTGGGGTCGCCTTCGGCGTTTGATAGCGCGCCGTTCCTGGATGGGCGCGCCCGGGTGGTCGGCACGCGGCTGCCCGAGGACTGTCCGATCACTAATACGCCGCTGCGCCAGCTCACCGAACTGTTTCCTGATCTGCGCGCCACCATCGTCGCCTATGTGCGCGGCGGGACGTTGCGCAGCGCCACCGGCGACGATCAGTTGTTCACGGGCGACGAGGTGTATTTCATTGCGGACGAGAGCCATGTCGACCGCACCTTGCGGCTGATCGGGCAATCGGCCGAGTCGGCGGCGCGGGTGGTTCTGATCGGCGGCGGCAATATCGGCGTGCAGGTCGCTGGAGAGCTGGAGCGCTCGGGCGCGCGGGCCAAGCTGATCGAGCTGGACCGCGCTAGAGCCGAGGCGGCGGCGGAGAAGCTGGAGCGCACCATTGTCATTCATGGCGACGGCCTGGATGGGGAGATTCTGAACGAGGCCAATGTCGCCGAGGCGCAAGCGGTGGTGACCTTGACGCAGGACGACAAGGTCAACGTGCTGTGCGGCGCGCTTGCGAAGGAGATGGGGTGCCCGCGTGCGTTGGCTTTGACCAACTCGCCGGCGTTCGCGCCTCTGGCCGGCCGCTTGCGGATCGATGCGTTTGTGAACCCGCGCGCCACCACGGTGTCGACGATTTTGCGCCATGTGCGCCGGGGCCGGATTCGCGCGCTTTATAGCTTGCGCGACGGCGAGGGCGAGGTGTTTGAGGCGCAGGTGCTGCCCACCTCTCCTATGGCCGGACGGCGGTTGCGCGACGTCGAAATGCCCGGCGGATCAATGGTGGGAGCGGTGCTCTCCGGCGGAACGTTAAAGCGGCCACAGGGAGATTTGACCATCGAAGCGGGCGATATGGTGGTCGTTTTCGCTCTAAAACGAGATGTGAAGAAGGTGGAAGATTTATTTCGAGTCAGCTTGGAGTTCTTTTGACGTGGGCTAACTCGGGGCGTTAGTAGTCGGAACGCGGGTGATAGGCGCGTGGAAGTGCGGTTTAGGGGCGCGGCGGTGTGAGAGGGGCCGCGCTTCGAGGGTGTGCGACCAAGAGCGTTTCCCGGCGAGATGGAGTGGGCTCGCCATAGGGAAGCTGGCACCAAAAAAAGGCGCGGCGTTTTCCTGTCCGACGAGTTTGGAAGCGCCGCAAACAACAGAAAAGAAGAATAACATGTCCTCCGAACGACAAAACCTCCAAGACGCCTTCTTAAATCATGTGCGAAAGAACAAGATACCGGTTACGGTTTTTCTTGTGAATGGCGTGAAACTTCAAGGTGTTTTGACATGGTTTGATAATTTTTGCGTGCTGTTGCGGCGAGATGGGCAATCGCAGTTGGTGTATAAACATGCGATTTCGACGATCATGCCGACGCAGCCAATCAACTTGTATGAGGGCGATGAGGCGGCTCCGCCAGCGGCGCGATAGTCGCGAGATTTGACAGAAAAGCGGGGTCGCGTGACGCGGGTTCTGGTTATTCATCCGGTGTTGGCGCGCGACTCCCGCGCAGAGCGAACCGCCGATGCGCGTTTGCAAGAGGCGGTCGGGCTGGTTCAGGCCCTTGATGTTGAGATCGCGGCGGCGGAGACAACTCCGCTGAACGCGCCTCGGGCCGCGACGCTGTTCGGCAGCGGCAAGGTCGATCAGCTCGGGGGCCGCATCGCACTGCTGGAAGTTGATCTCGTGGTGATCGACGGGTTGGTGACCCCGATACAGCAGCGCAATCTGGAGCGGGCTTGGAACGTCAAGCTGCTCGACCGCACCGGACTGATTCTGGAGATCTTTGGCGATCGCGCGCAGACCCGAGAGGGTGAGCTGCAAGTGGAGCTCGCTCATCTGGAGTATCAGAAAGGCCGTTTGGTCCGCAGCTGGACCCATCTGGAGCGGCAACGCGGCGGCGTCGGCTTTCTGGGCGGGCCGGGCGAGACGCAGATCGAGGCCGACCGCCGGGCGCTGAATGATCGGATCGTTCAGCTGAAGTCGCGCCTTGAGAAGGTGGTGCGCACCCGCAGCTTGCATCGTAAGGCCCGCACTCAGGCGCCGTATCCAATGGTGGCGCTGGTCGGCTACACCAACGCTGGCAAGTCGACGCTGTTCAACCGGCTGACCTCAGCCGAAGTGTTGGCTGAGGACATGTTGTTCGCCACGCTAGACCCGACCATGCGCGCCATCCGGCTGCCGGATGGGACCAAGGCGATCATCGCCGACACCGTGGGCTTTATCTCCGATCTGCCGACCCAGTTGGTCGCGGCGTTTCGCGCCACGCTGGAGGAGGTGTTGGTGGCGGACCTGATCGTGCATGTGCGCGACGTCTCCAGCGAGGATGCGGATGCGCAGCGTGGCGACGTGATCGGGGTGCTGCGGGAGCTTGGGGTGGCCGATCCCGCTTTGGAGCAGTTGATCGAGGCGCGCAACAAGCTGGACGCCTTGGATGACAGCGCGCGGGTTTCGGCGATGAACGAGGCTGCACGCGATGAGAACGCCGTATGCCTCTCAGCGCGAGACGGCGACGGTGTGGCTGAGTTGATGCGGCGTATCGAGCTGCGTCTGACTCATGACGCCGAAGAGGTTAATTTGACCTTGGCGCCGGAGGACGGCGAGGCGTTGGCTTGGCTCTATGAGAATGGCTGTGTTTTGGCGCGTGACGATCTTGTCGGCGGCATCTCACTGAGGGCAAGGCTGACGCCATTGCAGCGCGGGCGCTTTGAGAAGCGGTTTGGGCCGATCGCGCCAGGAGCTGGCGCTTTGGCGGCGCAATAACCATCATTTTTAACATAATTCTGGTTACCGGGCCTGCATCGAAGGAGCGCGCTGATGGTTGAGGAACGCACAACGCAACAGCGCGCTTGGGACCCAAAACTGATCCAGGACGAGAGCAAAGGGTTGGATCGGTTAATCGCGATTATGCGGCGCTTGAGAGACCCGGATGGTGGATGTCCTTGGGATCTACAACAGAGCTTCGACAGCATCGCGCCCTACACCATCGAAGAAGCCTATGAGGTGGCGGACGCGATCGAGCGCGGCGATATGGCTGATTTGCGGGATGAACTCGGCGATCTGCTGCTTCAGGTGGTGTATCATGCTCAAATCGCCGATGAGGGCGGTAAATTTGATTTTCACGACGTCGCGGTGGCGGTGAGCGATAAGATGGTGAGGCGCCATCCGCATGTGTTCGACGGCGCCGACAGTTTTGATTGGGAGGGCGCCAAGGCGGCGGAACGGGAGGCGAAACGCGCCGCCAAGGGCGAGGCCGGACCGCCGAGCTTGCTTGAAGACGTGCCGGCCGGCCTGCCCGCCCTCCTCCGCGCGGTGAAGCTGCAAAAGCGTGCGGCGCGGGTCGGGTTCGATTGGGACAATCCTGAGCAGGTGTTGGACAAGGTCGCCGAGGAGACCTCGGAGCTGGTCGAGGCGCGGGATCAGGGCGAATCGCCGCAGCGCGTGGCCGAGGAGTTCGGGGATCTGCTGTTCGCCATGGCGAATGTGGCCCGCCATCTCAATATTGACCCGGAGACCGCTTTGCGGGCGGCGAATGCGAAATTCTCCCGCCGGTTCCGCTATATTGAACAGCGCCTCGCCGCTGAAGGGCGCACGGCGTCCGAGGCGGATCTCGCGGAGATGGAAGCGTTGTGGGCGGCGGTGAAGGCGGAAGAGAAACAACAAGAAAAACAATAGTAGATGAGGGCGGAAGATGGGTGACACAGGCATCATCAAGCGCTGCGAGGAGCGGCGGTTGCGGATGACCGAGCAACGGCGCGTGGTGGCGCGCGCGTTGGAGCAGTCGGACGACCATCCGGATGTGGAGGAGCTGCACCGGCGCGCCTCTGTGATCGACCCGCGCATTTCGATCGCGACGGTATACCGGACGGTGAAGCTGTTTGAGGACTCCGGAATTTTAGAACGATTGGATTTTCGCGACGGGCGCTCACGCTATGAGGACGCCGAACGCGAGCATCATGATCATTTGATTGATTTGACGACGGGCGAGGTCGTGGAGTTCGTCGATGAGGAAATTGAGCGGCTGCAGCGGCGGGTGGCGGAAAAGCTGGGCTATGAACTGGTGGACCACCGTTTAGAGCTGTATGGGAGGCCCCTGAAGCGGAACTCGGGACAGGGCTGATCCCCCTCCCCGCTCAGAAAGCGCGAAACCTGCTCGCGGTTCGGCTTTGCGCCCGCGCCGCGCATTCGATACATCAGGGCGCGTCAATTTCAGGAGAGACCGCCATGAGCGCGATTATTGATGTGACTGGCCGCGAGATCCTCGACAGCCGGGGCAATCCGACTGTGGAGGTCGATGTGTTGCTGGAGGATGGCAGCCTGGGCCGTGCCGCCGTGCCGTCGGGGGCCTCGACCGGGGCGCATGAGGCGGTGGAGCTGCGCGACGGCGGCGCGCGCTACCTCGGCAAGGGCGTGACGCAAGCGGTCGAGGCGGTGAACGGCGAGCTGTTCGACGCTCTGGCGGGGATCGACGCGACGGATCAGGCGCGCATCGACCGGGCGATGATTGAGTTGGACGGCAGCGCAAACAAGGGCCGGATCGGCGCCAACGCCATTCTGGGCGTCTCGCTGGCGGTGTCGAAGGCGGCGGCGGAGAGCGTCGGGCTTCCGCTGTATCGGTATGTCGGCGGCGCGGCGGCGCGGGTGTTGCCGGCGCCGATGATGAACATCATCAACGGCGGCGCGCATGCGGACAATCCGATCGACATTCAAGAATTTATGATCATTCCGGTCGGCGCCGAGCAATTTTCGGAGGCGCTGCGGATGGGCGTGGAAGTGTTCCACACGCTCAAGAAAGAACTGAAGGCGGCGGGTCATAACACCAATGTCGGCGACGAAGGCGGGTTCGCGCCGAACCTCGCCTCCACCACCGAGGCGTTGGACTTCATCATGAAGTCGATCGAAGCGGCGGGCTACAAGCCGGGCGAGGATATGTATCTGGCGCTGGACTCGGCCTCCACTGAGTTCTTCAAGGACGGTTCTTATCATCT
Source organism: Paracoccaceae bacterium (assembly GCA_019634215.1). Classification (GTDB taxonomy): domain Bacteria; phylum Pseudomonadota; class Alphaproteobacteria; order Rhodobacterales; family Rhodobacteraceae; genus JAHQVS01. The sequence goes on along the minus strand of JAHQVS010000326.1, from coordinate 2,931 downwards.
GGCTGGCGAAGGCAAGGTGCTGAGCGCGGGTGAGATGGCCAGCTATTACGGCGACCTGATCGCGAAATATCCAATCATCTCGATCGAAGACGGCCTGGCCGAGGATGATTGGGACGGCTGGAAGACTCTTACCGATCAGATCGGCGATAAGTGCCAATTGGTCGGCGACGATCTGTTTGTCACCAACCCGGTGCGGTTGCAGGACGGAATCACGCGCGGGGTCGGCAATTCGATCCTGGTGAAGGTCAACCAGATCGGCACCTTGTCAGAGACGCTGGAAGCCGTGGATATGGCGCATCGGGCGGGTTACACGGCTGTGATGTCGCACCGTTCCGGCGAGACCGAGGACTCCACTATCGCGGATCTTGCAGTGGCGACCAATTGCGGGCAAATCAAAACTGGTTCTTTGGCTCGTTCAGACCGGCTGTCAAAGTATAATCAGTTGCTCCGTATTGAAGAAGAGCTGGGAGATGTTGCTGTTTACGCTGGTAAGCAGGTGCTTCGCGCTGCTTCGTAACAGATATCTTGGATTTACTTCCAGTTTTGTCTGTGCCATTTACTTGGATGTAGATGGCGCGGACCGAAATAATGCGGCGTTCAACAACGTTAGATCTGTTCTTCCTGACCTCGCTGGCGGCGGGGTTGGTGGCGTTTGCGGTGGACGCCTATTTCGGTGAGAATGGCCGACTGAAAATGCCGGCGTTGGAGGCCGACATCTCGCTGCTCCAGGGGGAGGTCGCCGCTCTGGAGACGGAAAAGGCGGCGCTTGCGGCGAAGGCGGCGGCGTTGCGCGGGCCCGAAATTGACGCTGAATTGCTGGAGGAGCGGCTGCGTGCGGTGCATGGCGTTGCTCACCCTCGGGACGTTTTGATTGTCGACGCCGATTGATCCATTCGGCCGGCCCCCTCAAGGGCGCGATGAATTGGCCACACCCTGGCCGAAATCCATTCCCTGACTTACAACTGTCCTGTAACTGCGCCCTGAAAAACTCGCTCCCAGAGTTCGAGACGTTAACTCTGTGAAGTGAGCCTCGCTCTGTGCGAAATCCCCCCTTATGGTTCCCGAAACTCTCTGAGATTTGGAGGAAGCGCGATGATGGACGGTCCTGCCACGTCCCACGCCAATACGTCAAAGGACGAACTGCTCGGTTATTACCGTGACATGCTGCTGATCCGTCGTTTCGAAGAGAAAGCCGGTCAGCTGTACGGCATGGGGAAAATCGGCGGTTTCTGCCACCTCTATATCGGCCAAGAAGCTGTGGTCGTCGGCCTGCAAGCGGCCGTGCGTGAGGGGCAGGATCAGGTGATCACCTCCTACCGCGACCATGGCCATATGCTGGCTTGCGGTATGGACCCCAATGGGGTGATGGCGGAGCTGACCGGGCGCGAGGGGGGCTACTCCAAGGGCAAGGGCGGTTCGATGCATATGTTCAGCCGCGAGAAGGCGTTCTACGGCGGGCATGGCATCGTTGGCGCTCAGGTGCCGCTGGGCGCCGGGCTGGCTTTCGCCAACAAATATCGCGGCAATGACCAGGTGGCGCTGACCTATTTCGGCGACGGCGCCGCCAACCAGGGGCAGGTCTATGAGACCTTCAACATGGCCTCGCTTTGGAAGCTGCCGGTGATCTTTGTGATTGAAAACAACATCTACGCCATGGGCACCAGCCAGGAGCGGTCGACCGCCAACTATCAGGAGCTGTACCATCGCGGGGTGCCGTTCGGGATCGAAGGCGAGCAGGTCGACGGTATGGACGTGCTGGCGGTGAAGGACGCTGGAGAGCGGGCGGTGGCGAAATGCCGGGCCGGCGACGGGCCGGTGATCCTAGAAGTGAAGACTTACCGCTATCGCGGCCATTCAATGTCGGACCCAGCGAAGTACCGCACCCGCGACGAAGTGCAGAAGATGCGCTCGGAGCGCGACCCGATCGAGCATGTGCGCGAGATGCTGGTCAGCGCTGGGCACGCCTCGGAGGACGATCTGAAGGCGATCGACCGCGAGGTGAAGTCCCGGGTCAACGCCTCGGCTGATTTTGCTTTGGAGAGCCCGGAACCCGCCGTCGAAGAGCTTTGGACCGACATTTACGCCGCTTAATCGCGCCGTGTCCGGCGAGCGTCGCGACGCGCCGTCGCGGCCCGCGCCGGAGGCCGCGCAACACGGACGGACAACCATGCCAATTCAAGTGCTGATGCCGGCGCTTTCTCCGACCATGGAGGAGGGCAAGCTGGCGAAATGGACAGTCGCCGAGGGAGACAAGGTCTCCGCTGGAGACGTGATTGCAGAAATTGAGACCGACAAGGCGACCATGGAGGTCGAGGCGGTCGATGAAGGGGTGATCGGCAAGCTGCTGATCTCCGAAGGGGCCGAGGGGGTGAAGGTCAATACCCCGATCGCGCTGTTGCTGGAGGAAGGCGAAGACGCCTCGGCCTCCGCCGCCGCGCCCTCCCCTGCTCCAGCGCCGAGCCCCGCGCCAGCGAGCAACGGCGCCGGCGGCGCGCCGGTTGTGGCGGCGTCGGCGGCGGCGGCGCCCGCCGCTGCGCCTGAGTTGGAGGTTCCCGAGGGGACCGAGATGGTCACGCAAACCGTCCGCGAGGCGCTGCGTGACGCCATGGCGGAGGAAATGCGCCGGGACGCTGAAGTGTTCGTGATGGGCGAGGAGGTCGCCGAATATCAGGGCGCCTATAAAATCACCCAAGGGTTGCTGGACGAATTCGGCGAGAAGCGGGTGATCGACACCCCGATCACGGAGCATGGTTTCGCCGGACTTGGCGTCGGCGCCGCCTTTGCCGGGCTGCGGCCGATTGTCGAGTTTATGACCTTCAACTTCGCGATGCAGGCGATTGACCAGATCCTCAACTCTGCGGCGAAGACGCTGTATATGTCCGGCGGCCAAATGGGCTGCCCGATCGTGTTTCGCGGCCCGAACGGCGCGGC
>JAHQVS010000325.1 GCA_019634215.1 Paracoccaceae bacterium | reverse complement strand
TGGAGCGGCGCACGCCAGCATAACCGATCGGGGTGTCGTCCAGCAGCAGCAGATGCGGGCCGTAGCCGTCGCGCCGCCAATTCTCGGCGAAAGCGAAGGCGATCGCTCGGCTGCGGGCCTCGGCGGCGACTGGGCGTGCGCCGCGCAGCCATGGCCCTGAGCGCGGATCGGTTTGCAGCTTGAGGATCAGCGGCCAATCATCCTCGTTGAAGGCGCGGGCGCTCAGGCGCTTGAGGCGCAGCGTGGTGCGCGGCGCCACTGATGGCGAGGGCGAGGCTGGGTCAGCAAACACAAACGGCGGCATGTGATACTCGGAATAGCGACACGACCACGTGACGCTGACGCTAGCGCTGCGCGGTGGGGCGGTTTACGTAGATGGCGATGACAAACAAACCCGATAATAGGCCAACGCGCGGAAAAGGCGAAAAAAAGGCGCCGCGCGCCGCTGCTCCTCAGGGTGGGCGGCGCGAGCCTGCCTCTGCGCCCACTGCAACGGCTGCTTCCGAACGGGCGCCCGCCCAGCCTGCGCCCGCGCGTGCGGAGCGAATCGCCAAGGTGCTGGCGCGCGCTGGGGTGGCCTCCCGCCGCGACGCGGAGCGGATGATCGAAGCGGGACGAGTGACGCTTAACGGCGAGCGGCTCAGCACACCGGCGGTGACCGTCGGGCCAGGGGATGCGATTCTCGTTGACGGCCGTCCGCTCGCCGAGCCGGAGCCGCCGCGCTTGTGGCGTTATCATAAGCCGAACGGCCTCGTGACCTCTTCCCGCGACGAGAAGGGCCGCGACACGATTTTCGATCATCTTCCACCCGGTTTGCCTCGGGTGGTGACAGTCGGGAGGTTGGACCTGACCTCCGAAGGCTTGCTGCTGCTGACCAATGACGGCGAACTGAAACGGCGGCTGGAGCTGCCGAAAACCGCATGGTTGCGACGCTATCGCGTGAGGCTGCATGGTCGGCCGACCGAGGCGTCCTTGCGGCCATTGGAGCAGGGCATGACCGTCGACGGTGAGCGGTTTCAGCCGATGATGGCGGCGCTTGAACGCCAGCAGGGCGCCAACGCCTGGGTCACGCTGGGTTTGAAGGAAGGTAAAAATCGTGAGATCCGCCGCGCGCTGGAGGCGCTTGGCTTCACCGTGAACCGCCTGATCCGCATCGGTTATGGTCCGTTCAGGCTCGGTGAGCTACCGCCGGGAGCGGTGGAGGAGGTGCGCGCCGCAGTGATGCGGGAGCAGCTCGGCTTGGAGGTGGAGACGCCGGCGGCGAGAGAGCGCCGGGCGCGGGCGGCGCGGGATAACCCGGCAGGGCCAGGCGCGCCGGACCCTGGGGCTGATGGCGCCGACGACACAGCGGCGCGACCATCGCGCACGACCCGGCCGAGGACACGAAATCGCCCCTGAGTTGTTGTTAATTCTCCCGTAGCCGGGCGACTGGGGGGATCTGGCGTTTTATGACTTCGCCTTGATCAATTGCTCGGATACTGTCGCCGAGGATACCAACGTTGCGGACGTAGGGTGAATTAGGGTGGCGTACGGGCGTTGATCCTGGCGAGGCGACCCATTTGGGCGGAAGTGCGGGGTCTAAATACGATGAATAAGCGTATGGGCGGCGCGGTGATGGGCGTCAGGTTGGGTTTGGCGGCGATGTTGAGCGTTGGCGCCGTCGCGTTCTCCGCTCAGGCGGCGCCGGTGTTGAAGCCGGTTACGACCGAGGCCTTCACAGCGGAGCTGCCTGAAACATGGGCGGCGTTTTGGGTCGCTGAAGAGCGCAAGCTGATCGGGGCGAAATCAACTTCCGATCCGAACGCACCGACCATGATCGTTCGGTTGGCGTCGAGCGCAGAGGCGGTCGATCCCAATCAGGTGGCGGCCATCTTGGCGCTGGACAGCGGCGGTGTGCAATTCGAACTGGCGGTCGACCTGTGGGGTGAACGCGGCCATCTGCTGATTTTTCAAAGCGTCGACAATAAGCTCAGCGCAGTGTTTTGGCGCGCCCATGCGGCGCAGGCGTTAGCGGCGGGCTTTGCGCCGGCGGAGGCGGTCTATATCGCGCCGACCAACCGTTTTAATCGCGCCATGGCTGAAGAATTGGTCCGCAAGGTCGCGGGTGGCGTTCGTGCGGCGAGTGGCCAAGTGACGGTGACTGCGCCCCCGCCGCCAAAATTCGATCCGGTGGCGAAGGTTCCGTTGCAGGAGGGCGCTGGTGGTCAAGCGGCGCTGGACAGCAAGGACCGTTTGGTCGCCGCCGACACTGAAGCAGCGGGGCCTGATTTGAGTGGTCTGACCGCCGGGCAGCGGATTGTCGCCCAAGCCCAAAGGTTGAGCGGGGCGGCGCTGCCACCGGTTGCGAACTTAGCGCCGGAGGAGGCCGAGGAGGCTATCGAGGAAGAGGATGACGGCTTCAGCCTCTCCGACTTGTTGCCGGACTTGGGCCTGGGTGATGATGAAGAGGATGATGAGCCGCCTTCGGCGCTCGCCGCCGCCGAGGCGGAGCCGGTGAAGCCGCCCCAGGAAGCCGCCCCGACGGCTGTGGCTTCTATCCCAGCGCCGCCACCCGCCGTGGTGGAAGCGCCGGATCAGGATGCTGCGGCGCCGGATGTGGCGTCACAGGGCGAGGGCGCCGCTGCGCGCGTCGCTTCCTCGCGGCCGGTTCCCAGTGAGATTGCGGGGGCTGCGCCGACGCCATCAGAGATCCCCAGCTCCACCACACGGGTGGTTGCGCCGCAACCGAGGTTGGGTGAGAGCGTCGCCGAGGATGCGCCTGCTCCGCGTGCGTTCGAGACGTATTTGGGACAGGCCTTGGGATCGGTGGATGTTTCGCCCGCCCCGAGCCGCGCCAGCCGTGCGCTGTCGAACGCGTTTCAACTCACTCTGGACCCTGGCGGCGCCGCCTTGGCGTTGATGGGAGATGGCGAGCGGCGGGTGGGCGTTTGGCGGCGTGACGGCGATAGGCTGGTGATCGAATGGCCGCCAGGCGAAAACGAGGGGCGTGAAACCACGTCCTGGAATCTGGAGATCTTTCCGGACGGGCTTGGCGTCGCGATGACCCGGCTGCGGCCGGTGAGGGATCTGCAACTGGTTGATCTGCAAGGCAAGCTGGAGCTTGACGGCGGTCCGGCCTTGAGCTTGGCGGTCGGGGCGGACGGCCGGGAGGTCCAGATCACCCGTGCAACCTTTCAGAACGACGGCATGTTTTTCGCCGGGGATGATGAAGACGACAACGCGGCCGAAGGGGCCTATCGGGTCAACGGGCCAAGTGTGATGTTAAAGTTTTTCACTGGGGGGGTGGCGCGGTTTCCCGCGCGGGTGCTGATTGGCTCTGACTCGACCCCCACGATCATCGACATTGACGGGCATTACTTCCGTAAGCGGTGATACGCCGTGTAGGCGGCTTGGTTCGGTTTTGGACGCCGGACTCTCGGGAAACTGAAGGCGCGATGATGAACTCTTGCATAGAGCGGGATTTCGCCCTGGGGGATATAGAGGTTTGCCAGAGCCCGAATGCCGGCCCCCGTCGCGGCGTTGCAGCGCCGGATATGGTGGTGCTGCATTACACCGGAATGGTGAGCGCGGAGGCTGCTTTGGCTCGGTTGCGCGACCCCGCCGCCGAGGTGAGCGCACACTACCTGATTGACGAAAGTGGTCGGATTTTCGGAATGGTGCCTGAGCGATCTCGGGCGTGGCACGCTGGCGCTGCGTCCTGGGCGGGGCGGGAGGATGTCAACAGCCAATCAATCGGCGTCGAGTTGGCGCATCCAGGGCCGCTATCTGCGGATGAAGCTGGCAGGCGGGGAGAGTTGGCTCCCTATCCTGAGGCGCAATATGTTGCGTTAGAGCGGTTGCTTCAGGCGTTGATGTCGCGGTGGCGGATCTCGCCCGAGCGGGTGCTGGGGCATTCCGACGTCGCCCCAGGCCGAAAGATCGATCCAGGCGAGAGTTTTGATTGGCCACGCTTGGCGGCCGCCGGCCTCGCCATCGATCCGTCGGGCCTGCGGGTGGAGGCCATAGCGGAGACTGCGGCTGATGAGGAGCGATGGGCGGTGTTTATAGCTGCGGCCAAGCTGTTCGGGTATGGTGATTGGTCGGCGGAGACGGTGCTAGATGCTGTACGGCGGCGGTTCCATTGGTGGATGGGGCCTGATAGTCTTACGGCTTGCAGGTGCTTCGACCCACCGCCCCCTTCAGCGCTTGAGGCCGGATTTTTACGCGCTTTGGCCGAGAAATGGCCCGTTTCGGCTAATATGACGTGAGCCGCATGCAACGGTTGGCCGCCGCGACGGGGGAGAGTGCCGCCGCGCGTTGCGCGTTTACGGCGACTGTGGCAAAGCATCAACTGTAAATGTCGTACAGATTGCCACGTCGACGAGGCTTGAAGCAGCGCCGACGAATACTCTAAATCAACGCGGCTGGGGTGCGGGCGATATCAGGAGTTAGGAATGGCGGTCGAACTCGACGCCGATGATTTCGACGCGGCTCGCCGCAATATGGTCGATTGCCAGGTGCGTCCCTCCGACGTGACCGTGATCGAGTTGATTGACGCCATGTCATGGGCGCCTCGAGAGGCGTTTGTGCCGAAGCCGAAGCGGGCGTTGGCTTACATTGGCGAGAATTTGGAAATCGCCGAAAAGCGGTTCGAGCTTGATCCGCGCACCTTCGCAAAGATGGTCGACGCGCTGGACCCCAAACCATTCGAGTTCGCCTTGGTGGTCGGCGGCGGTTTGGGCTATGCGGCGGCGGTGCTGTCTCGGATGTGCGAGGCTGTGGTATGCCTGGAGGCCGACGAAGCGATGGCGGCGCAGGCCGGCCAAACGCTTACGGAGCTGCGGGTCGACAATGTTATGGTAGAGGCGGGCGCTCTGGCTGAGGGTCGGTCGGCGCATGCGCCATATGACGTCATTTTGGTCAATGGCGGGATTGCCGCGGGGGCGAGCGTCTCAGCCTTGACCAATCAACTTGCCAATGGCGGCCGTATGGCGGCGGTGGTGATGGACGGCCCAATCGGTCGTTGCGACGTTTGGCTGAAGTCCGGCGGCGCCATTGGCGCGCGCCGCGTATTCGATGCTACGGCTCCGGTGCTGCCGGGGTTTGAGCCTGAAGAACAGTTCGTATTTTGAGGGACGCCGCGAGATGAAGATTGTGAAGAGTAAGCAAGAGCGCGGCGTCGCCGCGTTGCGTCGGGCGCTGATGGGCGCCGCGGCTTTCGGCGTTCTCGCCATCGCCTCCTCCCCGGCCTCGTCTGAGACGCTGGCGGACGCGCTGGTGACGGCGATTGGCAACAATCCTTCATATGACGCCGCAGTCGCTCAGCTGCGCGGCGTCGACGAGACCGTGGCTCAGGCGCGGGCTGGTCAGCGCCCAACCATCACCGGCCGCGCTTTCACAGGCCTCGCAGCGAGCGGGGACCCTGGCGGCGACAATATTGACGGCACCTCCGCAAACACCGGTGTGAGCGCCACCATTCGCCAAAACCTCTATGACGGCGGCCAAACAGACAACGCTGTCGACGAGGCGTTCGCCACGGTACGCAGCGCGCGCAACTCGCTGGTGCAGGCCGAACAGACCGTGCTGTTGAACGCGGTGAGCGCGTATGTCGAGGTGTTGCGGTCGCAGGAGAACGTCGACCTGACCTCTAACAACGTATCGGTGATCAAGCAGCAGCTCACTGCGGCGCGCGATCGCTTCGACGTTGGCGAGGTCACCCGGACCGACGTGGCGCAGGCCGAGGCCCGCTTGGCCGAGGCGCAGTCCAACTTCGTGACCGCCAAGGGCGTTCTCGGGCAGGCGCGTCAATCCTATATCCGCGCAGTTGGCGGCGCGCCGCTGGAATTGGCCCCGTTGCCGCCGTTGCCTGATCTGCCAGCCTCATTGGAGGAGGCTGAGAGCATCGCAGAGCGCAACCACCCGAGCATTCAGGCGTCGCGGGAAGCGGTTGAGGCGGCGTCATTCAATGTGCGCGAAGCTCAGGGCGGGTTGCTTCCTACCCTGGATTTGGTGGGTGACCTTTCCGCTCAGAATGATCTGACGGAAGAGGACACCACTCTTGGCGTCAGCGGCCAGCTTGAAGCCGTCGTGCCAATCTACCAGGGCGGCGTGTTGCGCAGCAATATTCGTCAGGCGCAAGCCCTGGCGGCGCAGCGCCGGGCCGAGCTGTTCGACACCGCCCGGCAGATCCGCGAACAGGCGGGCGTGGCCTGGGAGAACCTATTGTCCTCGCGTGCTCGCATCGAATCCAACAAGCAGCAAATCCGGGCCAACGAAGTCGCCTTCGAAGGGGTCCAGGAGGAAGCAAAGGTTGGATCGAGGACCACGCTGGACGTGCTTGACGCTGAACAAGAGCTGTTAGATGCGCGGGTTAACCTTGTAAACGCCGAAAGTGACGAATATGTCGCAGGATATGAGTTGCTTTCCGCGATCGGTTTGTTGACTGTATCTCACCTTGGACTCGACGCCGAGGTGTACAATCCTGGACCGAATTACCAGGCAGCTCAGAATCCTGAGTCTGGCTTCGCGGAAAGCGAAGATACTGAGTGGCGTTCAAATTATAGACCCTGAGTGCGCTCGCCTCCCGGCGTCGGCGCCCTCACAATGAGAGCGCCGATCACGGCGCAGAGGCGGACGGCCAGGAAACTATGGCGCGTGACGACAGCTCGCACTTACGGCGACGCGCCCTTCGAGTGGCAAACCGACAGACAGTATCGTCCGCCGCGCAGGCGGACGTGGCTGGAGGATTAGACCAATCCGAGCGGTCGATGGATGAGGTGCTCGCTTCAATCCGCCGCTTTGTCGTCGCGGGACGCAACTCTGGGGCGAATTTTTCTCAGCAAGCGGCTGCAAGCCGATCCATTATTGAGACCAGCCGGCGGCTACGCAGCGGGCTGAACAGTGGTGGCATTGATGGCCCGCTCTCGGATGATCTGCGCCGGGAATTGGACGACCTCACCACGGAATTATTGCGCGACGCTGAAGAGCTGTTGAGCGACGTCGGCCCCCGTCAGTCTGATGATGCGATTTCAGACTTATCTGATGAAGAAGAGGCCGAGACGTCTGGTGCGGGGCTTAAGACGATTGCGCCCCCTCCCGATACTTTGAACTTCCCCTCTCGCAGGCCACAAACCCCTAGCCCGATCCAGCGGCGGATGGCGGATGCGGCGATGTCGGCTGGAGATCTGCCCGCGGCGCGCCGGAAAACGCTCGCCAGTATGGTCGCGGATGGCGATCTCAACGCGTCGGCGGCGCCCGAGGAGGAGGTTGCCGATCTGTTTGACGCCGCTAGTGAAAAGGCTGAGGCGTCACAGACGGCTGAGGGTGCTGATATCGCCGAGGAGAATGACTCGGCGACGGAAATTGACGCCGTCGCTGCGCGGCGGGCGGCGCTGCGTCTCGGGCGCCGTGACGTTGCTCCAGCAGTTTCCTCCGCGATTGAGGATGAGGGGCCGGTTTGGGACGAGGACGACGAGCCCAGCGAGACTGCGCCTCCACAAGGCTGGGGCGCGCTAAATAATCTGTTGCGGTTGGCCGAGAACGCTCTGCGGGACTTGGAGCTGCATGATGCGGCCCGGGTTCGGCGCCGCGCCGCCATTAAGGCGCGCCGCGCAGAGGATACGGCGGTGTGGTTCAAGACAAGGACCCCAGGTCGCCTCACGCGGCGGGCTGTCACGAGTGTCGCGGCGGCGCTGGCGCGGCCGGAGGATCGGGCCCAACGCCGAGACGCGGCCGCTTCTGATCAGATGGCGCGTATGGTCGCGGGGGCGCGGGCGCGCTCGATTCGACATGTTTGGGTCGACAGCGAGAAGCGCCGGGCGGAGGAAGAGGCCACCGAGGTGTTGGCTCGCCGGGCGCGGCAAGCCTCGGAGCTAGAGCTTCCGGAGGAGGACGCTCTGGTTGAGCCGCCCTCGGCTCCGGCGCCGAAGCCGACGCGCGACCGGATTTTGTCGCCTCAGCGCGAGGTTCCCGCCGCGTCCCCTGAGATTCCGCCGAGCCAGGACAATCTGAGGCGGCTGCTGCGAACGCTTGAGGAGGACCACCACGACGTCGAGGCGCCGGTGGAGGCCGAGACGCTGGAGAGCGACCAGGCGGAGGCTTCTGAGGAAGCCGCGCCGCAGTTGGATCTGGGCCTGTCCGAGGTTCGGACACCCGCGCCGATTTTGCCGGAAGCAAAGGACAACGCGGTTGAGCCCGAGGCGCGGGCGATGGTGGAGGCCGCCGTCCCCGCCGTTGAGGAGGCGGCGGTTCAGGAAATTATCGCCGAATTCACCGCCGAGGAAGCAGCGCCGGAGGAAGTCTCCGCCCAAGGTGGGGGAGAGGCGCAAGTGGTGGCGGCGCCACAAGAAGCGATCCAAGAGACAAGGCCGCCGGAAGATCTGGCCATTTCCGAGAGCGCGCCGGAGCCGGTCAGGCAGCCATCTGCCTCCACCGAACCCTTGGCTGAGTTGGCGGCCTTCGCTGCGGCGCTGGCAGGAGAGCTCGCGCCGCCTAAGAAGGTTGAGGCGAAAGAGCCAGCCGATAAGCAGCCGAAGGTTGAGGTCAAGCAGGAAGAGAAGGAAACGGCCAGCGAAGCCGAGGCGGCGGCGTCTCCGCTGCGGCCGGTTGAAGTTACTCCGACGCCTCAGCCCCAGCCTCAGCTTCCGCCAGCGCCGCCTCCTGCCGAGGCTAAGCGTGGCGACCGCCAAGAAAAGCGCCGCCGTCCGCCATTGCCGCGCGATTTGGATAGCGAGCCGGAGAAAAAGGCGGTTGATCAGGCTGCTTCAGGCCAGACTTCCGCTGCTCCGCGCGCCACCGGGGTGTTGTCGAAGATTGAGAAGGCCGTGCGCCGTGAGGCGGCGCGGCGGGCTCAGAGCGGCGATGGTCCAACCGGACGCGAGCCGGACCCGCGTGTGAAAATCATGCTGGGTATGGACGAGGACGCCAAGATGGCGCCGGGCCGTCGTAATGACGGTGGGGAGGTGGATCAGCCCACTCCCGCCGAAGGCGATCTCAAGGATGCGATCAATTACGATCCGAATGACACAGAGGGGCCGCCGCCTAGTGACTCGGTCGCGGGCGCCTTCGTGCGGGTGGCCACAGAGGGCGAGGAGGTCGGCGCGGGTGAGAAGCCGGAGGCTTCCAATGCGCCTGAGGTTGAGCCCGCCGCCCCACGCCAAGCTAATCCGGAGCCGCAGGAGATGGACCGCACCGCGGAAAAAGCTACGGCGGCGGTGATGGCGAGTTTGAACGCATCGCAAGCGCCGAAAGAAGATCTGGGCGTCGCGGCGCAAGAGACCTTGCAGCCGCTGCTGGCGAAATGGCTCGACGACAAGCTGTACGGCATTGTTGAGCAGCTGGTGCGCGAGGAGATCAGCAAGGTGCGGCGCGAGGAGTGACGCGGTCCCGCTTTCCGATATCTTAAGGTCGGCGGCGCCCTTTCCCAGCGCGATCACAGCGGCTACACCGCCCCATGAGCAGGGCGGTGTGGCCGCTTTTTATATCATTGATGTTTAGAACTGCGAGTTGTCGACATGACGATGCCGAAGACGTTCGACGCGGCGGCGGCGGAAGCCCGCATCGCCGCGATGTGGGAGCAGAAGCAGTGCTTCGCCGCCGGCGCTAACGCCAAGCCTGGGGCCGAGAGCTACTGTATCGTCATCCCGCCCCCGAACGTCACCGGCTCGCTGCATATGGGCCATGCGCTCAATAACACGCTGCAGGATATTTTGATCCGGTGGAAGCGTCTGCAAGGCTACGACACCCTCTGGCAACCCGGCCAAGATCACGCTGGCATCGCGACTCAAATGGTGGTGGAGCGCAAACTCGCCGAGGAAGGCAATGAGAGCCGCCGGGAGATGGGCCGGGCGAAGTTTCTGGAGAAGGTGTGGGCTTGGAAGGAAGAGTCTGGCGACACCATCATTGGCCAACTCCAGCGCCTCGGCGCCTCTTGCGATTGGTCACGCAACCGCTTCACCATGGATGAAGGCCTCAGCCGGGCGGTGCTGAAGGTGTTCGTGGAGCTGTACAAGACGGGATTGATCTATAAAGACAAACGCTTGGTGAACTGGGACCCGCATTTCGAAACCGCGATATCCGACCTCGAAGTGGAGCAGGTGACGGTTCAGCCCGGCCCGAACCAGGGCAAGCTGTGGCGTTTCCGGTATCCGCTGGCGGACGGCGCAACCTATGAGCATCCGGTCGCGTTCAATGAGGATGGCAAACCGACCGAGTGGGAGACACGGGATTATCTGGTGGTCGCCACTACTCGGCCGGAGACGATGCTCGGCGACACCGGGGTGGCGGTGCATCCGGAGGATGAGCGCTACACGGGGCTGGTTGGGAAACATGTGATTTTGCCGATCGTGGGCCGCCGCATTCCGATCGTCGCCGACGAGTACGCTGACCCGGAGAAGGGCACCGGCGCGGTGAAAATGACGCCCGCGCATGACTTCAACGATTTCGAGGTTGGGAAGCGGCAAAACCTTCGCATGATCAATGTGATGACCCCCCGCGCTGCGATCTCGTTGTTTGATGACCCCGAGTTTTGGATCGACACGCCGTTCGCCGAGGGCCCCATGAAGGCGAAGAAGGGCAAGAAGGACAGCATGGCGGATGTGCTGCGCCAGCACTGTGAGGCCAATCAAGACCTGATCGACCTGTGGTCATTGGACGGGCTCGACCGGTTCGACGCCCGTAAGCAGGTGTTGGCGCTGATGGACACGCGCGGCCTGTATGACGGCGCCGACGACAACGCCCATGAGGTTCCTCACGGCGATCGCTCAAAGGAGGTGATCGAGCCGTACCTGACCGATCAGTGGTTCGTGGACGCTGCGACGCTGGCGAAACCGGCCCTGGAAGCGGTGAAGGACGGGCGAACCGTGTTCTCACCGAAGAATTGGGAGAAAACCTATTTTAACTGGCTGGAGGACATCCAGCCCTGGTGCGTGTCGCGGCAACTCTGGTGGGGGCATCAGATTCCAGTCTGGTATGGCCCTGATGGTGAGGCGTTTTGCGAGCCGACCGAGGCCGAGGCGAAGGCCGCCGCGAAGAAGCATTACGGCAAGGCGGCGGCGCTAACACGCGACGAGGACGTGCTCGACACCTGGTTTTCCTCGGCGCTGTGGCCGTTCTCGACGCTGGGGTGGCCGGATGCGACGCCGGAATTGGCGCGCTACTACAAGACAGACGTGCTCGTCACTGGCTTTGACATCATCTTTTTCTGGGTCGCCCGGATGATGATGACCGGGCTTCACTTTATGAAGGACGAGAAGGGCGCGCCGGAGGTTCCGTTCCACACCGTCTACATTAACTCCATCGTCACCGACGAGCAGGGGAAGAAGATGTCGAAATCGGTGGGCAACGTGCTCGACCCGCTCGACATCATCGACGGCTGTGAGCTGGAGGAGCTGGTCGCCAAGCGCCGGGCGGGGGTGGCTGATAAGCGCCGTGCCGACGCGATCGAGGCGGAGACGCGCAAGCAATTTCCCAAGGGCATCGAACCCTATGGGGCGGATGCGTTGCGGTTCGCGCTTACGGCTTTGGAGAGCCAGGGCCAGCGCGCCTCGAAACTGGCGATGACGCGGGTTGAGGGCAGTCGCAATTTTGGCACCAAGCTTTGGAACGCGGCGCGGTTCTGCGAGATGAATGAGTGCGCACTCGATCCGAAGTTCAACCCGGCCAAGGTGAAGCAGACCGTTAATAAGTGGATCGTTGGCGAGACCGCTCGGTTGCGCGAGAGCTGTGATACGGCGTTAGAGAGCTATCGGTTCAATGATTACGCCAATGCGCTCTATGCGCACACCTGGAATGTGTTCTGTGATTGGTATGTGGAGTTCGCCAAGCCGCTGCTTCAGGGCGAGGACACCGCCGCGAAGGCCGAGACCCAGGCCACGGCGGCTTGGGCGTTGGACCAATTACTGGTGCTGATGCACCCGGTCAGCCCATTCATCACCGAGGCGTTGTGGGAGGCGACCGCTGGCGACGGGAAACGCAAGGCGCCGCTGGCGCTCGGCGAATGGCCAGACCTCTCGGCGGAAAAGCTCGCCGATCCAGCGGCTGATGCGGAGATGAATTGGGTGGTGGTGCTGATTGAGGCGGTGCGTTCCGTGCGTGCGGAGATGAACGTCAACCCCGGCGCAAAGGTGCCGCTGGTGCTGGTTGGGGCTGGAGCAGAGCAGGCGGAACGGTTGGCCCGAAACTCGGCGCTGGTCTCCCGCTTGGCGCGGTTGTCGGAGGTCAGCTACGCGGATGCGGCGCCGAAGGGCGCGGTGACGGTGGCGATCGAGGGTGCGAGCGTGTGCTTGCCATTGGCCGAGGTGATCGACGTCAAAGCGGAAAAAGCGCGGCTGGAAAAGGCGATGACGAAAGTGGAGAAAGAGGCTAAAGGTCTCGCAGCCAAGCTGGAAAATGAGAGCTTCTTGGCGAAGGCGCCTGAGGAGGTGGTGGAGGAGCAGCGCGACCGGCTGCACGCCGCCCAGGCCGAGGGCGCCCGGCTCAAGGGCGCGTTGGAACGACTGGCCGAGATGGCGTGAACGCGTGCGCCGCGCCACCTCGACCGCCGTCCCCCCCGCCGCGCAGAGCCTTCTGGCCCTGCGCGGCTACGGTGTCAGGGGGCCATCAAGGCCTCGCCAGACGCCGTCATCAGTAAACCGCCGCGACGGATCGAAGCTGTCGGATAGCCGTGGTGGCCACCCCCAGCGATAATCGTGAATGGGCTGGTGGCGGGGTGGTGA
>JAHQVS010000324.1 GCA_019634215.1 Paracoccaceae bacterium | reverse complement strand
GCCTCGAAACATCTCGCTCCTCCCGATACTCTCATTTCTGAGCGATAACCGCCGGTTCCAATGGCGATAACCGCTAAAACAGTTATTTGACCGCTGAAAGCACATGCAAAGGTCAAGCGCACGTCATTTTCTGCGATATGTTTGATCGCTGAGTTTGATAGCAACAACCCAAGCTCGCGGATTCTCGGGCGCGGGGGCGCTGAACCACAAGAAGGACACTGACATAATGGCGGCCATCCCCGGCGATGCGATCGAGCGTCACTGCAGCCGACTGATACTAGGCGTCCCCCCTGTCGCGGTGGCGGCCGCGATCTGGGGTTTGGTCGCCATCGGCGCGCCGTTGGATGCCTCCGCTGAAACAGCGCAGCAATCAGCGCCGCCCACCCATGGGCCGGCGAAGATTGTTGACCGAGAGACTGCAGCACTGCGAGCCGCAGTCAAAGGCAACAGCGCGGCCGCGTCCGAAGCTGTAAAGAATGATCCTCTGTTGCGCGACCTCGCGGAATGGGGCCGCCTTCGCAAGGCGAAGACTCCAGATTGGACCGCCCTGAGCGCATTAACTCTGCGGCGTCCAGACTGGCCCGGAACCCAACAGCTTCGCGCCAAGGCCGAAAACGCCATGCCGGAGAGTCTGCCGAAGCGCGACGTCACCGCCTACTTCTCCAAGCGCGAGCCTTTGACGTCCCGAGGGGCGCGGCTATTGGGCGAAGCGGAAATCGCCTCTGGCGACGCTATCGACGGTGAAGCCCGGATCGTGCGAGCCTGGCGCCTGTTCACCATGGGCCAGGACGAAGAAGAGATCTTTCACGCCAAACATGGCGCTTTGATCGCCCCGTACCACCCCGAGCGCGCCCGCATGCTGTTCTGGCGTGAGCACCTGTCAGCGGCCCGGCGGCTGGCGGAATATTTGCCTGCGGATGAGCAGCGGTTGCTCGCCGCCAAGGACGCTCTCTGGCGGCGGAAGAAGAACGCGGACCAGCTTGCCGCGGCCGTGCCAGAGGCTTTGCGGGACGATCCCGGTCTCGCCTACGCCCGCCATCACTGGCATCATAAGCGCAAGCAGCGCCAAGAGGCTGAGGCGGCAATTCATCAAGCTTCGATCTCGGGCGCACTGGGCGAGCCGGAACGCTGGGCCAAGCGCCGCGCATTCTACGCTCGCGAAGCGTATGAGGAAGGCCGCCCCCAAGACGCCTACGCCCTCGCCGCCAAGCATGGCGTTGACCGAGGCGTCGATTTCGCCGAGATGGAATGGTTCGCCGGGTGGATCGCGCTTCGGCAACTCGGTGAAGCTCAAACCGCCTTGGGCCACTTCACCACTCTCTGGCAAAATGTCAGCAGTCCGATCAGCCGGGGCCGAGCCGCCTACTGGGCGGCGGAAGCGGCGCAAACCGCTGGCGACAAGGATCTGGCGGCGCAATGGCGCTTCCGGGCCAGCGCCTATCCCAACGTATTTTACGGCCAACTCGCCAGCGACAAACTGGGTGTCGATGAAGCGGAGTTTATTGAAGACACCACTGAACCTGCCCCTGCAAAGCCAAGTCAGATTGATACGGATTTAGCGGCGGCGGCAGACACGCTGTATCGCCTTGGCAAAACCCGCGAAGCGCGCCAGTTCGTGCGGCGCCTTGGAGAACGGCAAACCACGAAGGCTGGCTACCTGAACGCCATTAAAGTGGCGCGGCGCAACAAGGATATGGCGGCGGAGATCAAAGTCGCCAAGCTTGCGCGCGACGCAAGCATGGACCTTTGGCAAGCGCTGTATCCAATTCCAGAATCCCCTCGGTTTACCGGACGTGACGCCGAGGCGGCGTTGCTGCTGTCCCTGGCCCGGCAAGAAAGCGCATTCGCGCCCGAGGCCCGTAGCAGCGCGGGAGCGCTTGGCTTGGTGCAGCTCATGCCTGCGACCGCCCGCGAAACCGCACGGCGCGCCGGGTTAAAATATCAGCGCAGCCGCCTCACCGCCGATCCGCATTATAACCTCACACTTGCCGACGCCCATGTACGTGAATTGCTGGAATCCTTCGACGGCTCATATGTGCTGTCCATCGCCGCCTATAACGCCGGCAGCTCCAATGTGCGCAAATGGATCAAACGCTTCGGCGACCCGCGCGAGACCCAGGTCGACACAGTCGACTGGATCGAGTCGATACCTTTCTCAGAAACCCGTAACTATGTGCAACGGGTGCTGGAGACGGCACAAGTCTATCGTGCCCGCCTGGGCCTCACGCCTGAGCCAGTACGGTTGGCGAATGATCTCTCGCGGTAAATCCCGCGTTCGTTAAAGGTGGAGGAGAAGTCCGTGAAAGCCTGCGTGTTCGACGCCTACGGCACCCTATTCGACGTGGCCGCCGCCGCCCGTGTCTGTGCGGCGGAGCCAGGTCGGGAGGCTTTCGCGGCCTCCTGGATGGCGCTGGCCGAAACATGGCGGCAAAAGCAACTGTCGTATACATGGTTGCGCGCCGTCACTGACGAGCATGTGGATTTCTGGACCGTGACCGGCGATGCGCTCGACTACTCGTTAGAAGCCCACCAGCTCGGCGGCGATCCTGAGCTGAGAGAGCGGTTGATGCGACTCTACTTTGAGCTGGAGGCTTATCCCGAAGCGGCTGATGTTCTACAAACGCTGAAGGCGCGCGGCCTTGCTCTGGCGATCCTCTCCAATGGAGAGCCAAAGATGCTGCGCGCCGCCGCAGACAACGCGGGCCTCTCGCCGCTGCTGGACGACATTCTCACAGTTGAAAGCGTCGGGGTCTACAAACCGCACCGCCGGGTCTATGAGCTGGCCACTAAGCGTTTCACCTGTGCGCCGAGCGAGATCCTGTTCATCTCCTCAAATGGCTGGGATGTCAGCGGCGCCGCCGGGTTCGGTTTCCACGCGGTATGGGTGAACCGCCGGGGTGAGCCGGTCGACCGGCTGCCGCATCGTCCGGCGGAAATCCTTAACGACCTGTCCGCGCTGCCGGAGCTGGCGGCGCGCCTGGAAAGTTAAACCTGATGACTGACATTGCTGAAATCCGCGCGGCCGCCGCACGAATGGAGGGCGTCGCCGTTCGCACGCCCTTGCTAGAGGCGCCGCTGCTGAACCGCCTTGCTGGCCGCCGGGTGTTGGTGAAGGCCGAAGCGCTACAGCGCACCGGGTCCTTCAAGTTTCGCGGCGCCTGGAGCCACCTCTCCACACTAAACGCCGAGACCCGTAGGCGCGGGGTGCTGGCCTACTCCTCCGGCAACCATGCCCAGGGCGTGGCGTTGGCGGCGCAGCAGTTAGAGACGCCCGCAACCATCGTGATGCCGGCCGACGCTCCGGCGCTGAAGCTCGCCAACACCCGCGCCTATGGCGCCGAGGTCGTCCTCTACGACCGCGCCGGCGGGGCCAGCCGCGAGGCGCTCGGCTCAGAGTTAACCGAACAACGCGGCCTGCACCTAGTGAAGCCCTACGACGACCCGCTGGTGATCGCCGGGCAAGGGGTCATTGGGCTGGAGATCGCTGAGCAAGCCCGCGCCGCCGGGATTGAAAGCGCAGACGTGCTGGTTTGTTGCGGCGGCGGCGGTCTGACCAGCGGGATCGCCTTGGCGTTGGAGGCCGAGGCGCCAGCCCTACGCACACGTCCGGTAGAGCCCGTCGGCTTCGACGATTGGGGCCGCTCCCTCGCCTCTGGCCACCGAGAGAGCAACACGGCGCTCACAGGCTCGATCTGCGACGCGATCCTCACCCCAGAGCCAGGTGAGCTGACATTTCCCATCGGCCAACGCCTCTTCGGCACGCCATTGACCGTCAGCGATGAGGAAGCCAAAGCCGCGATGGCGGCGGCGGCGCAATATTTAAAACTGGTGCTTGAGCCCGGCGGAGCCGTGGGTCTGGCGGCTGCTTTGTCCCGCTCAGATCAACTTTCCGGCGACGCAGTGATCGTCGTCGCCAGCGGCGGCAATATTGACCTGACTACCTTTGCAGCCATCCTAGCGTCACAATCTCACTGACTTTGCGTCACTTCACAAATTACTTTCGTATATTTCACCATAAAACCACACGAATCGCGCCTGAATCCCGGCTCGAAGCAACCGCAATCAACTTTTAACTTTTACTGAGACGTCGGTCAGCAACGCTCCATTAAGCGCGACGTCGTAATACAGGGGAGTGAACAGCGGAGGACTCCATGCGCGCTTACATTTATGCATTCTCGGTCGCGGTTTTGGCATTGTCGGCGAGCGCGTTGGTTATTCGGGATGTTCCCGGCGCCGAAGCTGAGGCCAAGACACGGCTATCATCAGCGCCGCAAGTGGCGCCGGAGCAGATCACCTTTAACCCAGCCCACGCCGAAGCGCTGATGATCGCCATCAACTCTGAGCGTGAGTTCTCGGGCCTGCCGCCGCTGATCTGGGACCCGACCCTCGCCGCAGCCGCCCGCGGCCATGCGGAAGATATGGAGCGCCGGAACTACTTCGACCACGCCAGCCCAGAGGGCGCCGGATTACACGACAGGGTCGATGGCGCCTATCCGCTGCTGCGCCAAACTATGTGGGAAGCGCGCAATCAGCCTCGCTGGGAGCCTGAGAGCCTCGCAGGCGACGTTGCTGCGGCTTGGAGCAGCGATCTCAGCCAATTATCGGCGGTCCTGGACCCGTCGGTGACCCACGCAGGCGCCGCGATCGTTCGCCGCTCCTACGACGGCCGGGCAGTGATGGTTTTCGGCGGTCGGGTTTCAATGTAACTTAGAGATGCGAGCCGCCAGCTTGGGGCAAGCTGGCGGCCAAACATATTTATAATCATTTTTCTTGAACAAACTTCCGAGCCAATCGAATTGCTCAACTCTCTCGACCAGGCCTTTTAAGGGCTGACCTGAACAGCGACGGTAGACCCTCGGTAGGGCTATTTCGGCTCCACCAACCACATAGCAGACCACCCTGCGGCCCCGTCATCTGAGAGCGTTTCCGCCAAGAACGGCCCGAACTGCTCACACGCCTCAGCGAAGCCATAGGGCGGGTTCAAACAGAGCAGGGTCGACCCGATCAGCCCACCTGCGCCCTCGCGCCTGGGGCTAAGCTCAATCGCCAAACAGGGCGTCTCTCCAGCAACAACAGCCGCCTGTTCGCGGTAGGCCCTGTTCAGCGCGCGATCCACAATTGGACTCCACAGCATAAACACGCCTGTCGCCCAACGTTTCAGCCCCTCTTTCAAAGACGCCGTCATACGCTGAAATTCTCCCTGCGCCTCAAACGGGGGATCGATAAGCACCAACCCGCGCCGAGGAGTTGGCGGCAGTTGCGCGCGTAGGGCGGTCCAGCCATCTTCCTCGAACACTTTAACCCGCCCGTCCCGCCCCATGGCATGCGCTAAAAGCGCCGCTTCCTCCGGGTGCTTCTCGACCAGACGCAGGTGATCCCCCACCCGTAAAAAATGCTGCGCGAGCGCCGGGGAGCCTGGATAGTAGCGCAAGGCGCCATCCGGATTCTCCATATCAAGCGCGTCAAGAAAGGGCGTCAAGGCGGCCGGAGCCTGCTCCCGCCGCTCCCATAATCGCTCAACGCCGCCCCGCCACTCCCCGGTTCTCGCCGCCCGTTCATCAAGTCCTAAATCGTAGCGCCCAGCCCCTGCGAAAGCGTCTAGGACCACAATTGGCTTGGGTTTCTTGATCTGAATCGCCAAAGCCGCAGCTAAAGCCGCGTGCTTCAGAATATCGGCGTGATTTCCCGCGTGGAATGCGTGACGGTAATTCATCGCTGCTCAACTTAGCTGTTAACTTCTTCAGACAAAACAATGTTTTTTAATGACAAACAAAGTTCCGAAAATCGAATGCGTCATCAATGATTCGGTGCTATAGATGCTCCAAGACTACCGGACTGCCGTGGACATCAATTGTCGACCAACTGGCCTGGTTGTCGACACGAGTGACTGAAACGTTGATACGAGGTTTAGGACATGCCGTCCGGGACGGTTAAGTGGTTCAATCCGGAAAAAGGCTTCGGATTTATTCGCCCAGGCGAGGGCGGCGACGACGTGTTCGTCCATATCTCAGCCCTACAAGCTGCTGGTTTCGAAACGCTGCCAGATGGGCAGCCGATCATCTATGAGTTGGTTGAAGATCGGCGGGGACGGATGTCCGCCGGTAATATTTCGCTTGATGGTGAGATGATAGAAGCGCCAGCGCGCGCCCCACGCCGGGATTTCGGCGATCGCCCCCCACGTCGGGACTTCGGCGACCGTCCTCCTCGGCGCGACTTTGGCGATCGCCCCCCACGTCGGGACTTCGGCGATGATCGTGGCCCCCCTCGTGGTGGCGGCGGTGGTGGCTATGGTGATCGCGGCCCGCGCCCCCCGGGAGGGGGCGGTGGCGGTTATGGAGATCGACCGCCACGGCGTGACTTCGGCGATCGCCCTCCACGGCGCGATTTCGGCGATGATCGCGGCCCCCCTCGTGGTGGCGGCGGTGGCGGTTATGGAGACCGTCCGCCCCGGCGCGACTTCGGCGACCGCCCTCCACGGCGTGATTTCGACGGACCGCCGCGTGATTTCGGCGCCCCGCCACCAGACATGGCGGCGAGTGGTGAGTTCGAAGATCGCCCCCGCCGCGACCCCAACAAGGGAAAATCTCGGGAGCGTGACGACATCGACAAGCGCGGTGGTTGGGACGACGACGAATAGAACTGAAAACGGGGCCTGAGGGCCCCGTTTTTTTGTCCAGCGGCCATCATTGGGCGCAGGTACGTGCTTTCACTCTGCGTGTGTGTCAGGGTGATTTACCCCCGTCGACCCTGATCTTCGCATTTTTCGGATCATAGGGGCTGTCGACCTGCACCTCAGCGTCCCAGAGTTGATCCAACATCTTCAGCTTCAGTTTGGTTCCAGGCGCACTGTGTTCGGGCTTCACATAACCGACGCCGATGGATTTGCTGAACGCGACCGAGTATCCACCTGACGTAAGCCGCCCGGTGCGAACGCCACTCTCGGAATAGAGCGCCTCACGCCCCCACGGATCAGCGTCCGAGGGTCCGTCGATCAGCAGGGTGACGCAAGTTGTGGTCAGCCCCCCCGCCTGCTGCGCCGTCAGCGCGGACTTGCCCTTGAACTCCTTTGTCATGTCGACAAAGCGATGCAGCCCGCTCTCCAACGGCGTGGCGTCCCGTCCAAGGTCCGTACCGAAGGCGCGATAAGACTTCTCTTGCCGCAGCCAATTCTGCGCCCGTGCGCCACAGAACTTCAGACCAAGATCCGCCCCAGCCACCTCGATATGATCGAACAGATGGTTCTGCATCTCGATTGGGTGGTGCAGCTCCCACCCCAGCTCGCCGGTATACGCCACGCGTATCGCCATGGTTGGCACCATTCCCAGTTCGACTTCTCTCATGGATAGCCAGGGGAACGCTCTGTTTTTCAAAGCCTCTTCCGGATCAGGCGCGCTGATCAGCTTTGTCATCAACGCTCGGGCGTTTGGACCGGCGATCGCGAACACGCCCCATTGGGTCGTGACGTCTTGAACCGCGATTAGGCCAAACTCCGCCGCTTTCGCGTCGGCCATCTTCATCAAATAATCGCTGTCGTAGGCCTGCGCCGCTCCGGCGGACACCAGATAATAATCATGCTCGGCCAGCCGAACGATGGTGAACTCGGTGCGGATCGTCCCCTTGTCGGTCAGTGCGTAGGTGAGGTTGATCCGACCCGCCTTGGGCAGCTTGTTACAGGTCAGCCAATCCAGGAACCGGGTGGCGCCGGGGCCGTACACTCGATGCTTGGTGAAGGCGGTCGCGTCAAAAAGGCCGACCGCCTCCCGCACAGCCTTGGCCTCGGTGACCGCATGCTCCCACCAGCCGCCACGCCGGAACGATCGGCTGTCATGGTCGTTGAAGCCTTGCGGGGCGAAATAATTCGGCCGCTCCCATCCGTTGACATGACCAAACTGCGCGCCCCGGGCCGCCATGCGATCGTAGCAGGGGGCGGTGCGCAGCGGGCGGCACGCCGGGCGCTCCTCATCGGGGTGGTGGAGGATGTAGACATGCTCATACGCCTCCTCGTTCTTCTTGGCGGCGTAGTCGCGGCTCATCCAGCCGCCGAAGCGGCGCGGATCCAGCGACCACATGTCGATTTCAGCCTCGCCTTCGGTCAGCATCTGGGCGAGGTAATACCCAGTCCCCCCGGCGGCGGTGATGCCGAAAGAGAAGCCCTCAGCGAAATAGAAGTTGTCGACGCCTGGGGCGGGGCCAACCAACGGGTTACCGTCCGGCGTGTAACAGATCGGGCCGTTGAAATCGTCCTTGAGACCGACTTCCTCCGAGGAGGGAATGCGGTGGATGAAAGAGGTGTATTCCTCTTCAATCCGTTCAAGATCGAGCTGCAACAGATCAGCCCGGAAGCTCTCCGGCACCTCCCACTTCGCCCAGGCTGGGGCGTTCTTCTCATAGGGGCCTAAGATCCAGCCGCCGCGCTCCTCCCGGACATACCATTTCGCGTCAGCGTCACGCAGCACCGGGTGCTCGCCGTTGGTCTTGCGCCATTCCTCCAGGGCCGGATCAACAT
>JAHQVS010000323.1 GCA_019634215.1 Paracoccaceae bacterium | reverse complement strand
TTCCGCCACCGCCACCGCCGTTCTCGCCGGGGGCTTCAGAGAAGGTCCAATTCTCTTCGCCGTTGGGGCCGATCTCCAGCCGCACGGTGGGCGAGATCAGCTCGATGCGCTCAATTTCTGTCGCCCCGCCGGACCAGAGCGAGCTGGTTTTGACGTCGACCACCATTTTCTCGATCGACGCCATCACCGGGTCCGACGCCCATTCGGCGTTGGAGAGCGTCACCGGGCCGGCGGTGATCCCCAATGAAGGGTAGACGCGGCGCTCGATGTCGCCTTCGATCACCAACTCGCGCCCGGTGGCTTCGCGGACTTGGTCGGCGGCGAGGCTGGCGATCGTCGAGCTTGGGATTAGGAATGGCGCGGCGGCCGCGCCGGCGATGACCACCACGATGAGAACTAACAATATATAGAGGACGCGTTTCATCGCAGTCTCCGTACTATGAGTGAGGGCGGCGCAACTGCCGCCAAAGACGCCTCGGAATTGTGTGACAGATTCTTTTGCGACACAAAGCACGGATTGACGACGGGCCTATGACGGCCCGGACGGGGGGCGCGGCGAAGGAGCGCAGGGCATGGGCGACGATCCGTTCGAGGACGGCGATGACGAGCGAATAATCGACCCGGAGGCCGGCGTGGTGGAGCGCGTCAGCGAGGATGTGGCGTTTCGCCCGCAACTCTTGGAGGAGTTCGTCGGCCAAGCGGCGGCGAAGGCGAATCTGCGGGTGTTTATCGAGGCGGCGCGCACGCGCACCACGGCGATGGACCATCTGTTGTTTTATGGCCCTCCTGGCCTTGGCAAAACCACCCTGGCGCAAATCGTCAGCCGCGAGCTGGGGGTGGGATTTCGCATGACCTCTGGCCCGGTGATCGCCCGCGCTGGGGATTTGGCGGCGCTGCTGACCAATCTTGAGGCGCGCGACGTATTGTTCATCGACGAGATCCACCGGCTGAATCCGGCGGTGGAGGAGATCCTGTATCCGGCGATGGAGGATTTCGAGCTGGACCTGGTGATTGGCGAGGGGCCGGCGGCCCGGTCGGTGCGGATCGATTTGCAGCCGTTCACGCTGGTGGGGGCGACCACCCGGCTCGGGTTGTTGACCACCCCGCTGCGGGATCGCTTCGGCATCCCGACCCGGTTGGAGTTCTACACCGTGCCAGAGCTGATCCTGATCGTGGAGCGGGCGGCGCGGCTGATGCAGGCGGAGGCGACGCCGGACGGGGCCGAGGAGGTCGCCCGCCGGGCGCGCGGCACGCCGAGAATCGCCGGGCGGCTGCTGCGCCGGGTGGCTGATTTCGCCTTGGTGGAGGCGGATGGCCGCGTCACCCATGAGATCGCGGAGATGGCGTTGGACCGCCTCGACGTTGATAAGTTGGGCCTCGACGGCAATGATCGGCGGTATTTGACCTTAATCGCCGAGAATTACGGCGGCGGCCCGGTCGGGGTAGAGACCATTGCGGCGGCGATTTCTGAGGCGCGGGACGCGATCGAGGAGGTGATCGAGCCCTATCTGCTGCAACAGGGGTTGGTGCAGCGCACGCCGCGCGGGCGGGTGCTGGGCATGAAGGCGTGGCGGCATTTGGGGTTGGCGGCGCCGACGGTGCGTGGGGACGCGCAAGGATCGCTGTTTGGGCCGGAAACCAAGTGAGGATGATCGCCCTCAAGCGCATCGACGTTTTTTGCGGTAAACTCTCGGTAAACCTCTTGCGATAGGTTCCCGTGAGCGAACAAGAGGTTGTGGGCGGACAGAGTGCGGCTTTTTTTGCGCAGAGCGGCCTCAGCGCGCCGCCAGATAACCGCTTCGGCGGGAAACCGCTTGAGGCGGTGGACGGGGCTTTGTAGAGCCAAGCTCATGACACATGCCAATGACCCCGCCGATCCCGACGCGACAAGCGAGACCGCCGTCGAAGCGCAAGACGCGCCGTCGTCACCTGTGGCTCCAGCCGCCGACGCCCCGACAGCGGTCGTTGGCGAGCAGGTGGCCGAGCCTTATCCTGAAGACGCTTCGTCCGTCATGGAGGCGACCAGCGCGCCGGTGGAGGGCGACGACGAAGAGCATGGCGCCGAGGAACCGGCGATAGATCCGGCCGACATCGCGCGGATCAAGGCGATGTTCTCGCGGTTTGTCCAAGAACCTCCGCAGGAGCCCCAGCAGGAGGCGCCGGTCGAGAATGGCGGTGAAACGGCGGGCGAGGCGGAGGACGCCGCCGCGTTTCGCTTCGCGCGCTGGGATCGGGGCCTGTCGCCTCGGGTGTTTGGCGTGGACGAGGCCAGCGAGACCGCAATCCTCTCGGGCGTGAATGAAGCGGCGCGATTGGCCGGGGTTCAAATTGTCGAGGAAGATCCAGAGTTTGAAGCCAATCTGCTGATCTTCGTTTGCGATGAGTGGCGTGATCTGAAACAGACGCCTGGCCTCAAGCGGTTGATCCCTGATCTCGACAAGCTGGTGGTGATCTTGGCCGCAACCGGAGCCAATCAGTACCGCATTTTCAGCTTCTCCGAGGAGGCTGGGCTTCGGCTCGCTGTCGTGCTGGTGCGCTGTGATGAGATGGTCGGGCGGATGTCCGCGAGGGCGCTGGGACTGTCGCAGACGGCGCAGACCCTGTTGCTGTGGTCGGACGGCGCGTTTGTCGATGAGGGGCCGGTGGCCACCAGCCGTCGCGGCGAAGCGCGGATCAAACCTTGGATCAGCGACCTGTTGGCGGCGTCCTATGAGGGCGGCGTGCCGGTCTATTCCGAAGATGTGGGGCTGTTGGAGCGCCTAGCGGCTTCGGCGGCGGCGCGTCGGCGGGCCGCGAAGGCGGCGAGCGCGGCGCGCAAGTCCGGCGATTATGAGCGCCGAAGCGCGCCGGAGAGCGGCGAGGGTGAAACCGCGCCGACGAACAATGGCGAAAGCGCCGCTGAGGAGCAGGTGCCGGTTGTCGAGTCGTCTGTTGAGACGGTTGCGACCGAGCCGGAGGCTGTTGAGGGCGTGATCGCGGCGGCGGGCGATGAGACTGCGGATGTTGCGCCGTCGCCAGAGCAACCTGAGACCGAGGCGGTGGAAGCGCCGGCGCCGAAGCCGGTGCGAAAGCGGCGCAGCCGGGCCAAAAAACCGCCGGCGCCCGCTGTTGTTGAAGCTGAGCCTACGGAGAGTGAGCCGGTTGTGGCTGAGCCTGCGGAGACAGAGCCGGTTGTCGCTCAGGCCGAGCCTGCCGCAGATTCTGCGGACGCTTTGCCAATCGAAGCGCCGGAGCCAAGCGAGACGCCGCGCTCGTGAGCGGCGAGGGCGGCCTCTCGAACCGGCATCGCTGGCCGGTGCGCGTCTACTATGAGGACACCGATTTTGGCGGCGTGGTTTATTACGCCAATTATCTGAAGTTCATCGAGCGCGCCCGCACCGAGATGCTGCGCGCACAGGGAATTGATCAGATCGAACTTCAGCGGGAGCATGGTCTGTTGTTTGTGGTCCGGCGCTGCGGGGTGGACTACCGCGCTCCAGCCCGGTTCGACGATCAACTGGAAGTTGAGACGGAGACCATTCGCGTTCGCCGCGCCAGCCTGAATTTGCGGCAGCAAGTGTTGCGTGAGGGCGCGCTTTTGGTGTCCGCAGAGGTGCAAGTGGCGTGTGTCGATGACGGTTTGAAGCCAGTTGCGCTTCCGGCCCAGATCCATGCTTTACTCTGTGAACTATTGAGTTAAGAAGGCCACTAAACCTGCTAACTTTGGCCTTAAAAACACGGCAAGCAATCAAGGTTACGGAACAAGCTGTGACGCTACTTCGCCCTTACTTGAGTACGCCGATAATTATTTGGCTGGAGATCTAAAACGGCGTCGCCCTCGACATTAAGTCGTCAGCGGCGCCGAATCGTGTTGTCGCGCCTGTTGGGCGCGGTCTGTGTTGGAATGAGCGAGGGCAGCGATGTTGGCTTTGGTCAGCGCGGACGACTTCACGCTGATGGCGCTTTTCATGAAAGCCCATTGGTTTGTTAAGATCGTGATCGTCGTTTTGGCGGTGTCGTCAGTCTGGTCTTGGGCGGTCATTTTTGAGAAATGGCTTCAATTCGGCGGCATTCGGCGCGGAATTAACCGGTTCGAGGACACTTTTTGGTCTGGTAAGGCTTTGGACCAGCTCTATGACGAGATCGCCGCCTTGCCGAATAATTCGATTGAGCGTGTGTTCGTCGCCGGCATGCGGGAGTGGCGGCGGTCGGTCGACAGCGGCGCGGGGTTGTTCGTCGGCGCGCGCGACCGGATTGACCGGGCGATGAACGTCGCCTTGGCGCGGGAAACCGAGGCCGTGGAGAATCGGCTCGGCCATCTCGCCAGCATTGGGGCCACGACGCCGTTTATCGGGCTACTCGGCACGGTTTGGGGCATCAAGACCAGTTTTGAGGCGATTGCGATCAGCGAAAACACCAGCTTGGCTGTTGTGGCGCCGGGCATCGCCGAGGCGTTGGTGGCGACGGCGCTTGGTTTGTTCGCCGCGATTCCGGCGGTGATCGCCTACAACCAATTGAGCGGCGGCGCCAATCGGTTGAATGGGCGTTTGGAGAACTTTGCGGACGAGTTCGCCACCATTCTGTCCCGACAGCTTGATAAGCGAGGCGCGTAAGGCGCGTCGGAGCATGGACGCATCAGCGTGATAGGTCTGAGTCCCGGTGCGGCGGCGAGCAATGTGAGGAGCGAGGCGAATGGGCGCGACCATGGCCCCTGGCGGCGGAGGCGGAGGACGGCGCGGCGGACGTCGGCGTCGTAGCGGCGCCGGGCAGATGGCGGAGATCAACATCACCCCGTTTGTGGATGTGATGCTGGTGTTGTTGATCATTTTCATGGTGGCCGCTCCGCTATTGACGGCTGGAGTGCCGGTCAAACTGCCTGAAACCGGGGCTAAGCAACTGCCTCGGGAAAAGGTGACGCCGTTGACAGTGACCGTCGACGCCAGTGGGCAGTTTTACTTTGAGAATGACCAAGTCTCGCTGGAGGAGCTGCCGGTCCTTGTGCGCAAGGCGATGGCGGAGCGCGATAGTGAGACTGTTTATATCCGGGGCGATCGGGACGTCGCCTACAAGGCGGTCGCTGATGTGATGGTGACCTTGAATGACAACGGTATTCGCAAGCTTGGCTTCGTGAACGACCGTGCTCTGGCCGAGCAATAGCATAAACCGGGCGGCCGGTTCAGCGGGATAAGTCAGCGGGATAAGAGAGGGCGGCGACAAGAACGATGCGGCAGGTGGCCTTTCTGTTCTCCCTCGGCTTGCATGCCGGCTTTGTCTACTTGGCTTTGGCTGGGCAGCCGGCCAATGAAGGCGGCGGCGCGCCGCCTGTTGAGGTGGTGGAGGTCGAGACCCTCACC
>JAHQVS010000031.1 GCA_019634215.1 Paracoccaceae bacterium | reverse complement strand
CTGTTGTAACTAATTGAGTTGTAGCCAAATTTTTCAGTGATGGCGTAGCGAGTTCCATCGAGCTTGGTGTAGTCGTCGAGAACGACCTCTGGGAACAGATCGGCGAACGGCAGCCCTTCCTCTGGCAAAGGAGCGAAGAGACCCCGGGAAGCGACACGTGCGACGTCGACCGAGTCGATCACCATAACGTCCCAGTCGCCGGGCTGAGATTGTTCGACGATTGCCAGGCCCGCGCCTGTGCCTTCGAATTCTTTAACATTCACCCTAACGTCGTTCGCGCTCTCAAACGGTTCAAGCAGAGCGGGATCAGCGTGATCGCACCAAACAAGGGCATTCAATTCATCCGCCGAGTAGGCCGGTTGCGCAAACACGATTAGCGCGGAGGCAAGAACAGAGCGGTGAATGCCGTCGAGCAGATAATGGCGCATGATAGGACGTCTCCTTGCGTAAATCTTGTGCAGCGTGCGCTTCAAGGCATGTCTTAGCATCAGTTGTATTCAATTTGCGCAGGCGGGCAAGCCGACAAAGCCTGCCCCCAATCATCGGCGCCGGTATTCTAAGAAGATCTACTCAAGTGACTGCGTAGACTTACGAAAACTGCGCCCTACAAGCGAGATAGAAGAGGGTGAGGCCCCTTGTCCGAATGAAGGTTTGAAATAGGGTGCAAAACGCCCGGACGTGTTTCGGTTCTCCAAGGCGGGGTGGTCCGATAAACTTACCCCGGTTCCAAGCTGCAGATTGGCGCTCTTCAAAGTCGCTGATTGTTTTTCTCCTAAATTCGAGGAGACTTGGTTGTCCGCCGAGTTTTGGCGCGCCCCACAGGCTTCGGCATGATGTTCGTGCGCGACGACTGGGAGGCGACACGATCAGAGGGGCGACCAGCATGGCGCATCATCAACTGTCAGCATCGGTGGAAACCTGCCACTGGGGATATTTAGATGCGGCGCTCTCGCCTGCTCTGACAGTCGCCAGCGGCGACGTTGTTACGATCGAGACGATCTCAGGCGGGCCAGAGGTGTTGCCCCCCGACGGCTTTCACGTTCCCCCGGAGCTCCACGACGTTCATGCGCGCTCGGAGCGCCTGGTTCCCGGTCATATCCTCACAGGCCCTGTGTGGGTCGAAGGGGCTGAGCCTGGCGACGTCTTGGAGGTGAGGATCCATGATGTACGGCTCCGGCAGGATTGGGGCTATAACTTCATCCGCCCGCTGGTCGGCACGCTGCCGGACGACTTTCCCAATCCGCATCGCACCAACATCCCTCTCGATCTTAAGAACAATCTCGCGCGACTTCCTTGGGGGCTCGAACTACCACTGGCGCCGTTCTTCGGCGTGATGGGTGTTGCACCGCCACCGATTTGGGGGCGTGTAACCTCACTCGTGCCCCGCGCCTTCGGAGGCAATCTCGACCTTAAGGAACTGGTTGCTGGAACTACGCTTTACCTGCCCGTTTTTGTCGAGGGCGCTCTTTTCTCCTGCGGCGACGGGCATGGCGCCCAGGGGGATGGAGAAGTAAACGTAACGGCGATCGAGACGGCGCTCAGTGGAGATTTCGAGCTGATCGCACGAAAGAACATCAAGCTCACTTCGCCACGAGCCGAGACGCCTGAGCATCTCGTCACGATCGGACTCGATCCTGATCTCGATCGAGGTGTGGTCCACGCGCTTCGGGACATGATCGCGCTGCTTGGCGAAACGGCGGGACTCTCGCCAGAGGAGGCTTACATTCTCTGCTCTCTCGCCGCCGATTTGCGCGTCACGCAGACTGTCAACGGGACGAAGGGGATTCACTGTATGCTCAAGAAGGACTACGCTCGGCGTAGGTGACTACGAACAACACTGCGGTGGCGCCCATCCCCACTTTCCACAATCCCCCTTCAGCCCAGGACGCTAGCTGCTGACCGCCGCCAACTTTTCAACCGGCGCTGCAAACCAGTCTCGCCCAGGCACCGCCGACAATAATTCGCGCGTATACTCGTGCCGGGGCGCTTCGAACAGCATCCCGGTTGGTCCGATCTCGACAACTTCTCCGCGCCTCATCACAGCAATTCGGTCGCAAACCTGGGCAGCGACTCTGAGATCATGCGTAATAAAAACCATGGATAGGTTCATTTGGTCGCGGATCTCGTCAAGCAGTTGCAAGATCTGCGCTTGGATCGATACATCGAGTGCGGAAACGGGCTCGTCGGCGACCAGCACCTCTGGATCCAGTGCAAGCGCCCTTGCGACACCGATACGCTGGCGTTGTCCGCCGGAAAACTCATGTGGAAAGCGGTCGTAAGCGCCGGCGTCGAGCCCAACTGTCTCCAGTAACTCTAAGGCGCGCTTTTTCGCCGTGACCGCATTTGCCCCTGCGAGGATCGGCCCTTGAGCAATAATCCGGCCGACCCGAGCGCGCGGGTTGAGCGACGCGAACGGGTCCTGGAAAACCATCTGAATTTTTGGCCGGTGGGGCCGCATCGCCGCCCGGCCGAGTGGACGAAGGTCGACCCCGTCCAGTAGGATCTCTCCGGCCTCGGCGTCGTTCAACCGGACGATACAACGCGCGACGGTGGACTTGCCCGAACCGCTTTCACCGACGATACCCAGCGTCTCGCCGCGCGCGAGATCAAAAGTCACATCGCGGGCGGCGTGAACCACCCGTTCCTTTCCACCGAAGTACCCGCCACCGCTCCGATAAGTCTTTTCAAGATGCTTCACCTCCAAGACAACCTCAGAGGATCGTGTTCTCGGTGGGCGAGGGGCAAGGCTAGGCACAGCCGCGATTAACGACTGCGTATAGGGATGTGTGGGTTGACGCAGCACCTCGTCCGTGGTTCCTGACTCCACCACCAGCCCATTTTGCATGACTGCGACGCGATCGGCGATGTCGGCGACGACGCCAAAGTCATGAGTGATGAAAAGCACGCCCGTGCCATGCGCCTCTTGCATCTCCTTGATGAGCTTCAACACCTGCGCCTGCGTCGTCACGTCGAGGGCCGTTGTTGGCTCATCGGCGATCAGAATCTTGGGATCGAGCGCCAGCGCCATGGCGATCATCGCCCGCTGGCGTTGACCGCCTGAGAGCTCATGTGGGTAGGCCTTGAGCGCCTGCTCAGGGTCAGGCAGGCGAACGTCGCTCAGGAGCGAAAGCGCCCGTTCCCGGCGCTCCTTAGACGACATCTTTTCGTGAAAACGAAATACCTCGTCGATTTGAACGCCGATGGTCATCACCGGGTTCAGCGCCGTCATGGGCTCCTGGAAGATCATCGAGATCTCTGAGCCGCGAATCTCGCGCATGCGCGGCTCGCTCGCCGTGGCAAGGTCTTCGCTGTGAAATACAATTTGCCCGTTCGCAACGCGTACATGCGGCCGCGGCAACAAGCCCATGACCGCCCGCGCGGTTAGCGACTTCCCAGAGCCGCTCTCCCCCACGACGCAAAGAATCTCGTTCTGGTCGAGATGAAAGTCCGCGTTCTCGACGGCGTAAGGGCGTTGCGCCCCCTCCGGCAGGGACACATGCAGGCCGCGAATATCTAACAGTCGTGTCATGAACGCTCCCGCAGCCGTGGGTTCAGCGCGTCGTTCAAGCCTTCGCCGACGAGATTGA
The DNA here is from genome assembly GCA_019634215.1 of Paracoccaceae bacterium. GTDB lineage: Bacteria > Pseudomonadota > Alphaproteobacteria > Rhodobacterales > Rhodobacteraceae > JAHQVS01. The sequence goes on along the minus strand of JAHQVS010000031.1, from coordinate 50,870 downwards.
TCGCGAGTACTGTCAGAAGAATAGCAATACCGGGGAATGTGCAGACCCACCAAGCCGAGCGGAGCAAGGTCCTCCCTGCACCGACCTGGAAGCCCCAACTCATGATGTTCGGATCTCCAAGACCGAGAAAGGCGAGGCCGGATTCAATCAGAATCGCCGTCGCAACCATCAAAGACCCGATCACAATGATTGGTGACAAACAATTTGGCAGAATTTCACCCAGCATAATCCGCACGTCACTCATGCCGATCGTGTGGCAAGCTTGGACGAACTCGCGGTTCCGCAACGAGAGAAATTCACCACGCACCAGTCGGGCCACTGCGGGCCATGATACGACTGCGATGGCGATGACGATACTCTCAATCGAAGGCTTCATGATCGCCACTAAGAGGATGGCGAACACAAATGAGGGGATGGTTTGAAACATCTCCGTCGTCCGCATCAGCAAGTCATCGACGATACCGCCATAGTATCCAGCGAGCGCGCCCATAATCACGCCGATCAGCACCGCGACAAGGGTCGCCACCAAGCCGATCAGAAGCGATGTCTTCGCGCCATGGGCGATCCCGGCCGCGACGTCGCGACCCAAGCTGTCGCTGCCCAAGAGGAAACCGTTTTGACCAGGCGGCGACATTGATTGACCGGCGAGGCTGAAAGGGTCGGTTGGGAAAAAGAGATGCGCTGTCGCAGCCATAATGAGAATGCAGCCGAGGATCGCCAAACCAAACAGCGCCTGGCGATTGCGCGCAAATCGTTTCCAAAATGAGTGCATGCCTTCAGCCCACCTCAATCCGCGGATCGAGCGATGAATAGATGATGTCCACCACGAGATTCACAGCCACCACCAAAAGAGCGGAGAGGAGAAAAATGCCGAGCAGTAAATTGAGATCTCTCGCGAAGAGCGCTTCAAAGGCCAGCATGCCGAGGCCGGGCCAAGCGAAAACCGACTCGACGATAACGGACCCCCCGATCAGCGCGCCAACCTGCACGCCGGCCATCGTCACGACCGGCAACAACGCATTCCGTAGCACATGAACAAATATGATCCGCCTTTCGGTGACGCCCTTGGCTCTAGCAGTCGTCACATAATCTTGCCCATATTGCTCCAACATCGATGCGCGCATCAGACGCGTATAAAGCGCCAAGTAAAAGAGCGACAACGTTATCGTCGGCAGCACGAGGTGATGCGCTATGTCGATAACCCGATCCCAACCCTCATAGAACATCGTCAAGTTTTCCATCCCCGACGTCGGGAACCAGCCGAGATTCAATGAGAAAACGACGATCAGCATCAGGCCGACCCAAAATAGCGGCGTGGCGTAAGTGATCAGGGCGAAGATGGAGATCGCTGTGTCACGCCACGTATTCAGGCCAGTGGCGGCGATTAACCCGAGCAAGACGCCAAAGCCAACGGCGAGCATGATCGTAGACACCATCAGCAGCATCGTAGGAATCATCCGATCCAATATCAATTGGCTGACGGGCATCTCATGGCGAAACGAGTATCCAAGATCGAAGGTCAACACGTTCTTCAGGTAGACGGCGAGCTGGACTGGCAGAGGTTGGTCGAGCCCAAACTTGGCGCGCAGCTCAGCCATATATTCCGGCGTGGCCGATCCAGCCTCGCCAGCCAAAACGTCCACCGCATCGCCTTCCGCCATCTGTAGGAGAAAGAAGTTCATGATCACGATCGCCAACACGATCGGAAGTGCCTGAATCAGGCGCTTGAGCACATAGCGCAGGCGTCGTGCGGAGTGAGACATGCAATTCCCTTCAAAGCTCGACGCCAGTCAGCGGACCGGCGCCGACCATTTTTGCGGAGCGAACTTAATCGTCAATCCAGGCTTCTGCGAAAGAACCGTAAGCTCCGAGCCCTGAAACATCGATGCCTTTCAGCTTGTCGTTATAGACAGTCAGGAACTCCATCTCGAACAAATTCAACACAGGCATGTCCTCAGCGAGGATCGATTGGATCTCACCATAGATTTCACCGCGCTTGGCGGCGTCCGGTTCTTGCGCCCCTGCAACGAGAAGCTCATCAAGCTTAGGGTTGGGGTAACGTGTCGAGTTCACGAAATGCGTGCCCTGACGGATTTGGTCGGTGCCGTAATGGCGATGAACACCCAGCACTGGATCCGCCAACTGGTAGAAGTAGTTCACGTTCATCGCGAAGTCATAGTTGTGATACACGCGCTTCAGCCAAGTCGGCACGTCCTCGTAGCGCAGCTCTAGTTCGATACCGATCGGCACCAAAGCTTGCTTCATGTATTCACCCGCGCGGCGCCAGTCTTCGCCATACGGGATCAGATCGAGCACGGCTTTGGCGCGCACGCCATTCTCATCAGGCGTGATGCCAGCCTCATCGAGGAGCTTGATCGCCTCTTCGATATCCGCCGTCGGGACATAGTTCGGCATCGGGTCTTTATAGAGGCCGGGCCCAGCGAAAGTTGAAGACAAAGCCGACGTCGCAGGCTTGCCGTAGCCGAACCAAATATTGTCGATCAGAAACTGGCGATCCAACGCATACGAAATCGCCTTGCGGAGCGCCGGATTATCGAAAGGTGGTTCGGTCGTATCGAACTCGATCAAAGCCATCGGGTTGATGGTGGCATACCCCTCCGTCGTCACCGAGAATCCGTCGGTGTCGCGAAGTCTGACCGCGTCGATGTTCGGGATCGCTCCGAAAGCGCCATACATCACCTCACCGCTCTCCATCGCCGCTGTCCGGGTGGATGCATCAGGTATGAAGCGGCCGACAATCCGGTCCAGATAGGGAAGGCCTTCCTTCCAGTAGTTCTCGTTCTTCTCGAGGCGGATATATTGGCCCTTCTTCCACTCGACGAACTTGAATGGCCCAGTGCCGACGGGATTATTTCCGAGCTCCGCATTTCGCGGGTCTTGGCCCTCGAGAAGGTGTTTTGGCACCATAGGGCTCTCGTATGCGGAGAGCGCGCTCAACATATAGGGCGCCGCCTTCGCGAGATTAAAGACTGCTGTGTACTCGTCTGGGGTATCGATGGATGTCACTTCACGAAACGAATTCGGCCCACGTGGGTGCACCTTTTTGAGCACCTCCATGACGGTGAACTCGACATCGGCCGACGTGAACGGCTCACCGTCATGCCATGTCACCCCTTGTTGGAGCTTAAAGGTGACGGTTTTGCCGTCGTCGCTGACATCGTAGCTCTCAGCGAGCGCAGGGGCGATTTTCAGATCGTTGTCGTAGTCGAAGAGCCCTTCGTAGATCTTCGGCGCAACGAGCCCGATTGGCCCGGAGGTCGACAGGTAGCCGGCGAGCGATGGAGGCTCAGGCTGAACGATAAAAACGAGATTGCCGCCGGCTTTCTGCGCCATGGCGGCTCCGCTCGCCAACGCAGCGCTCATCGCGACCGCCGCTAAGGCGAACTTACATAGATGACGCATCGAGAGTCCCTTCGTCACATGTCGAAAATACCAAACTCTTTTGTACTCCAAAGCCTAGCCGCCGCATTGCTATTTGCACAATGCATAATCTTGGGTGCAACTCTGCTAACACGTTAGGCGCCCCTAGGCGATGAAGTGGAGAAGGACAGCATATCGACACGGCGCGCTGAAAAAAGATCGTCTTTTCACCCCACAAATAAGTCGGTGGCCGATGCCAAGGAGCGAGTGCCGAAGGGGCAATTCCAGTTCTTAGTGTCGTATCTCTCGTTCAATTCATCCATCTTCGCCTGATCTTCGAAATCCGCCTCCGTCATCTCAGCGAGCTCGGCGAGACACTGACCGAAACCTGAAGGCTGGTTGGTCATCAAAATCTTGCCCAAACCCACGCCTTTGGCGAGAGCGCACGCATACGGCACGCCAGGCGGAACATGGGTGCAAGAGCCGGGGGCAGCGGTTATCCAGTCGCCATCCAGATAGAAATCGATATCCCCTTCCAGGATCTAAAAGTCTCCGCGTGATAGCGATGGAGATGAAGGCCGAGCGCAAAGTTGGCCTTAAGGTTGCCTCCATCAACGCGTATTAGCCACTCGTCTCAGCAGCAGACATTTTCACAAAGGTGTGGTCGGCTGACCAGTCATAGCTTTTGCCGCCGCCAGACGGGCACATACGTGCACCGGTTTGTCATGTCAGCAGCTCCAAATTTTCGGAAAACGTGACCAGGGGTATCCCCTAGCCACAAATTCTTGAGGGCTACTCAGCGCTCAGTTGGCCCAGGGCGCCCGCCCAGTCCTCCACATGGTAGGTGCGGACGATTTTACCGCCCTCGATAGTGTGGATGTCGATGGACATGATGTCGAACGACTTACCGCCGCCGTCGACGCCGAACATCGGGCCAGTGGGCGTCCCAGTCGCGCGCCCACGGACGATGACCCGATTGCCGTCCTGAAACATCTCCTCAACGTTCCAGTTCAGATCGGGGATCAACTGCCCAAATCCGCCGATTTGGCCAATAAACTTTTCACGCGACTTTATTGCCCCGGAATAGTCGCCGATGCTTTCCCAGTTTTCACCCACAGCCTCCTTTAGCGCCGCAATCTTCTCGTCTGAAGAGGGGTTGCTTAGGAAGTCATAGAACGTCTGCGCCGTCGCCTTGTCGTCCGCCACCGCCAGTCCGGCAGTTGCCCCGACGAGCAAAGTGAAAGCCGTAAACAAAACTTTCAAACTTTTCATAATCCTAGCCTCCAGATCCTTCGAATCCCCACGCATGCGGAATCTTCGGTGGGGTCGGTGAAATGAAGGTGGCTTAAAATCATCTGTTCGATAATATAGATCAGATCGTATTTACTGTTTGGGAAAAAGGCATAATGCTGGAGCCGCTTCGGCAGATGGCGATTTTTGCGAAGACGGTCGACCACGGATCATTTCGCGCTGCTGCTCGCGCGCTGAACCTGTCACCGTCAGTTGTGAGTCATCACATCACCCAGTTGGAGCGGCAGGTCGGGACGGCCCTTCTATATCGCTCCACGCGAAAGCTATCACTCACAAGCGACGGAGAGCGTTTGCTAGCCGCTGCGCGCGAGATGATGCACGCAGCCGAATCCGGTATTCAGGCTGTCTCAAATCGGGCAAACCAGCCGTCTGGTGAGCTGCGGGTGACGGCACCCGCCGTGATGGCGCAATCAATGCTAGTCGACCGGATCGCGGCCTTCGCCAACGATTATCCGAACATTCGCCTTCACCTCGACTTTTCGGACAGCCGTCGAAACATCATAGAAGCTGGCATTGATGTCGCAATCCGGATGGGGTGGCTGCAAGACAGCACTCTGATCGGAAGAAAGCTCTATACAGTTACGCGCCGGGTGACGGCCGCGCGCTCATACCTAGATGCACGCCCGAAGCCAACCTCCCCCCAGGATCTTGGCGACTGGGACTGGCTCAACTTATCCCCCGTTTCGCTCAAACCCGAATTCAGAAAGCCAGGCCATCGCGCTGTCCGGCTCAAACCAGCCTCACGAGTCAGCGTCAACGACGCCCACGCGCTCTACCGTTTGGCCCGCGCCGGCGCTGGGCTGGCGATGCTCCCCGAGTATCTTCTAGAGCAGGATGTGGCGGCTGGCGTTATGGAGTGTGTCCTGCCGGATTGGTCTATCGTACCTGTCGGCGTTTACGCAGTCTGGCCCCCAAACGCACCGAAAGACGGTCTAACGGCCCTTTTCGTCGAAGCTCTAACGAGTCGCCAGGAGCCAAATTGAAGCACGGCATCACCTTCGCCAGATTACCCAGCATCGAGCCGAACCAGATTATTGCTCACATGTCCGATCCTCGAGTGGCGGTGCATATGCCGCTTTTGACATTTGAATGGGACGAAACCGCTGTGACCAAGTTTGTCGCCGCCAAGGAAGAGTGCTGGCGGCGCGATGGGCTAGGACATTGGGCTATTTTATCAAGCGGCGAATATATCGGGTGGGGTGGTTTCCAAAAAGAGGGCGACGAATGGGACTATGGTTTGGTTTTAAATCCAAGCGCGTTTGGACTAGGCGCACGTATAACTCAAAAGGCGATTGCATTCGCCGTCGCAGATGAGCGGATACCCTTCGTAACTTTTCTGCTGCCGCCATCTCGTAAAAATCTAGGGGCGCTTGCTAGGCTTGGAGCTAAGCCTGTTGGTGAAACAGATTCTGATGGGGTGGTGTTTTTGAAATTTCGGCTTGAGACCCAATGATGGCTTCGCCCGAAGCGCCATCATCTACGCCCTGAAAAAATTGGGTGTTTAGCAAGGCGGTGCTAGGGTGAGGGTACGGGCCTCCCAAAGAGAAATAACCCTCGCAACCGCTCCAGGCTTGACGCACGCCCCAACACAGCCCTGAATTCCAAAAGGGCGACACATCCCGACTCACCTCGCCTCTCATAGAACCGCCGGGAACGCGCCCCATGGTCGCCCATGCCTACACAGTCGCCTTCCAAGGCCTCGACGCCCGGCTGATCGACGTCCAATGCCACCTCTCACCCGGCCTGCCGAGCTTCACCATCGTCGGCCTCGCCGACAAGGCGGTGGCCGAATCTAAGGAGCGGGTGCGCGCCGCCCTCAACGCCATGGGCCTCGCCCTCCCAGCCAAGCGTATTACCATCAATCTCGCCCCCGCAGACATGCCGAAGGAGGGCGGGCACTACGACCTACCCATCGCCCTGAGCCTCCTCGCCGCTATGGAGGCGATCCCGCTGGATGAAGCCGCCCGCCATGTCGCCATGGGCGCACTTTCCCTGGACGGCGCGTTGTCGCAAATCGCCGGAGCGCTGCCCGGAACGTTGGCGGCGGCAGAGTCTGAACGCGGCTTCATCTGTCCCGCCGTCTGCGGCCCGGAGGCGGCGCTGGTCGGGGCGGTAGAGGTTATCGCCGCGGACAGCCTGCTGTCTCTGATTAACCATTTCAACGGCCGCCAAGCCCTACCATCGCCCGAGCCCCGTGAGGCCGAGGACGACCCGGCAATCGTTGATCTGCGCGACGTGCGTGGCCAGGAGACCGCCAAACGCGCTCTGGAGATCACCGCCGCCGGCGGTCACAATCTACTGATGATCGGCCCGCCCGGCGCCGGAAAATCCATGCTGGCCTCGCGGCTCCCCGGCCTGCTGCCGCCGCTAAGCCCTGAGGAGGCGCTGGAAGTGTCGATGGTGCATTCTATCGCTGGGCTGATCCAGGAGGGCCGTATTTCCCGCCGCCGGCCGTTCCGCAGCCCGCACCATTCCGCCTCGATGGCGGCGATGGTCGGCGGCGGCCGCTCCGCCAAGCCAGGCGAAGTCTCCCTAGCGCATTGCGGCGTGCTGTTCCTTGACGAACTGCCGGAATTCGCCCGTTCGGTGCTGGAGTCGCTCCGCCAGCCGCTGGAGACTGGCGAGGCGGTGGTCGCCCGCATCAACGCCCATGCCCGCTATCCGGCCCGTGTGCAATTGATCGCGGCGATGAACCCCTGCCGTTGCGGTTATCTCGCCGATCCCGCCCAGGCCTGCGCCCGCGCCCCGCAATGCGGTCTCGACTATCAGGCCCGCATCTCTGGGCCGCTTCTGGACCGCATTGATATCCAACTGGAGACCCCAGCCGTCTCCATCGACGACCTATCACTACCTCCAGCGGAGGAGGGAACCGCCGAAGTAGCCACCCGCGTTGCCGCAGCCCGCACCCGGCAAATCGAACGCTCCACCAAGATTGACCCCAGCGCAGACAACCCGCTGGGGCGTCGCCCCAAGATGAACGCTGAGTTGGACGGCCCCGATCTCGACGCCGCCGCCACTGAGGCCGCTATCACATTGCTGAAACGTGTCGCCGAGAATCTGCGCCTGAGCGCCCGGGGTTACCGCCGCGTGCTGCGCGTCGCTCGAACGGTGGCTGATCTCGACGCTTCAGAGTCGATCGACGCCCCCCATATCGCCGAAGCAGCGAGATTCCGCCGCGCGCCACTGATACGTTAAGGCTTGTCATCCGCCTGAAACATGACGTCCGGCTTGACGCCCAACGCCGTCGCCAATGCGTTGGTCTGGCTCGCCATCGCAACGACCGCCAGCAGCTCGCCATGCTGTTCCGGCGTCATCCCCTTCGCCCGCGCCGCAGCGGTGTGGGAGTGGATGCAATACTCGCAGCCGTTTACGATCGAAACTGCCACATACAGCAACTCCTTGGTCAGCGGGTCCAACGCCCCATCCGGCGACATCACGGTCCGCAACCGATCCCAAGTCGCCCGCAGAAGCGACGGATCATGGGCGAGGGCGCGCCAAAAATCGTTCACATAATCGCTGTTGCGCGCTGCGCGGATCTCCCCGAAAATAGCCAGCGCCTCAGGCGACAGCTCCGCGTCAGAGAGCAAGGTGACAGTCGCCATCCATCATCTCCATTGATGGCGGCCCGCCGGTGGGCGGGCCGCTAAACAACCTCACACCAGCGCCAATACCCGAGATGGGCCGCCAGTGCCGCCCTTATGCTTCGGCGCACCGACAACCAAGGTAGCGCCCGACGCGGGAACCGCATCCAAATTGGCGACATTCTCAAGCCCCCAGCGGTTAGTCGGCAACCAAGCGTAATGCGTGTCAAACGTCTTTGAAGACCCGACATCGAGCGACAGTGTGTCCGACGCCATCCCAACAGCCCCGGTCTCCTCGATCAACATCTGCGCCGCCTCGACATGGAACGCCGGGTAATGCTGCGTCCCCTCGGCGTCGGCCCCACGATATTTGTCGGTGCCGACATGCGCGGCCCACCCCGACAACATCGCTACGCAAGCCCCCTCGGCAATTTCACCGTTGGCTGAAATCCAAGCCTTTACATCGTCCGGAGTCACCTGCGCCTCTTTCTCCGAGGCCGCCTTCTCGCGAATATCGATCACCGCCAGCGGGCACACCAAATTCTCGATCGGAATCTCATCCACCGATTGCCCATCCGCAGAGAAATGCAGCGGCGCATCGATATGGGTGCCGGTATGCTCGTTGACGGTCATTTCGAATAGGTTGAAACCATTGTCTTCAAATTTGAACTTCTGCTCCATCGAAATGCCGGGCGCGCCGAAATAGGTGGGGAACTCGGGGGAGACCGTATGGGTCAGATCGAGCACCTGTTGATGCCCTTTAGCCAAGGCCGCAGGCGCGGCCGCCATTGCCGCCACGCCGGCTCCAACAGCCGCGATCGGAACGGTTTTGAAGAAATCACGTCGAGACAGCATCCGCTCTTTCACGGCATTGGTCACGCAAGCATGGCACATAGGTCGATCCCTTCCATAAGCGATTACAGCGTCGGGAACGCCCCGCCGCACATTCTTCCCCAACCAAACTGTCGGCGGCTCGGAACATCAACCCTTATCAACGCGTCTTATCACCTCAGAATTGATCCCTATCTTCCCAAACGCCCCGCACTCATAATCAAGGAAGTGTTCCGTGGAGCGACGATACGACCTCGATTGGCTACGCATTCTGCTGTTCGCGCTCCTGGTTTGGCACCACGCCGCCGTCGGCTTCGCGGATTTCGGCGCGCGCATCTATGGTTTCGCCAATAACCAGCTTGGCGGGGAGCTATTGTCGCTAGGGATCTATTTCAGCCACTCCTGGCGCCTCCCCTCGCTGTTTCTAATTTCAGGGATCGGGACCTATTTTGCGACACGGGGAGGGGTCGGAGGCCGCTTCATGGGCACACGGTTGGCTCGCCTACTGATCCCAGCGCTGTTCGGAGCCTTCCTGCTCAATCTCGCCACCGGTTATGTCATCGCCCACATGCAAGGCTATGGTGGTGGGTTTTGGCCGCTAGCGCTGAGGTGGTGGACCGAACCGGAGCTGCATCAGGTGATGCATCTATGGTTTCTTGTGAATCTAGCAATCTACACCCTGTTATGCTGGCCGCTCTACCTACTCCGCGAACGCCTCACCACCTCCAGCTTGGGCGCGCCCTGGCTCTTGCTGCTGCTCGCTGCTGGTGTCACATTGATCGCAATCATCTTCAAACCATATGGCGCAGCGATTGCTGGCGATGGGTATCAATTCCCCTGGTATCTTGGGATTTTCGCCGCTGGTTACGTCATCGGCGCCCGCCATAGAGACGTGCTGGCCTGGAGCGGTCGACATGCTTTCTGGCTCATCGGCGCTGGCGTGTTGTTGTTCCTTACCGAGGTCACCTTGCTGGTGATCGAGCTAGAGAAGTCCCAACAAGTGGGCTTGGCGCTCGCCGAAGGTGGCTGGGCGACGGCTAAACTGGCCCCGGCATATGGCGCGATTCCGCTTACCTTCGCCACTGTCGAGGGCTTGAACGCCTGGGCTTGGCTACTGGCCGCCACCGGCCTCGCCGCTCGCTACCTCAACCATCCGGGGCCACTTCTTATTGAGCTATCACGTGCGGTGTTTCCGTTCTACGTGCTGCACTTCCCCGTCACTATTGCCGGTCTCGCAGTCGCGGCGCAGCTCGACTGGCCCTGGGGGTGGGAGTTTTTGCTGCTATCGCTAGGCGTATACATCGTCACCGCAGCGTTGTATGTGGCCGCGACATTCACTGGCCCCGCAATCTACTTGATCGGCGGCCGCAGCAATTAGCAGCCCTCAAAATTAAGCCACCCCAGATTGTTTCCGGAGCGGCCGGTTTCTCAGAAGGCAGGATTAATACTCACCGGCCTTGAAGAACAACGTCTCACCAGAGCTGTCATCGACGCCATCATTGTCAGTGACGGCATAGCCCGTGCCGGAGGCGTCAATTGCAAAGCCCTCGATCTTGTCAACAATATAACCATTCAGGCCAGCCATATCCGGCAGAAAGTCGCGCATCAGCGCCTTCTTGACCATCGGCAACTTGCCGTCGAGCGCCGCCGGTTTCATGTCAGCCATCGCGACCCGATACAACCGCTTGACCGCCGCCGCCGCGCCAATCTGATTGTCGCGCTCGACGATATACATCCAATCCCCATGGGCGGTGATCTCTGAAAGACCAACCCAGCCCTTTTCCACTGGCTCTTCAGTCGGATATTGGACCGCGCCCCACTCCTTGCTCTCAATGTTGTAGGACAGCAGCTTCACCGAGTGCTTGGGGTCGTCTTTCCACTGCCGCTGGATCGCGATCCACAACGTGTCGCCGACCTTGGTGACACCTTCGGACCCGAAGCGTTTCTCCACCGCCAACAGCTCCGGCGGAAACGCCACTGATTGTTTAATCTCACCGTCGCCATCCACATGATAGAGCCCATGTGGGATCATTCGGTCGGTACGGCCCTCGGACGCCAGCCAGAAACCACCTTCTCCATCGGCGACAACGCCCTCCAGATCCATCAATTGCGCCGGGGCGCCGTTGCGGGTGACGGTGATGCGGCGGGTGATCACCGCCGGGGTCTGCGTCGCATCAATCTCGAAAATCGACGGTTGCATGGCGTAGAAGCTGTCGCTGACAGCATAGAGCTTACCCACGACTTCCGGGTCAGCGGCCAAACCAGAGAGCGCGCCCCAACCAATCGGACGGCCCCCATCCATCACTGAGCGGATCTGCGGATAAGCTGGCTCGGCGTCCTGAAGCTGGTAGATCATCACATGCGCGCGCACGCCGCCGTCCTCAATGAAATCGACCTCATTGGCGGTGACAAACAGTCCGCGCGATGGGATCGCCACTGCACCTTCCGGACCCACGCCCGAGGGCAACGCCTGCACGAACTCTGGCGCTTCTCCAGTGTCCTTATACACGCCCACCAGCGATGAGCGCTCCAGCAGCACGAACAGGTAACGATCGTCCCCGAAAGTCCCGACCTCTATGCCTTCCGGCTCCACGCCCTTATTACCCGAGCGCTTCTCCGGATAATGACCCAGCATCGCCGCTTCATACTCCAGCGCGAGCCCACTCTCGAACAGCTCCTCGCCATCCTTGCTGAAAATGGTGAAGCCACGTGAGCCGCCGTTCCAGTCGCCTTCATTGGCGATCACCAAGCGATCGTTGTCGAGCCATTGCACCGCGTCAGGCTCTCGCAGCCGCGCTGGCTGCTTGCCGTCAAAGGTCAGCGCCCCCTCCTCGGCGACATCGACATTCTCCAGATTCACCGCGCCCGCTGAAAAATGCGATTCGACAGAGCCGTCAGCGTTCAGGATCACAATGTGATTGTTCTCCTGCAGCGTAACTGCAATCTGCCCCTGGCTATTCACATCGACGAATTCCGGCTCCGGGTCCTCTGGCGCGACAAATGCGAGGCCGGTCATATTGGCTGTGATGATCGCGCCGCAATCCATCGCGCCATCCTTCACGGGCACAATCTGCACCGTACCGCCTGGCAATTGCGGCAGCCCGCCATCACCCAGATCCTCGTCGCGTTCGTTCTCGATCGCCACCGCTATAAACGCGCCATCAGCCGCGGCAGCAACTGAGTCCGGCTGTCCGGCGAGGTCACAAGAAGCGGTCACGTCCCCGCTCCCAAGATCAATGGCCACCAGCTTACCAGAAGGCTCAGTGTAGCTTTTGGACGTGTTGACGCCAGTGAAGGCGGTGTCGCCAATCACCGTCACCCCAGTCGGCTCACCGCCGACCGGCATGGACCCCTTGGGTTTCGGCGCAGCTGGGTTCGTGATGTCGATCATGCCGATCGCGCCCAATGGGCTGTCGGAATAAACCAAGGTCATCCCGTCCGGCGTAGTGGTGATAATTTCCGCCGATGTCTCTTGTTCCACACCGCCTTCACTGTTCTCCGCAGTGGAGAAGCTGGCGATACGGTTGAATACATCAGCCTGAACCGGTGTGAAGAGTAAGACCGCGATAACTGTCGTGGATAGGAAATGTCGAATTGTCATGACGCCCCTCTTGTTGGCGGCGCCACGCTACGGAAGTTCAACAACATTCGTGTGACAACAGTCATGTTTGTCACAGCACCAATGCTCGCAACACCCCGAGGGCCGCTAAAAGCAGCCCACGAGCTTTGTCCTGACGCCGCTTAGTAATACAGCATCATATCCTCATCGACGCACTTCTCGATCTTGATGTCGTCCACCGCGCCTGAGCCGGTGAAAACCACCTCCAGTGAGCGAACGTCTTCAAAGTCCAGTTGAATGGTATCGAACTGGCCATCTTCGAATGAGCCAACCGTCACTGAACCAACTTCCTGTCCATCCGAGTCACGGCCGATCACCTGAGTGCCTTCGTTGACATCGATTAGCACCAGCGAGTCGACATTGACATCTTCTGAGAAGTCAAAATCGATCGTGCCGCCGGGCGAGTTATCATCCGGATCGGTCGAATCGTCGTCTTCAGTCAGGATCAACACGTTGCCCTGGTTCGGGGTCGCCAGATCCGGATCGTCGCCAGTCGGATTGGAACTGTCAAAGATCATCGCGTCATTGTCAGGGTTGTTGGGGTCATGGACCGCATCACCCTGAACATCGATCGACACCATGACGCCGTCGAGTGCAATTTGATCGACGATATCGCCTGCATGGAAGTTTTCAAAGTCGATCACATCGGTGACACAGGGCTGAACCACCCCAGCATCAACGTCATCGGTGGTTTTACCGGCTTCCACTGAGACAGTGTCCGTCTCGCCAGTCGCCTTGACCACATCCGAATCGACCCCGTCATCATTGCCAACATTCGGCTTGATGAAGTTCTTGCCCTCAGCCTCGATGCTTTCAAACCGCACGGTGTAATCACCAGCACTGACATCTTCGAAGCGATAAGAGCCATCTGTTGCCGTCGTCGCGGTGTCGACAACTTGGCCGAGATCATTAATCAGCTGGACGGTTTTGCCGGCCACACCCTCTTCACCATCATCCACGCCATTGGCGTTTTCATCGCAGAAGTAACGGCCTGATATCGCCCCTGGCTCCGGCAATTTGTAACCAGCATCGACGTCGCCCGTGTCTTTGTTGGACTCGACCAAAACGCCATCGGTTAGGCCTGCGCCATCAACATCGGAATCAATAGCGTCATCGCCACCGACATCCTTCGCGGTGAAGTCAAAGGCCTCAAGCGGCAATTTACTGAACAGCACGCGATATTCGCCCGGCGCCAAGTCATCGAAATGATAGCGGCCGTTCTCGTCGGTCAACGTGGTGATATTCTCGCCATTCTCATCGAGCAGAGGATTCCCAATCGAGTCCAGCAAGGTAATTGTGGCGAACCGAACCGGGGCCTCGCCGGGAGTCTCCAGTCCATCACAGTTTTCATCAATGAAGTAGCGGCCAGACAAAGAACCAGTGTCCTCGATCTTCAGACCCGCGTCGATGTTCTTGACGGTTTTGCCGGAATGCACATTGAACACATCTGTCAGGCCGTGGTCATTAACGTCCGAGTCGTTGCGCCAATTGGTGCCGCGTGCATCCTTAACTGTGAAGCTGGCGCCATCCGGGCGCGTGACCTGAATCATGTATTTGCCAGCGTCGACGTCTTCGAAGTGATAGCGGCCATTGTGGCCGGTGTGCGTGGTGGCTACGACATGACCATCCTTGGTCAGCAGCTCGACCTTCACACCTTCGGCGCCTTCCTCGCGGCGATCCTCTTTACCGTCGCAATCCTCATCGTTCCATATGCGACCCTTAACGTCGCCGCCCTTATCCTTGAGGCTAGCGTCGACGTTATTCAGCTTGCGGCCCGCTTCAACGCGAATGACATCCGTCACCCCATATTCATTCGCATCGGAGTCGGCATGCTCCACGCCCACATCCTTCTCAGCGAATTTCTTGCCGTGAGGTTTTTCGAATTGGACGCGATACTCGCCAGCTGGCACATCGAATTGATAGCCGCCATCACGGCCTGTTCTTGTAATAGCAACGACCTTGCCATCTAGATCCAGTAACTTGACCTTTAGGCCGCAAATGCCGCTGTCATAGTCGCGATGATTGTCGTTTTTGCTGGTGTTGTATTCTGTGTTGTCACAATCATCATCATAGGTCACCCGACCCATGACCCAGCCCTTCGGCTCCGGTTTTACGCCAGCATCGATCTCACAGACAGTTTTGCCTGGGCCGACATAAAAGAAATCGCTTTCGCCATTGTGATCAACATTGGAGTTATTGCGCCAATTCGTGCCAGACGCCTGCTCTTGGGTGAATGACTGGCCATCCGGCCGATGCACCCGAATTTGATATTCCCCGGCACGGACGTCGAAGTCATACCGTCCAGAATGGTCAGTCTCGGTCCTGGCGACGACGTGCCCATCCTTATTGACCAATTCTACGGTCACATTGCGCAGCCCGCCCTCGTGATAATCCTCTTTGCCATCACAATCGGCGTCATTCCAAACGCGACCTTTGACCTTTGCGGTATCGTTACTCCAATGTCCGCCAAAACGCTGCCAAGTCATGAGAACACCCTCTACTGCCTGCACTTTTCAATTCCACAGGCAATAATCGGTCCATTCAGGCCGCCTTATCGCCTATGCCGTTGTCCTACTGGGCTAAGGGGCCGAGTTGTCCGCAGCCTGCTCAATAACCTCAAAGTTATAGCTGGAAGTAGAGTAATGAACGCGAAGAATTTCTTCTCATATCAATAGAAACAAAAGCCCACATCACTTGGAGTAGAAATACTCTAAGCTGTTCCAGGTGCTCATTATGCTTCTAATTCGCTTTAAGCTCAGAAACTACCCGTCACTGGCCCATGCATTTGATGTGAGAGAATTTCTTTAAGGTGCGCCCAATCCCCGCTTCCGACCTACAATCGGATGTAGACCATGCGGCAAAAAACTGCCTCAAAGCGAGACACTTTAACCAACTTTGTTACAAACACGCGAAAATGTGGCGAATTCCGCACGAAAGAGGTTTTGGAATGCCTCATTTGAATGTTCGATCTAATAGTCCGTGCTGTATGCAAAATAAAATGAAGCAAAATTTAGAGACGCAATATATTCGGATGTTAAAATCTAAATCCAGAAATTCTGTCGAGCATAATAATGCTGTCCTGCGATGAGACTGGGGACTCATGCTTAGGTGGCGGTTCACTCGCTACAAGGAGTTAGTGCGCCTCAGCCCAGCTTCCGCCCCAACCCGCATCAACTGTCAAGGGAATGGCCAATTCCACCGTCGGCTTAGACGCTTTCTCCATCACATCCTTCAGCACCGCCGAGACTTCTTCCACAGCGCCTTCATCCACCTCAAACAACAATTCGTCATGAACCTGCAGCAACATGCGCGCCGGAAGCCTATTAGCTGATATCACATCAGGAATACGCACCATCGCCCGCCGGATAATATCCGCCGCCGCGCCTTGGATCGGCGCATTGATAGCCGCACGCCAAGCGAAACCGCCACGTGGCCCTTTCACATTGATCTCTGGTGTATGAATGCGCCGCCCGAACAAAGTTTCCACGTAACCAACCTCTTTCGCACGCGCGACCGTGGCGTCCATATAGGCGCGAATGCCGGGGAACTTCTCGAAATACGCATCGATAAATTTTTTCGCCTCTCCCTGTGGAATGCGCAGATTGTTTGAAAGACCATAGGCGGAGATGCCGTAGATCACCCCGAAATTGATCGCCTTCGCCTGACGGCGCACCATCGGGTCCATACCCTCAATCGGCACACCAAACACCTCGGACGCAGTCATCGCGTGAATGTCCAGGCCATCACGAAACGCCTGCCGCAAAGGCTCAATCTCTGCGATATGAGCGAGGATGCGCAACTCAATCTGGCTGTAATCCAGCGACAAAAGGGTCTTGCCTGCTGCAGGCGTAAACGCTTCTCGGATCTGCCGCCCCTCTTCAGACCGCACCGGAATATTTTGCAAGTTCGGGTCCGTCGACGCCAGCCGCCCAGTGCTGGTTGCCGCCATCGAAAAAGAGGTGTGCACCCGCCCAGTGTCTGCATTTATATGCTCCTGAAGAGCATCCGTATAGGTGCCCTTCAACTTAGACAGCTGGCGCCAGTCCAGAACCCGCGTTGGAAGATCATGCCCCAACGCCGCCAGCTCCTCCAAGACATCAGCCCCGGTGGCGTAGGCGCCGGTTTTGGTCTTCTTGCCCGAACCGCCCCGGGAGTCTTGCAGACCGAGTCGGTCAAACATGATTTCCCCAAGTTGTTTTGGCGAGCCGACATTGAACGTCTCTCCAGCCAACTCATGTATATCAGCTTCCAAGCCAGCCATGCGCTGAGAGAAACTGTTCGAGAGGCGTGACAACCGATCTCGATCGACATGAATTCCCTCCCGCTCCATCGCCGCGAGAACGGGCACGAGGGGGCGCTCCAAAGTCTCATATACTGTGGCGAGCCTATCCCGGATAAGCTGAGGCTTCATCAACTTGTGCAACCTCAGAGTAACGTCGGCGTCCTCAGCCGCGTAGGCTGCGGCCTTATCAATCGGCACCCGATCAAACGTAATTTGGCTTTTGCCTGAGCCAATCAAATCTTTAATGGATATGGGCTGGTGGTCCAGCAACTCGTCTGAGAGCCTGTCCATGCCATGGCTGCGTAAGCCTGACGCCAGCACATAGGAGAGCAGCATGGTGTCGTCGATTGGGTCCAAAGCGATACCGTAATTGGCTAACACCTTCATATCATACTTAAGGTTCTGCCCGATCTTCAGCACCGCTTGGTCTTCAAGCACCGGCTTCAATGCCTCCAAGACGGCGTGAAAAGGTAATTGCCCCTCGGCGTGCTCCTTCGCTCCCAGCAAGTCTCCCTCACCAGTGACGTGGCCTAGCGGAATATAACAGGCGCGGCCCGGTTCAACCGCCAAACATACACCAACCAGCTCAGCTTTCATTTCATCCAGCGAAGTGGTTTCAGTATCCACGGCGACCCAGCCACGCTCCCGAATCTCAGTAATCCAGTGCGATAGCGCCTCTTCGTCCCGGACAATCTCATAATTGGCTGGGTCAATTGGCAACTCGGACGCAGTCAGCGCTGGAGCCGCACCAACACCTGCGCCCCCTCCATTGACATCACCCCCCGGCAAAGTCCCTGACGCGCTGGCTTCAATCTCGTCAACCCTCGCCCCCAAAGCTTCACCAATTCGGCGGGTGAGGGTTCGAAACTCCATCTCTTTCAAAAAACTGATCAAAGGCGCCGGATCGGGGGAAGTCAGCTCAAACTGCTCAAGGCTCTCAGGAGCGGGGGCCGAGACGTCGAGCCTGACCAGATCGCGGCTAATTCGGATCTGGTCAGCGTGATCAATCAAGGTCTGACGCCGTTTCGGCTGCTTAATCTCCTCCGCCCGGGCCAACAAAGCATCTAAATCACCGAACTGCTCGATCAACTGAGCGGCGGTCTTTACCCCAATCCCTGGTGCGCCCGGCACGTTATCGACCGAGTCGCCAGCAAGCGCTTGCACATCGACAACCCTATTTGGCAATACGCCAAATTTTTCGACAACCTCGGCCTCACCAATTCGCTTCTCTTTCATCGGGTCAAACATATCTACCCGATCGCCAACCAGCTGCATGAGATCCTTATCCGAAGAGATAACTGTTACTTGCGCCCCAGCCCGCACTGCCTGCGCTGAGTAAGTCGCGATCAGATCGTCAGCCTCATACCCTTCCAGCTCCACACACGGCAGGCCAAAGGCGCGAGTCGCGTCACGGATCAAGGAAAATTGCGGGACCAAGTCCTCGGGGGGCGGCGGACGCTGGGCCTTATACGCCGGATAGATCTCATTTCGGAACGACATCGAGCCCTTGTCGAAAATTACCGCCAAGTGCGTCGGCTTGTCCTCCTCGCTCATCCCGGAAAGCATCTTCCATAGCATATTGCAAAACCCGGCCACCGCACCCACCGGCAACCCATCTGACTTGCGGGTCAAAGGCGGCAGCGCATGGAAGGCGCGAAAGATGAAGCCAGAGCCGTCGATCAAAAATATATGGCTGTCGGCGTCGAGATCGCGGGGCATGGCTGGCTCCAAGCTGGGCGGCGTGAGATAGTTGAGACATGTGAGCTTTTAAGGAATCGGCGTCATGCGAGTAAGCACAACTACAATTTGCACAACACTTTTCATTACCTCGATCAGCGCCCTGGCCGACCCCTTGACTTCACAATGCGCGGACTCGTTGGACCAGACCTGTGTGCCAGTGTTCGCCTGTATCGAGCCTCTGGCCAGTTCTGAGAACCTCACCTTCACCGGGCGCGCTAAGGGGCAGATCGAAGGCGCAATCAGCGGTCAACTCAGCAATGGTGTCAACTGCAAAGCGACATGGCGCGCACTCGCCGATGGGCGAGGACGAGTCGAAAACGGCGACTGTGAAGATGGCCGACAATTCGAGGCTGACTATTCCTTTCTTGATCCTGAAACAAACACCATCATGGGCCAAGGCCTAACCAACCTCGGTGAACGTATAACCGCGTGGTCCGGCCCTGATCTGCACAAATTTTTTGAGCGCCGCGGCGCGGACCCGACCGTCACCAAGCGCTGCGGCGCGCCGTTCGTCAGCTAGAAGCTGGCGCCTCCGCGTTAATGTCCGCAGGGCCATCCTTCAATACAAAGCGCCGATCACAATATCCGCAGTCGACGAAGCCCTCATCACCGATGGTGTAATACACTTTTGGGTGACCTAAAGCGCCGCCACCCCCATTGCAGGAAACGTTACGGGTGGTCACGACCATCATTTCAGGCGCATCCGCCATTGGTGCCCTCATCACATGTTTTCGCGCACAGCAAGGCCCACTGTGTTGTGGACCACAATGAAACCACCGCACGCACTAGGTTTCAAGCCAGCGGCATGATAGCCACCCGCTCGTTCGCCGCAACCAAAGTGCGGCTTTTCCCATACAACCTCATCTAAAGCGACGACCGTATTGATGACCGATTTTGCGCTCGACATCGCTGATTTGCACAAAATCTATCCCCAGCGAGGTGGCCAGCCAGAGAAGACCGCCCTGAATGGCGTCAGCCTGCAGGTGCCTGTAGGATCGATCTTTGGCCTGCTCGGCCCAAACGGGGCCGGCAAGTCGACATTAATCAATATTTTGGCCGGGCTGGCGGTAAAAACCTCCGGGTCGGTGCGTATTTGGGGCTTCGACCAAGATCGGAACCCGCGTATGTCCCGGGCTTCGATCGGCGTGGTGCCGCAAGAACTCAACATAGATCCGTTTCTGTGCCCATACGACGCATTGGAGATTCAAGCCGGCCTCTATGGTGTGCCGCGCAGCAAACGCCGCAGCCAAGAACTTCTCGACGCCCTCGGCCTTGGCGACAAAGCGCGCGCTTATGCGCGCACTCTCTCTGGCGGCATGCGGCGTCGGCTGCTGATCGCCAAAGCAATGGTTCACGACCCTCCGGTCTTGGTGCTCGACGAACCAACGGCCGGGGTCGACATCGAGTTGCGGCGGCAATTATGGGCGTATGTGCGTGAGCTGAACGATAACGGCGTCACAATTATCCTCACCACTCATTATCTGGAAGAGGCGCAAGAGATGTGCGACCGCATCGCAATCATCCATCATGGATCAGTGCGGGCGGTGGCCTCGACGGCGGAGCTATTATCCTCCATTGATCGGAAGACCGTTGTGTTGCGGGCGCCTAACAGCGGCGCAACGATTGAGGCGTTCCGAGCCGCCTTGCCGCCCCGCGCCACCTTGACTCCTAGGCCAGACGGCTCGGTCGCTGTCGACTACCGCCGACAAGAAACGCCGCTCGGCGCCATCCTCGCCGCTGCCACTCGTGCTCAGTTTGAAATTGTCGACCTGACTACTGAAGAACCGGACTTGGAAGACGTGTTTCTGGAGATGACCCGCGATGAACCTCACTGAGACCCTAAATAGATGGGGCCAGACGACTCCACTGTTCATTGTCGGCTATTTCGTCGCTCTCGGTTTTCTACGGCTTAACTTCTCTCCTTTCCTAGAGGTCGACGAAGCCCAATTCGTTGGCAACGTGGATTTCCGGCTGATTTATGAGAATTCTCACCCACCGCTCTATAACTGGCTCGTCAGGATGGGGCTGGAATTAACCGGCTGGAACTGGGCCGAGTCGGTCACGCTGGTGAAATTCAGCATGTTGGCCGCCTATTACATTCTGGTCTGGAAAGTCGCGCGCCGCCTAGTGGATGAACGCACCGGCTTGATCGCAGTGGCGGCGGCCGCATTCTTGCCGCAAGTGGTCTGGATGTCGTCTCACACCCTCGCCCATTCAGTGATGGTGATGACCGGCGTCGCCGCGACCACGCATGCGCTGTTGCGCGCCCTACAAGAGCCGTCCCCCAAGGCGTTCATCTGGTTGGGCGCCGCCGCCGCCTTCGGCACACTGGCAAAATACAATTTCTTTCTGTTCGCGATCCCACTGGCGGTTGTGGTGGCGACCACCCCTGAGATGCGTGGTCTGTTGTTCCGACGCGACGCCATGCTCGCCGTCGCGGTATATCTGCTGCTCACGGGGCCCAGCCTAGTCGCCGCAGTCGCGGAATTGGGCGCCACTACCGAACGCATGTCCAAACTCTACCGCCCTGATGCAGACATCACTTGGTTCGACCTGCCTTATCTCGGCGTGGATGGGTTGGTCTCAATGGTCGGCGCGATGATGGCCTGGATCGGTCCCGTAGTGATTGTCTGGCTGATCGCCCGAGCCGTCGACGCCCGGATTGGCGGAGTCGCCACCACTGAAAACATATTCGCCGATGCGCTGGGTAAAGTGATGCTCTACGCACTCGCCCTGTTCGCCGTGATGGTATTGTTGGCGGACATGCACCGGGTGCATGAGCGATATCTGACTCCTCTACTGGCCGTGATCCCTATATATATGGCGGTGGCTTGGCCTCTGTCGCGTTCAGCGCGGGTAGTGGCGCCGCTGGCGGCGATGCTGCTGGGCGGCGTGTTTATTGGATATTGGGCGATGGTCAGTTATGGGCAGCATCGCTATGTATACCCCTATAACTACATCGCCTCCCCCATGCGGCGTACGGCGCAAGAGCCAGTTCCGATTATTACACATCGTCATGATGATAAGGCCAATCTCATTCTGGCTCTCGGCTGGCCTGGCGCCCGCTCACCCCATTTCCAGCCACTGGAAAACCGCGCCTTGATCGTCTGGCGCGGGTCTAGCAGCGGGCTAAATAGCGAGCCAGTGGATGCGCCTGTGGAGCTGATTCCGACCGGTTTCGGACCAGCGGATAAAATTTACACCGTCCGAGCGCCGCTGCTGAATAATTCCGGTGAGCGCGTCTACCGGTTTCAAATGTTTGAGCGCGTCGGCTCACCGGCCTCAACTGAGACCTCCTCAGCCACATCGCCAGGGTCGGAATAACGCCGCACAAGCCAAAACACCCCGAACAAATCGAACAAGGCCACTGACGCGCGATCGAAAAAGCCATATTTCGACGCGCCGTGTTGGCGCGGCCGGTCGTCAATGACTTCCTCTATCACCTCCAAGCCGGCCCGCCGAGCGATAGCAGGGAAGAAGCGATGCATGTTGTCGAAATAGGGCGCGCCTTTGGCGAATTGCGCCGGCATGAATTTCAGGCCACAGGCGGTGTCCCGACAATCATCACGCAGCATGCGCTTGCGGACAAAATTTGCCACGCGAGAGGTCAACCACTTCACCGTGCCGTCATTGCGCCGCCGCCGCACGCCAGCGACAATCAAGCTTGCGGGGCGCTGCTTATAAGCGACCCAGATTCTCGCCAGATCCTTGGGGTCATTCTGACCGTCGCCATCCAGCGTGCCGATCCACTCCCCTCGCGCGGCGGCAAACCCAGTCACCAAAGCTCGAGATTTTCCCGCACGCTGCTGATGTCTCAGAAGCCGAATGCCAGGGTTCTCCGTTCGAACAAGCAGAATCTCTTCAATCGACCCATCCAAGCTTTGATCATCGACAACGACCACTTCGATCGGCTGAGAGCTGAACGCAGCGAGAGTCTCTTCCAAAAGAGGGCCGATATTCCCTGCCTCATTATGAACCGGGATCACCACCGTAAGCTTGGGGGCGGTCATGTCACCTCATCGCAGTGGGTCGGAAGTGGCTCGCCCAACTCAGCGACACCAGGGATTCTCAAGCGGAGACATCGCCGCCAGCGCGCAAGTTTACAACTCGATCCCTCGGCTATGCCATCACCGAAAAGCGCTACTGTGTGTATTGATGCAATCTAGCCGGAACCGTCCCCCCGGCCTGCAGTGTGCGGATCTGCTTGCGCTGAAGCACGCCATAGCTTACCTAATGCTAGCCGCACCCGTAGCTCAGCTGGATAGAGCGCTGCCCTCCGAAGGCAGAGGCCAGAGGTTCGAATCCTCTCGGGTGCGCCAGTTATTTCAATCTATTACAGCTTCAATAGCGGTTGAATCATATTTCAACCTGCCCTCAAAATGATAATCAAGGGATTATTCAAATGAGCCTTCCTCATAGTGGGTGGGAGTCTTCTCACAGATCTGCAATTCATATTACTCATGACAATAATACTGTTTGTTTTTTTAGGTGGCGCGGTTTGGATTGAGAGTTTGAACTGTAGCAATCGCTGGCCAGACAATGAAACGCGCTTTTACACCGCTGGAGGCAGTATGGTGAAGACCACAAGCGGTTGGCGGCCTCTGGATATAATCTGGTTCGATTAAAGCAGTTTTATGCTGCAAAGATGATGTAAAATAAAATTTAAAATGCTCGCCAGAAAATACTGGCGCTCATCTCAAGCTTAGTTGAAAAATTATTTTCAGCTCATTATATTTTTCGCCGACATAATAGAGGTCGGAAAAAGCTTTTCACTAATAGCGACGATAGCTGCAAAGCATTGTTAACGCTTTCCCCCTCCCATAACTTGCGACACGACCATAAGAGCAGAGGTGATCGCGATCATCACCGTCGAAATTGACGCAATGGTCGGATCAATTTGATCTCGCAAGGCGTTGAACATGCTCCGCGTCAGGGTCGCGTTGTCCCCGCCAGAGATAAACATGGCAACAATCACCTCATCGAAGGATGTGAGGAAAGCCAGCAAAGCACTGGTGATCACTGCAAAACGGATCTGCGGCAGCGTGACTGTTAAGAACGCTTTCCATCGGGGCGCACCAAGGCTCCTGGCGGCCAGCTCTTGGTTCATGTCATAGCTTTGCAGCGCTGACCCCGTCACAATCAGCACCAGAGGCAAAGCCAGCACTGTATGCGCCAGAACCAAGCCGGTCAGCGTATAGAGCAGCTGAAGCTTAACATAAACATAGAATGCGCCAATCGCGATCAGGATCAACGGAACCATCATCGGCGTAATGAGCAGCACAAAAATCATTTGGCTAAATCGAAAACTTGACGTGTGAAGCCCATAGGCGGCCATCACACCAAGCGGTGTCGCAATTAGTGAGGTAAGAGCAGCCGCCTTCAATGAGGTAAACGTGGCTGACATCCATTCGGGTGAATTCAGGTAGTGCTCATACCAGCGCGTCGACCAGTTTTCCGGCGGAAACTCCAAATACTGCGACGCAGAAAATGACATCGGGATGACAATCAAGGTCGGGGCGACCAGTAAAATCATCACAACGCCGGAAAAGATATAGAGCCAAAGGCGTTGGCCGTGTGTGATCTGTGTCTCTGAAGCAGGACTATCGAGCCAATGACGCATCAATGCCCTCCCACAAGGCGTTCCAGCCGGACAAACCGCGCCGCGATCCATAGAAGTGCGATCGTCAGAACCAGCAGCACCACGCCAAGCGCGCTTGCAGCTCCCCAATTTACAAAAAGCTCGATATTTGAAGCAATTTTCATGGAAACCATAATCACCTTGCCGCCCCCCAATACCGCCGGCGTCACAAAGAAACCGAGGCAGAGCACGAAAACAATCAGAGATCCGGCAAACAACCCAGGCAGCGATAGCGGAAAAAATACCGTCCAGAACGCACGCACCGGGCTGGCGCCTAGGTTGGATGCGGCCTTCAGGTAGTCGCGATCAATCGCCTTCATAGAACTGTAGACTGGTAAAATCAGAAACGGCAGCATGATATGCGCCATGCCGATCAAGGTGCCCGTCATGTTATGAACGATCTTAATGGGTTCGTCCCATAGTCCCATTCCAATCGCCCACTCATTGACGAGGCCCCGCTTTTGAAGAAGCACAAGCCAAGCGTAGGTGCGCACCAACAGCGATGTCCAGAATGGCAACAACACCGCGATTAGGCATAGATTGGCTGCGCGGCGCGGCAACTGGGACAGGAAGTAGGCGAACGGATAACCGATACAGATGCAGATCACCGTTGTTAAAACACTCACCTCAAATGTGGTGTAGAGAATCCGGCGATAGGACTTGCGATTGATCATGCGCTCATAGTTCTCAAGTGAGAACTGACCATCCGCACCGATAAACGAGACGAAGAACAACCATCCCACCGGCACGATCAGCACGATCATCACCAGCAGCAACGCAGGCGAGCAGAGGCCGAGTAGAGCCAACCGCTCATACTGAGCGTCTCGCTTTAGGCCTTCTTCGTGCATATCAGAGGCGTCGATTTGCTTCAGCGCTGATGAATCCACAGCCACAGCCATTTCAGCGGTCCCCGTCGGCGCGAACTAGAACGGCGTCATTGGCATGCAAGCCAAGCGTAATTGCATCGCCGACTTTTGGCAGCTGGGAGCGGGCATCACTGTGGGTGGCGCCCCGTAGGCTAATCTCCTCACCATCGGGAAGCCGCCCATACAGAAGATAACTGTCTCCTTGATAGACGATGTCTGTAACCGATGCTGGGAAAGCGTTCATTTGATCGTCTATGCCCACGGACGCGCCCGCACCAAGAAGCCGGAGTCGTTCAGGGCGCATCAACAACAACAGATTTCCCTCTGGCGGGGCGTCTGCCAATCTCAAGGGCGCCCCCTGATAAACGATTTCCCCGTTTTGACGTTCGACTGAAAGAAAGGTGGACTCGCCCAAGAAGTCCGCAACAAACTGGTTTGCTGGCCGGTTGTAGATTGCCTCCGGCGCATCGAGCTGCATCAGTCGACCGTGATTGATCACCGCGATGCGGTCAGACATGGTGAGTGCTTCGCGTTGGTCGTGGGTGACGTAGACCGTGGTCATGCCCAGCTGCTCATGCAAGCGGCGAAGCTCAATTTGCATTCGGTCTCGAAGCTTCTTGTCCAGCGCCGATAAAGGCTCATCCATCAAGAGAATGCGTGGCTCGAAAACAATTGCCCGCGCGAGAGCAACTCTCTGCCGCTGCCCGCCAGAAAGCTGATCGATCCCTCGTTCTCCATAGCCTCCGAGCTGTACAGTATCTAACGCCTGCGCGACTCGGGCTTCGATCTCACTTTTCGAAACTCGCCGCAGCCTGAGCGGGTAACTGACATTTCCAGCAACCGTCATATGAGGGAATAGTGCATAGTTTTGAAAAACCATGCCTACGTCTCGCTGATGCGGTGGCGTACGGATCATCTCCTGCTCACCAAACAGCAAGCTTCCACGATCCGGCCGAGTGAAGCCAGCCAGCACCATCAGCAGTGTTGTCTTTCCCGAGCCAGAGGGCCCGAGCAGTGTCAAGAACTCACCACTCTGAACATCGATGCTGACATCATTGAGCGCATAGACGTCGCCGTAGGTTTTGGTGATGTTGCGCACCGTGATTGGCAGCGCGCCTGAAGTGTTTGCGGCCACGATCGCGCCTCCAACTCAGAATGTAGCGGCACATAGACGAAGGCGGGCCCACAGCAACCAAACCGCCCCCAAACATGGGTGATGGCCTGCGCAAAATCTCGCGCAGGCCCTGGCAGTCTATTCCGTCAGCATCTCTTGATACATCTCAGATGCGATCGTTTCCCATTTCGCGTACCACTCAATATCAACAGGCAGCTGAAGCGCCGCGTTGTCTGGGTGAGACGGCAGAGCCTTGGCCACGGTCTCATCGATTGTTCCAAGGTCGTAAGCCGCCTTATTGGTCGGCCCGTAAGTGATATACTTTGGGAGGTTGGCCTGATATTCGGCTTTAGAGATTTCAGCCAGGAACGCCATGGCGGTGTCTTTATTCGGCGCCCCCTTCGGAATCGCGAAACAGTCATAGTCCAGCAATGCTTGATTGAAACTATACTGGACCTTTGCGCCATCCTTCGCAGCGTTGTCGAAGCGACCATTCCAGCCACTCGACATATCAACCTCACCGTCCTTCATCAATTGAGCGTGTTGTGCGCCCGAAGTCCAAAATACGTCGATGTGAGGCTTCAACTCACGGATCTTATCAATCGCACGTTCGATGCCCTCTTCACTACCCAACACCTTATAGACATCCTCAGGCGCAACGCCGTCTGCCATCAGCGCAGGTTCTAGAGCGCCGGAGACTTTGCCACGGTAGGCGCGTTTGCCTGGAAACTTTTCGACATCCCAAAAATCAGCCCAGCTCTGTGGGCCGGCATCACCAAAGGTCTCAGTGTTCCAGGCATAAACCGTTGAAAAGACATCGCCGCCGACGCAGTGCTTCATCTTTAATGTTGGATAGAAGGTAGAGACGTCGATTAAATCGTAATCCAATTCTTCCAGCAGGCCTTCAGCCGCAGCACGTGATGCAGAGCCGGAACCACTCGCCACAATATCGAGCGTGACGGCGCCAGTTTGCACCTGAAGCCGCACATCTGACATGCCGCCATAGGTCTCTTGTTTCACAACAACGCCCGTTGCTTCGGCGGCAGGCTCAAACAGCGCCTTGCTTTGCGCTTCCTGGTAGGAGCCACCCCATGAAGCGATTGTGACGGTCTTGTCGGCTGCAAAAGCCGAAAAGGAAACTAAGGCCGCAGTGGCGGTTGCAAGGTAGAGACTGGCTTTCATCGGGTCGTTCTCCTTCGTGGTCGGCCATCAGCAAGGCCACGACGTCGCCCATGTTTTCATACCGCTCGGGTGGGCGACGCCTCCCTCCGGCTCATCAACGCCGGACTCTATCCGACGCGTGATCTCGCATGTCGTCGATACTCAATTTCATCACGCCACCGATACCAAGCCACGACTGGCGGCAAGAACCACGGCGTGCCGGTATAGGCCGGGCGGGTCGGAAACGGCAGATCGTCAAGCGCCGTTCGGCCCTCCGGGCTGCCCAACACGCGAAGTCCAATCTTCATGCCAAGATAACTGGCCATTGAGACGCCGGAGCCGCAATAGCCCATCGCAAAATGCACACCCCCATGAACACCAGTGTGGGGTAACTCGTCGAAACTATAAGCGACAAAACCCTGCCAGGAATGGCTGACTCGCGCCGTCTCTAACTGTGGAAAAATTCGTGACATCTCTCGGTGCAAGCGTGGCGCACTCGCCCTTGGGTCCGTTTCCCGCGCCGCCACGCGCCCGCCAAAGACAATCCGGCGACGGTCAGGAGAGGCGCGATAGTAGTACACCACCCGGCGCGTATCACATGCCGTACGGTCCGTGGGGAAAAGCTGGTTCACCAGCTCCACCGGCAAGGGTTCGGTGGCGATGACATAACTGCCTATCGGGATGACTCGGCGTCGGAGCCAAGGCGTTAACTCAGATGTATAACCGTTGGTGGCGACAATAACGTTACGAGCGATTATCTCATGCTTAGCCGTAATGACCCGAAACCCTTTACCTTCAGGTTTGATCGCTTGAGCGGCGCAATGCGGGACAACATCCACGCCAGCATTCACGACCGACTGCAACAAGCCCTGATGATATCTTCCCGGATGAATGGCCGCATACCCGAGCTGCACCACGCCGCCATGGTAGAAGTCGGTGCCAAGCTCGCTGTGCTGTTCGGCTTTTGTAACAACCCGACTATCCATCCCTTCTTTTTGGCGACGGCTATCGGCGTCCTTGGCCAGTTCTTCGAAATGTTTTGGCGTATGCGCCGCATAAAAACGACCGCAACGGTGAAAATCGCAGGCGATATCTTCAGTCGTCACAAACGTTTCAAGCCAATCAAGCGCCGTAACACCTTCACCTCTGATCGCCCTTGCCCGGTCAAAGCCAAAGCGGCGGGCCAGATTACCAAGACTAGGCTTAATACTGGTGCTAATTTGACCACCGTTTCGTGTGCTGCAGCCGCTTCCGGCCACCCCCGCTTCCAAAACGACTGTAGATCGACCTCCTCGCACCGTTTGAAGCGCCGCGTTCAGACCCGTGTAACCCGCACCAATGACCACAACATCAGCAGCCTTTGGTGGACTGGAGTCTAATTCAGGCTGAGGCGGAACATCATCGAGCCACAACGGCTGTTCGACATAAGCATCTGTGAACAAATCTCTGTGGCTCTGGGAACTTTGCTTGGAGCTCAAAGATCGAAATCCACCAACCAGGAATGAGGCCAGCTTAAGATTCAAGCCCATTTGGGTCACCATCGCCTCCCTCACCGCGCTTGACCCATGCTTTCAGCTGGTTTCGAATGAGGTCAATTGAATTCATCGAATGTAAAATTTCGATTCATTTATGGATCAGCCTAAAGAGGTCTAGATGCGCGTTAAGCTCCGTCAACTCGAAGTCTTTGACGCGCTTCTAAAATCAGGGTCCGTCACCCATGCGGCGGAAAGGCTTAACGTGTCGCAATCTGCCGTAAGCGTCGCGCTATCCAATCTTGAGTCTGAGCTTGGATTCCGCCTGTTTTATCGCTCAAAAGGATACTTCGCGCCGACGAGCGAAGCGCTTTTGTTGAAAGAGGAAACTGAGCTTGGGCTCCTAGCCGCTATGCGTATAGAGCAGCGCGCGGCGGCGATACGCAACAACACCCTCGGGGTTGTCAGCGTGGCGTCCAACGGCGCGGCCGCCATCAACTTGTTGCCCGGTATCATCGCCGAATTTCAAATAGAGCACCCAGACGTTCAAATCGATCTATTGGTCAGAAGCTCGAGGCGGATCGCAAGCTGGGTCGCAGGCCGTCAAATAGATATCGGACTGATCGATGCGCCAGCTCCAGTCGAAGGCCTAGAGATTGAAACGATTGAATTACCATGCGTTTGCATCATGCGATCTGATGACCCTCTCGCCTCCACAGCAATCATCACTCCAGAAGCTTTGGAGAAAAGAACGGTGATCTCAATCACCGGCAACCACCCGATAGACCAACGGCTTGATGGGCTAGTCGCTGAGGCGGGCGTCTCCATTCGCCGCAATGTCACGAGCTCCTACTTCGCCATCGCACGGAGTTTGGTGTGTGCGGGGGCGGGTGTCGCGCTTGTAGACGTTGTAAATGGCGCGGCGCCCTTGGACGATGGAGTCGTAGCACGCACCTTCTCGCCTCGAATTCAATTCGAGCTTGATCTGATCCGCCCACTCAAGCACGAGGCGCGAGCGATTAGTGAGGAGTTTTATCGCCGTATTCGCGAGAGGATTGAGACGTTTGAGCGTTGGTCTGCTGAAGCTTAGAAGATCTTTCTTTTTGCATCGGTGATTTGAGGTAGGTGTGCGTGGAGCTTGGCGGCCCCATCGGGATGTTCGGCCCCACTTGCTCGCGATGCTCAATTCGCCATGGCTCGCCCGGCAAGCGTCGCCAGGCTGTTCGGGACCACTGCCCGCTGTCTTCCTTCACCCACCACCATGTCGGCGCTCTTATGTCACCCTCCCAAACATAGAGCACGAGCGCTGGACTTTCTTGAGTGTGCAACGCATGCAAGCATAGGGGCGGTGTCACCGCATGATCGCCAGCGGCCAACCGGCGCGTTTGACCATCTACGCCATAGGCAACATCAACTCTCCCCGCAACACACCAATAGACTTCCTTCGCCTCATGGGAGTGCAGGGGATAATGCGTTCCAGGGGGAGCCACGAGGATGCCGGCGGCGATCCGATCACCCATAAAGCAACCGTATGAGCCAACCATCTGCGCAGCCAGCATGTCTTCAACACGCTGTCCAGTGCTGCCGCTAACGCCACCAAGGTCCACGCCATCATAGAGAGGCGACCAGTCTAGGTGGCCCGCGGCATTTTGCACCGCCCTTGTCAGAGAATCATCTGACCCACTCCTCAGAAGCGCGTCTAATTTTTGCATAGAATGGTGAGGGCACTGCGGAAAAGGGCCACGCTGAACGCGAATAAGATCTTCACACCCCATCGCCTCAACGAAAGACTCTAACTCAGGATCCTGCAAAGCCCGTTGATCAAGCGCATCCCGAAAAGCAGCAAAGCAAGCTCTCGCAGCGGCGCCAATATTTGAGATATCCCTCACAAGATGCCTCGACTTTGACTAATCGCCCAAAGATGGATGAGCCTACCAATCTATTTCACGTTGTCAAATGTTGAAAAAATCTCTGGAATGGAATATTTTCAATAACCGTGAGTTAATCACCCGCCATATTATTGTATGAATGAACGATAAACTGAGCTCTATCAGCATATTGATCAATATTTCAATTGGATTTCAGAGTGTTCAGGTGAAGCCAACACCGCTTCTTAAGAAACACCCTCACTACAGAGACGATAATCCATAGGCAAAAAAGTTCATTTGGGCGCGAATGCTCAAAGAACTTCAATTGTATAAAAGGATATATGTTTGGAGCGGGCGATGAGATTCGAACTCACGACCCTTACCTTGGCAAGGTAATGCTCTACCCCTGAGCTACGCCCGCATCCAGCCGCTGCTTGCCGCAGCGGGTTGCGATGATGTAGTCGGACCCGCGCCGTAGCGCAAGCGTCATTTTTACCCTGGCTACAGAGATGGACATGAATCGCCCTCCTCTTACGGAAGCCGAGTTGCTCGCCAAGTTGGAGCAGCTTGAGATCCCCTTCACAGTTCACCGTCATCCACCGTTGTTCACTGTGGAAGAAAGCCAAGCATTGCGGGGCGAACTGCCCGGTACGCATGTTAAGAACATGTTTATGAAGGACAAAAAGGGGGGTCTATGGCTGATCACCTGTCTGGAAGATCGGCGCATACGAATTCGCGATCTGGAAAAAGCACTTGCCGCGCCGAAGATGAGCTTCGCCAAACCAGACGTGATGATGGCCGCCATCGGGGTTTCACCAGGCGCAGTGACACCCTTAGCGGCGGCGAATGCCGCAGTGGGCGAAATTTCGCTAGTGGTCGACGCATCAGTGATGGCGGCCGGGACTGTCAACTGTCACCCACTACATAACGAGGCCACGATCGCCCTCACCTCAGCCGATCTGGCCCGCTTCTTAACTGAAGTCGGCCATCCACCGATATTGGTCGACTTCGGCGCATTGGAACAAGAAGGCGCTTCTGGCTGAGGACGATCCCGCGCTAGCGTATCGCCAGCATTGCGTGATGGGACGCCATCGCCCTACATCACATCCCTGGATCAACCACTGGCGAGTGAGCGGCGATGTTGGGATTTGGTAAACAACCAGCGAACGAGGCAGCCGGCGGCGATATTTT
This sequence comes from Paracoccaceae bacterium, assembly GCA_019634215.1. Lineage (GTDB taxonomy): Bacteria > Pseudomonadota > Alphaproteobacteria > Rhodobacterales > Rhodobacteraceae > JAHQVS01. The sequence continues at coordinate 18,815 of JAHQVS010000031.1, read as the reverse complement.
CGACGCCACCGACGCCACCTTCATGACGCAAGTGATCGAGGAGTCGCGGCGGCGACCGGTGATCGTGGATTTCTGGGCCGCAGGTTGCGCGCCCTGCCGCACCTTGACGCCTGAGCTGGAAAAGGCCGTCACGGCGGCAGGCGGAAAGATCGCCTTGGCGAAGGTGAATATCGACACCGACCCGATGATCGCGGGGCAGCTGCGGGTGCAATCGATCCCCGCCGTCTTCGCCTTTGTAAACGGTCAACCAATTGACGGCTTTATGGGCGCATTGCCCCCATCCCAGATCAAACAATTCATCGACGGCGTTCTCAAAGCAGGCGGTGGCGAAGCTGTAGGAGCCGATATTGATGAAGCCATCGAAGCGGCGGAAGCAGCGCTGAAAGACGGCGTCATCGCAGAAGCGGCTCAAACCTACGCTGCGATTCTTCAGACAGAGCCGACGGAGATCCGCGCGCTTGGAGGTCTCGCCAAATGCTACACAGCCGCCGGAGACCTTGATCGCGCGCGTCAGACCCTCGCCATGGTCCCGGACGACAAACAGGATGATCCGGCTATTAAATCAGCCAGAGGCGCTGTTGAACTTGCCGAAGAGAGCGCCGGGGCGATGGCGGCGATGGCGCAGAATCGCGCTGCCCTGGAGACGAACGCCGACAATCATCAAGCCCGGTATGACCTCGCTCTGGCATTGGCCGCGACCGACGATCGTGGCGGCGCGATTGAAGAATTGTTGGAAATTTTCCGTCGCGACCGCACTTGGAATGAGGAGGCGGCGAAACAGCAGCTGATGAAGCTTTTCGACACCTTCGGCCCGACCGACCCGCTCACTCTTTCTGGGCGTCGCCGTCTATCGTCGATGATATTCAGCTAAAGTCGGGCGCAACCGCTAAGATTTGGCGCAAGGAGCCTGTTTTAATGACAGCGATGACGCGGCGTATCTCTTTGCATAGTCTTCCAGAGGTGATCCCAGTTTTTCCACTGGAGGGCGCGTTATTGCTGCCAAGGGCACGTTTGCCCCTGAACATCTTCGAGCCGCGCTACTTGGCGATGCTCGATGATGTGCTGCGCTCAGATCACCGCCTCATTGGCATGGCGCAGCCCCGTCAGGATGGCCCCAATCCGCCTTTATACGAAATTGGCTGCTGTGGTCGGATTACGAGTTTTTCGGAAACCGAGGATGGCCGCTATCTGATTGCGCTCTCAGGAGTGATACGATTTCGAATCGCCGAGGAAATCGAGGGATTCACTCCCTTTCGCCGGATCAAGGCGGATTGGAGCAATTACACCCATGACATGGACCCACCTCCCTCGGAGATCAACGAGGATGATCGAAAGGTGTTCCTCTCATTGCTCCGGCGCTATTTCGACGCTGCAAAACTGTCGGCGGATTGGGAGGCGCTTAGCCGTGCCGATGACGAAACCTTAGTGAACGCCATCGCGATGCTGTGCCCATTTTCCCCACAAGAGAAACAAGCTCTGATGGAGGCGCCAACGCTTGAGGATCGCAAACGCGACCTGAAAGCATTGATGCAATTTGTCGTCGCCGCGCCTGAGGGCAGCGCCGACCTGCAATAAGGAGCCAAGCGCATGTCAAGTGACAAGCCGGGGCCGAGCGATAGAGCGCCTCATATGGAAATCGACCCCAAACTATTAGAGAGTCTGGTCTGTCCTTTGACTCATGGCCCGCTGATCTATGACCGGGAGCGGAACGAGCTGCGCTCAGAAAAAGCCCGCTTGGCGTTTCCAATTCGCGAGGGGGTGCCGATTATGTTGCGCAGCGAGGCGCGGGAGGCGGATTAACCGCTGGCGCTCCCTGAACGCCTTTGGTCGTCCTCCGAAGCGCAGCATAAGGCGGCAATAGCTGCTGATTGGCGGGGAGAATTGCTAATCCTGTCCCTCACACAATCACCAATGTATCCGCCAAAGCGTCATTATATTGGGTATTTGCGAGGGTGACGCGTTCGCCGCCGTCAAATTCGAACACAACGGCGCCTCCATCAGCCCTCGCAAAATTGGCGAACACTTGCTCTCCAGTTAAATCACCATCCCATAGAGTGCTCGACAGCCGAATACGGTCCAGACCCATCTCAAAATCGTCGATACGATCGACACCGTCGCCGCTGGCGAAGATGAACACGTCCGCCCCCTCGCCGCCAAACAAACGGTCGGCGCCTTGATCGCCAATCAATCGATCCTGGCCCGCATCGCCCTTGAGCAGGTCGTCACCCGCGCCTCCGCGCAAGAAGTCGTCGCCATCACCGCCAATGTGGCGATCGGCGCCACCGCCACCAAACAGGCGGTCAACGCCGTTTCCCCCACGAAGGTCATCATTATCGGCGCCGCCTCGGAGCACATCGGCGCCCTCGCCGCCATACAGCGTGTCGGCCCCCATGCCACCGATCAGGACATCAATCCCAGCGTCACCCTGAAGCCAGTCATTATCTGGCCCTCCGAACAAGCGATCATTATTGCCGCCACCGATCAGCACATCCTCACCTTGGAGGCCAAAGAGGCGGTCATCGCCCAGCCGGCCCTCCAATCGATTTGAAATCGCTGCCCCTTCGATCAGATCACCCGCAGACCCGCCTATAGCGTTTTCAATGAAAGTGCCGGGGGCGATGACAAGATTGCCACGCAAGCCGAAGGCGTCGGAGATGGCCCCAGGGCGCAAGTCAATTCGCGCGGCGCCGAGATCGCCCGCCACATTCAACCAGTCATCACCGCCATCATCATACAAAGTGAGCCCGGCCGAGCGCCCGCCTGAGGTAACTGCGGAGAAAACATCATCTAGAAAACCACCGGTATTCGACCCATAACCATAGACCGTGTCGCCCAACCGGGTGTCGGTCTCAACGCCGTACAATTCCTGCAAAGCGGCAATATCAGCCGACATTGGCGTCGCCACATAAATATAATCAGCGTCAATCAATGGATTGTCCGATGGACGAAAGTAAGACATCGCTGAGATTTGGGTTGAGTCATTCAAGTAATGGTTTGAGATCCCAAAGGTTGCGACCTCATTGTAATTACCACTATGCCCCAAGCCCAGGGCGTGGCCAATCTCGTGCACATAGATGTCAAAGGTATACCCACCAAAATCGACGCTAGGCCCGGACAGTAATTCGCGTGGAATATTCACAAAGCTGGAGATGACTCGCTCGCCATCCAACCCAACAGGACCGGCAGTGGCGCTGTCGAATTCATCATAAAATGTAATGTCGGGAATAACGTCGACACCGCTCGTGACTGGTATGAACGGAACGCCCAACACATCTGACCAAGCCTCTAGCGCGGCAGTCGCACTGGCGGCGCCAAGACTGTTTAACCTGCTCAGATCGACGTGAAAAACGCCATCCTCACCAACCTCTAAAGCTCGACGTGTCTCTGGGCGGCCAAAATTGTTCCAAAAACCATCGGTAAGTTGTACCGCGACTTCCTCGCGAGAAAAGACCCGCAACTCATCGGCCTGGATGCTGAGCTGGTAGTCGGCAAATTCTTCGCCATTCCGGCCGGAAACCGATAGGAAATGGCGTCCCGTCGTTTCGGCAATGAAGGTGATTTCAGGGTCGGAGCGCCCTGAGAACTGCACCGAACCCACCACATTATCCGTAACCAGTACGCCTGCTTCATCATACAGCCCTAGAGCCAGATCACGGATCGCATCGACCCGGTCCCCGTTGAGCGTGGCGGTATAGCGTTGGCCGGCTTGCAGCTCCACAGCCGTCCAATCATCATCTTCCGGAGCGGAGATCGCTCCGACAAATGTCTCGCCCAGCTCAGTGGAGTAAGCTGTAAAACGATTGCCCACAGCGTCCGTTAACTCCGGGCCATTGTTCGGAGTGTCGTATATCTCGGAGATATCGAGGCGATAAGGCCCCATCGAAACGCCACCCGACATCAGGGTTAGCTGATAAGCCCCATCAATCGGGGCTTCGAAAGTTATGGCGTCATCCGAGTCGGCCTCAAACACCATCGGCACGCCAAGCGGGTCAGCCAAAGAGATCGAGAAATCTGTGGAACTATCTGAGGTGGAGCGAAGCTGAACCGCATACCGCGAGCCTGCGTCCAACGCCACCGTGACAATATCCTGATCATCAACCGAACTGATCGCGCCCCGCAAAACGCCGCCAACGGCGAGATCCAAGGCGCCGTCGTTAAACTCCTCTGGCTCCGTAACAACCCCGCCGCGACGCCGGACGGACAGTTCATATTCGCCCTCAACTCCTGAAACAGCGATGAAGTAGGTTCCCGACACACGGGCTTCGGCGCTGATGACCGCCTTGCCCCCGCCGAGGTCAGATGCTTCTAAGACCTTCAAACCAAACGGTTCATGCAAAGCGACCACGCCGTTGGTTAACCCGTCGTCACCGAAGTCTGCGTCTAAGGCAATCTCATAGGAGCGGCCTTCGACCAGATCGACCGCGATCCAGTCTGAATCCTCAGAATCGGCGATGGTCCCAGTGAAGCCGGCCTCTAGATCCAAGCGATAGGAGGTGGCGCCATCAGCGCGAGCGTCCGCCGCCTCCGCTGGCGTGCCACTCAGTGTCGGGACAAAGAGCAGGTTGTAGGCGCCGGTGGTGAGATCGGCGAAGCCAGCGACCTCCAAAAAATAGTCGCCGTCATGATCAGGAATGAAGCGCAACATGGCGCCCAATTTCAGACCCGGACCATCGTCGTTTTCAGCCAGAAATCCACCGGAACTATCGTAAAGGCGCAAGGTGGGGTCCGACAGGCCGCCTTCGACATCATCGCCAGTCAGGGCGAAGCTTGTCTCCATCCCAGCTGTCAACGAGACCCGCACCCAATCCCGATCTCCGGCTGGATTGATCTGCCCCTGAAATGTTTGATCGCCAACAACCGTATAGGGGGTTGTAATTGATTGCGGAGCGTCGCCGCTCTCAAGCACGATCGCCTCAGACGCAGACGTCTCCATACACGGTCCCCATCTCGTTCATTTACGACATCCCCACGTCAGCGCGAAGGGTGAGTCGAATTTTGAACAATAGCATGCACAAATATTGCGCAAGCCCCCGGAGACTCTCTATGGCGCAAACGTGGCTCAGCGACACTCAACCGCGCATCAAGCTTGGGAGGTCTGAGCGGTCGCCAGCGGCGAAGCGCATCGCCGTGCGGCGCAAGGGGCCCATGTTACCGAACGCAGCGAGACCAATGCGGCGGGCCCAACGCAAAGGCTCAAAATCATTCGAGAACAAGCGATTGAGTCCATCGGTGGCGGTTGCGATCATCACACTGTCAGGTCGGCGCCATTGCTCATATCGCTCAAGAACGGTCGGGGCGCCGATATCCTCGCCAAGGCGCGCAGCACGGCCAACCACTTCGGCCAGGGCCGCAGCGTCGCGCATGCCATAGTTCATTCCCTGCCCGGCGATTGGATGAATACCGCGCGCGGAATCACCGGCTAAGGCTAGGCGCGATGCGACAAAACTCTGGGCGACCGTCAAATTCAACGGATAGGCCCAACGTTTGCCGGCCAATGTCAAAGGGCCAAGAAAGTCCCCAAATCGGCGGCGAATTTCACCAAGGTAAACCTCATCAGAGGCGTTACGCAGACTCTCGGCCATCTCAGCCCGCTCGGTCCAAACCAGAGAGCAGCGTTCCCCCGTCAAAGGTAGGATCGCGAACGGGCCTGAAGGAAGAAAGAGTTCATGTGCGACGCCGCGATGGGGCTTTTCGTGCCGCACGGCGCACACCAACCCAACTTGATCATAACGCCAACCCGCTCGGTCGATCCCGGCCTCTACAGCGATGCGCGACCCACGCCCATCGCAACCAACCAATAGCCGCGCCTTCACCAACGCGCCGTTATCCAAGATCGCCGTCGCGCAATAGGGATCGCGCCGTGAAGCGACAACGGCTTTTCCATGCAGATGGATAACGCCCGGCGTATGAGCAACTTTGTTCAACAACGCAGCGCGTATGATATGATCTTCAACCATATGACCAAAGCCGTCAGGCCCAAGCTCACGGCGATCGAAGTGCAGGAACAGCGGTGCGGCGCGTTCGCCCACACGGCCGTCGCTAACCAGAATATCCTCGATCGGCTGTGCGTTAGGAATGATCGCCTCCCACACCCCGAGCTTGCGCAGCATCCGCCTCGTGGCCAGTGCGACGGCGTAGGCGCGACCATCGAAATCCATCGCCATTGAAGCTTCGAGTGGAACCGGGTCGCAAATCACCGAGGTCAATCCTTGGCGCGCCAAGCAGAGCGCCAGTGCGGCGCCTACCGCACCTCCACCAACAATTGCGACATCCGCCTCCGCTGCGATGGGAGAGGGTTGCTCAGAATTCTTGGCTTGACCGAACCGCCCCGCCCCGGGCGCGGAAGACAATGCGCCATCCATCATTGCACTCACCTGAAATGCTTCTCGCGAACCAGCCGGATTGTATGGCCGTTACGCTGTCTTTAGGCTCCGAGAAACTGTAGGAGAACCGCGCAATGTCGAGCGAAAATCAACCGCCCCCCCCGGAGAGGCCTAGTCTGGCGTCACTTGGCCGAGACATTGAGGCTCGTCGTCTTGATCCGCGCGACATCGTGGAGGGGTATCTAGATCGGGCGAGCAAAACCAAGGATGTCTACGTTCGGGTGACGGCTGAGCGGGCCAAGCGCGAGGCTGCAGCCGCCGCTGACAGGGCCAAGCGCGGGTTAAGGCGCGGGCTCTTGGATGGCGCGCCGATCTCCTGGAAGGATCTGTTCGCGGTAGCAGGCGTCCCGAATGAAGCCGGCTCAAAACTCTGCGCCGGGACGACTCCGGCCGATGATGCCCCTGTGGTCGCCCGCGCCGCCCGGGCCGGTTTACCCTGTCTCGGCAAAACCCACCTCTCCGAGCTGGCTTTTTCCGGCCTCGGCTACAATCCGATGACCGCGACAGCGCCTAACATCTTTGATGCGTCTCGTGTTCCCGGCGGCTCCTCCTCAGGCGCTGCGGCTTCGGTTACCCACGACGCCGCGCCAGCCGCGATTGGTTCTGATACGGGTGGATCGGTGCGGATTCCCTCCGCCTGGAATGGGCTCGTCGGTTTGAAAACCACTCACGGCCTGATTCCACTGGAGGGCGTCACCCCGCTCAGCCCCTCACTTGATACGGTTGGCCCCCTTACACGCACGGTTGAAGACGCGGCCTTGCTTTATGCCGTACTCGCGAAGCGACCCGCGCCGGATCTCACGAGCACAAACCTTAACGGTGCGGCGTTCTACATCGCTGAGACCGTGATGCTGGATGATGTCGCTCCCGAACTGCTCGAGGCTTTCGAAACCAGCGTGGAGCGGTTGGCGCAAGCTGGCGCTCGGATCACGCGCGGGCCCGCACCAGAATTCAGCGAGGTCCTCTCAATCGCCGCCAGCCATGGCGCGATTGTGAATACCGAAGGGTATGCGGTTTGGCGCGAGGCGATCGAAGCGCGACCAAACGACATCTATCCAATGATCCGGGAGCGATTCCGGAGCGGCGCTGGTTACAGGGCGGATCAGATCGATTTCACCCGGCTGGAGATCCAGAGACTGCAACGCGCCTACCTTGCCCGCACCGCTGGCTTCGACGCCATACTCTCGCCAACCACACCGAATCACGCGCCCCGTATTACGGATATTGCCGATGATGAGGCGGTCTATGTCCGTGAAAACCTCGCCGCGCTGCGAAACACCCGCCTGGGCAATCTGCTGGGCCTTTGTAGCTTGGCGCTTCCGACGGCAGCGACTCCGAGCGGATTGCCGGCATCCTTAATGCTCACCGCCGCTCCCTTCGCCGAACCAGCTTTACTGCGCCTCGGCGCGGCGGCGGAATATGCGCTGGCGTCCTGAACTTTCACCATAGCGCGATGCTGGAGACATTGGATTATGCTGCCTGCCCGCCTGACGGCGCTGCCCGAATACGCCTTTCCCCGCTTGCACGCCCTGCTGTCGGAGATTCCGCCAGGCAAACCGGTGATCGACCTTTCGATCGGGTCTCCCAAACACAAACCGCCCAGCTTCATCGCTGAAACACTGGCGCATCACGCCGACGGATATCGAGAATACCCGCCCAATGACGGCACCGAGAGCTTCCGGACCGCCGCGCGGAACTGGGCGACATGGCGGTATCAACTGCCGGAACATTGGTTGGAACGGGAAGGGGCGGTCCTGCCACTGAACGGCACCCGGGAAGGCATGTTTATGTCTATCATGGCGACCACGCCCGAACAGAAGAACGGGGAGCAGCCCGTCATTCTGATGCCAAACCCATTCTATCAATGCTACGCCGCCGCCGCATTAGCGGCAGGCGCAGAGCCCGTTTATCTCTCCGCCACCCAGGATACCGGTTTTCTCCCCTCTTTGGATCAGCCTGAAGAGCTGCTTAGGCGCACTGCGACCTTCTTCCTTTGCTCGCCAAGCAACCCGCAAGGCGCGGTGGCCTCCGAAGCTTATTGGCGCCAGCTGCTGGAATTAGCGGAGCGCTATGATTTCATGGTATTCGCCGATGAGTGCTATTCAGAGATCTACCGCCACCAGCCACCGGCGGGAGTGCTGCATGCGGCCTCGGCAACCTCAACAAACCTAAATAGAGTGATGGCGTTTCACTCTCTGTCCAAACGGTCGAACCTCGCCGGTTTACGTGTCGGCTTCGTCGCGGGCGGCCCAAAACCGGTCGCAGCCTTGAAGCGGCTCAAATCCTATGGCGGCGCGCCAGTCCCCACACCCAGCCTCTATGCCGCTGAGGCCGCTTGGGGCGATGAAGATCATGTGGAAGAGAACCGCAAACTCTATAAACAAAAGTTCGACATCTCTGATCGCCTGTTAAGAGAAATTTTTACCTCTGATACTCCATACACGTCTCCAGAGGCCGGGTTCTTTCTATGGCTCCCGGTCGGCGATGGAGAAGCTGTCGCCGCCTCGCTCTGGCGGGACGAAGGGGTGAAAGCGCTTCCCGGCGCTTATTTCGCCCGCGTCGATGCTGACGGAGTAGATCCGGGGAAAGAATTTCTCCGGATCGCCCTCGTCGACACGCCGGAGCGAGTGGAGGAGGCGTTGACGCGCGTTGCCGCGCATATCAGCGCTCTGAGGTGAGCCGATACGGCGACCGATCCTCTGGCGGCGGATTAGGCTGATCGTCGGGTGACATCACCCGGCGCGACCTCCTCCATCGGCAACCAGAGGAGATCGAGCCGGATGTCAGGACCAGCGTCGCGCCCGTTTTTCAACCGCTCAGAACGCCGTGCTGTCGCGCGTTTTGTAGAGAAAGCCGCTGGAGTGGCCGCCTTGGCGGCGTCGCTCTCGATGCTGATCGCGCTCCTGAGTTACTCCCCACACGACCCCGGCGTGTACAGCGCCACCGGTCGTTTGCCCACCAACTGGTTGGGTTGGCCCGGTAGTATGATCGCCGATCTGATGATCCGCACCCTTGGATACGCCTCATATGCAGCGGCGCTCTACGGCGCGATGTGGGGCGCCCGCTGGGTTGTAGGCTCCACCCGCCCGATTTCCGGAGTTCGCTTATTGGCGGCGCCGCTGGCTGTCATCGCACTCGCCGCATTCGCCTCAGCGCATCCGTTAAGCACGTCAACTGGCGGCGGGCTGGGCGGCTTGATCGGTGATTTCCTATTCGGCGCCCTGGCCGTCGGCCTGCCGGTTTATGGGGAAAAATTGCGCGTGCTCCTAACCACGCTGATCTGCGCCGGCGCCGCCCTCGGCTTAAGCCTGATCGCTATTGGCGCGACTGTAGCCGGCTTGACCCGCTTCTTTCGATATACCCGCGCGCAGATCTTTAACGCCTTCTTCGACATCGGTGACGCCACAACCCATTTGGCCGCCGGTGACAAACTACGCCGCCTCGCCGAACCACTGCAGGATTTTGCGATGGCCGCAACCGGGTTAGGGGGCGGATCACGTCTTGAGCCCGCGATCGCTGGCGGCCCCGCCGTGGAGCGCACCTATGTCGGCGACACGAAAACGCCTGCGTCTCCATCACAATCAAACGCCCGTAACGCGGCGCCCCGCAAGCCCACCTCAGGCATGTTTAACTGGCGGACGCTGCTGGGTGAGCTGTCGCAACCAATTGCAACCGTCGCACGCGTCAAAAGACGGGCTGAGCCCCCCTTGGCCGCGCCACCGGCAGCGCCACGCTCGGACTCGCCCATTGAAGCGCCGCCTCACGCCCCGACAGCGCCCGCAAGTGCCGAGCCGAAGGTGAATGAAGACGCTCCCAAGGCGCCGACAGATATGTTGATGGATATTCTGAAAGAGTTTGAGGGCCCTTCGGCCACTCCTGAGGAAAACGCACCAGCTAGCTCTGTTCACAGTGATCCAGAGCCAAGCCTTCCACTGGCGCCACAGAAAGAAGATTCCCCACCCACGCCAAAAGCACCTCTTCGCAATCGACGCCCGAACGCCAAAGATCTCACACCTAAGCCCCTAGAAGATCCGGCCGAGTTACCTTCTCTTGATCTCCTCTCAACCCCACGCGAGGAAGATCGCCTTCAGCTCACAGAGCATGCGCTCGCTACCCAGGCGGATCGGCTACAGGCGGTTTTGCAGGATTACGGCGTGCGCGGTGATATTATCGATGTTCACCCCGGCCCAGTGATCACACTGTTTGAGCTTGAACCAGCGCCAGGCCTGAAAGCCTCACGCGTCGTTGGCCTCGCAGACGACATCGCCCGCTCGATGAGCGCGGTCTCCGCCCGCGTCTCCACCGTACCCGGCAGGAACATTATCGGCATCGAGCTGCCAAACCAGCGCCGGGAAACCGTCCGCCTGCGCGAGCTGCTCGACCACCCCAGCTTCGCCCGCTCCGAGCACCCGCTCACCCTGGCGTTGGGCAAGGACATCTCCGGCGCGCCCGTGGTCGCCAACCTCGCCCGAATGCCGCACCTGCTGATCGCGGGCACCACCGGCTCGGGCAAATCAGTCGGCGTCAACACCATGTTGATGTCGCTGCTTTACCGGCTCCCGCCTGAAGAGGTCCGGTTGATTCTGATCGACCCCAAAATGCTAGAGTTGAGTGTCTACAACCAGATTCCGCATCTGATCGCTCCCGTCGTCACTGACCCGAAAAAAGCCGTGCTCGCCCTGAAATGGGCCGTACGGGAGATGGAGGCGCGTTATCAGAAAATGGCGCGGCTGAACGTGCGCGGTTTGGACGCCTATAATGAAAAGGTCCGGGAGGCCAAAACCTCAGGCGAGAGCTTCGAGCGAGTGGTCACCGTTGGATTCGACGAAGCCACCGGCGAGCCAGTTTACGAAACTCAATATTTTGATCCTGAGCCGATGCCGCGAATCGTCATCGTAGTTGATGAGCTGGCGGACTTAATGATGGTCGCAGGCAAAGAGATCGAACATTGCATCCAACGCTTGGCGCAAATGGCCCGCGCTTCCGGCATCCACCTGATTATGGCGACCCAACGCCCTTCGGTCGACGTCATTACGGGCACTATCAAGGCCAACTTCCCGATTCGAATCAGCTTTCAAGTTACCTCGAAAGTCGACAGCCGCACCATTCTCGGAGAACAGGGCGCAGAGCAGCTTTTGGGGCGCGGCGACATGCTTTATCGCTCTGGCGGAGCACGGTTGACCCGGATTCACGGCGCTTTCGTCTCAGACGAAGAAGTGTCAGACGTCGTTCAGCACTTGCGCAAACTGGGTGGTCCCAACTACACGGTCGACTTCGAGCAGGTGGAGAATGAAGCGGGCGTCGAAGAGATCGCAGGCCTTGGCGGCGGCGGGGACGACGCGCTGTATGACCGCGCGGTGGCGATTGTCGCCAGCGAGCGCAAAGCTTCCACCAGTTTTGTTCAGCGCCGGCTGCAAATCGGCTATAACCGCGCCGCGCGCATCATCGAGATGATGGAGGAACAGGGCGTCGTCAGCCCCGCCAATCATGTCGGCAAGCGTGAAGTGTTGATTGGTCAGGCGGACTGACGGGCGCGGCCGGCGCGACCCCCCTTCGCCGCCGGACTCCAAATCGCACGGCAGCCGGGGCCACCCGGTGGCCGTGGCTGTTAACAAGGGGACGAGTATGAACCGCAGAAGCCTTATCGCCGTCAGCTTCGCCGCCAGTATCGCCGGCCTTGCCGGTCTCGCGGCCAGCCCCGCATCCGCCCAAGATTCCGAGATCGAGCGCATTAACTCTTATCTCAACAGCATCTCTACGTTGGCGGGGAACTTCGTGCAGGTGGCGCCGGACGGCATCGTCAGTGAAGGCCAATTCTTCATGCGCCGACCTGGCCGCCTGCGCTTTGAGTATAAGCGCCCCAACCCTACTCTGGTAATCGCCGACGGTTTCTGGGTGGCCGTGCTGGATAAAACCGTCGGCACCGGCGATCGTTTTCCCCTGAGCCAAACCCCGCTGAATCTGCTTCTCAAAGATGATGTTGACCTCAACGCTGAGGGCGCCATCCGCAATGTCGAGCAGACCGAAGGTCAACTGCGCGTCACCGCCGTAGACCCCTCTGACGAAAGCCAGGGTGATGTCACCATGGTGTTCGACTCCAACCCCTTGCAACTCAAGCAGTGGATCGTCACCGACCCACAGGGGCTCACCACCACCGTCGCCTTGCGCGAAACACGTGCGAATGTGAAGCTGGAGGCGGAGTTGTTTGTGATCCCGAACAATTTGGACGCCAGCGATAACTAAGAGGCGCACACGTGCCCATTGATAAGATCGACCCCTCCGCGGCCCGTAAGGACGCGGAGGCTTGGCTTCGCGAGCACGAGGTCTCCGAGATCGAATGCATGGTTCCTGATATGGCGGGAATCGCACGCGGCAAGATCCTCCCCACTGATAAATTTCTAGCCAGCATCGACGATGACGCATTGCGGCTGCCGGAATCAATTTTCATGCAAACCGTCACTGGCGATACGATCGACAGCAAGGTGATGGATGATACTGAGCCGGACATCCTGCTCAATCCAGATATGTCCGCCATGCGGTTGGTGCCTTGGTACCAAGAGCCAACCGCCCAGGTGATCTGCGACGCCCGTAGTCGTGACGGCGTTCCGGTGCAGGTCTCCCCTCGGGCGGTGCTGCGCCGGGTGCTTGATCTCTATGCGGAGCACAACTGGCGCCCAGTAGTTGCGCCTGAATTGGAGTTCTACCTCTCAGAGCCCAACCTTGACCCCGACTACCCGCTGACACCGCCTCGCGGTCGTTCCGGCCGTCCGGAAATCGGGCGACAATCCTACGGCATTGACGCGGTGAATGAGTTCGATCCGTTGTTCGAGGAAATGTATGATTTCTGCGAAACCCAACGAATTGACGTCGACACCCTGATCCATGAATCCGGCGCTGCACAGGTGGAGATTAATTTTGTCCACGGCGATGCGCTGGCGCTGGCAGATCAGACCTTCCTGTTCAAACGCACCGTGCGGCAAACCGCCCATCGCCATAACGTATACGCAACCTTCATGGCCAAGCCGTATGAGCGTGAGCCGGGCAGCGCCATGCATATCCATCAAAGCGTTGTCGACACCGGGAACGGCCGAAACCTGTTCGCAGACGAAGCAGGCGGCAACACCCCGCTATTCCTCTCCTTTATCGCCGGATTGCAGCGTTATCTGCCAGCGGCCATGGTGCTGATCGGGCCAAATGTGAATTCTTACCGCCGTTTAGTGCGAGACTTCGCTGCGCCGGTGAACACACACTGGGCGGTGGAAAATCGCACGGTCGGTCTACGTGTGCCTGACACCAAACCAAACGCCCGCCGAGTAGAAAACCGAGTTCCTGGCGCCGACGCCAACCCATACATCGCCTTCGCCGCCTCCCTGGCCTGCGGGTATCTCGGCATGATCGAAGGGCTGGAGCCAACAGCGCCAACCACTGGGGTCGCCTACGGTATGCGCGGGCATGCGCTGCCTCGACACATCCTCGACTCCATCAGCGCTCTGCGCCGCAGTGACGCATTGAAACAGGTGTTGGGCGCAGACTTTGTTCAACTCTATCTAGAGGTGAAGCTCGCTGAGCATGAGGCGTATCAACAGGTGATTTCCGCGTGGGAGCGAGAGCATCTGCTGCTCAATGTTTGACCTCTGAAACTAAAGATCAAACACCGCCACTACTGGTGCGTGATCGGACGGCTTCTCCCATGCCCGCGCCTCCTTGATCACCGTCGATCCCGACAAGGCGCCGTCAAGATCTGGCGAGGCCCAGACATGATCCAACCTGCGCCCCCTGTTCGAGGCGGCCCAATCCTTGGCCCGGTAGGACCACCAAGAATAGAGCTTTTGGTCTTCTGGAACAAATTGGCGAGGCACATCGATCCAGCCACCAGCAGAGCGCGCCTGATCAAATTTCTCGACCTCGATCGGCGTATGGCTGACCACCTTGAGCAATTCTTTGTGGGACCAAACATCATGCTCAAGCGGCGCGATGTTGAGATCTCCGACCATTACGGTTTTCTCGGCCGGGCGATCAAACCGCTCCCGCATCTCGTCGACAAACCGTAGTTTGTGATCAAATTTCGGATTGGCGTCCGGGTCCGGCACATCCCCTCCCGCCGGCACATAGAAATTATGGATCAGTAGCCCGGCAGTGGTGCGCGCCGCGACATGGCGAGCATCGCCAACCTCGCAGAAATCAATGGCTCCTGCGTCCTCGATTTCTTCTCGCGCCAAAATGGCAACACCATTGTAGGCTTTCTGCCCGCGCGCCACGAGATGTGGATAGCCGGCCTCGGCAAAACTTTGCGTGGGGATTTTATCAAACGGAGATTTTAGCTCCTGTAAGCACAGCACATCTGGCTGGACTTCAGAGAGCAAGCGCAGCACCTGCTGCTCGCGCAGACGCACCGAATTGATATTCCACGTCACAACCGTGAACCGCACCAACCGCCTCCATTCAGACTGCTTTCAGGCGATATAAGCACGAGTTCACCTTTTGAAAGCCTTATAAATCAATACGCTAAGCTCGCTATGAACAAGCCGTGTTAGAAGAACACCAACAATTATTGCACCAGACGATATCCGCCGCTTTCCGTCACCAGCAAAGAGGCGTTGGACGGATCGGGCTCGATTTTCTGTCTTAAACGATAGATATGAGTCTCCAATGTGTGTGTGGTGACGCCTGCGTTGTATCCCCAAACTTCATGCAGCAACACATCGCGCCCGACAACTTGATCGGTCGAACGGAGCAGAAACTTCAGAATGTTAGTCTCTTTCTCAGTTAGTCTGATCTTTTTGCTTCCCTCATCCGTCAACAGTTTAGCGCTTGGCTGGAACACATAAGGCCCCACATTGAAGACTGCGTCCTCGCTTTGTTCATGTTGGCGTAGCTGAGCACGGATGCGCGCTAACAAAACTGCAAACTTAAACGGTTTCGAGACGTAATCATTTGCGCCGGCATCCAAGCCAAGAATGGTGTCAGCGTCCGAGCTATGGCCCGTCAGCATAATGATCGGGCATTTGACGTGACTTTTGCGCATAAGGCGGCAAACCTCACGCCCGTCCATATCGGGGAGACCGACATCAAGTATGATGAGATCGAACAACTCGGCTTTCGCCCGCTCGACGCCATGCGCGCCGGTGTCCGCCTCGAAGACGTCGAACTCTTCCGTCACCAACAGCTGGTCGGCAAGCGCTTCGCGCAAATCAGAGTCGTCATCCACCAGTAGGATCTTTTTCACGGTCGACATGTGCACCTCCATTCGGTCTCACCTTGGTTTTATCTCCAAGAGATCGCGAGGGCGGCGCAAATCGGCAATGGGGCGCGTCATGAAGGTCACGAGGCCGTCAGCTGATCACGAACTTTGTGTCAATTTGTTTCCTCAAATGTGCGTGAGCAAGCCGTTATGATACTTTCCGCTGAAGATCGTCGGGCGCGCGCCTGTGCTGAGCTGCGCCGCGGAGTGCCAATTGTGATCGTCGATAATGACCAAGCTGTCATCGCACTCTCGGCCGAAATGTTGACAGCGGACATGTTAGAGGCGGTGCGGGCTTTGGACATTGGTCCTTTCACTCTGACAGTGTCCGATCGCCGGGCCCAAACATTGAGAGCGCGCGTGTATGACGGAGATCTGGCTCGAGTTCGTTTACCCGACAACGCAAGCGCGTACCTTATTCGCGCCATCGCCGATCCGGCGATGGACCTCGATCAGCCGTTATCAGGGCCACATCTATCTGAGCGAGAGGGTAGGGTGGTTGCACATCGAGAGGCGCTGTTATTGTGCAAACGCGCCAAACTGCTGCCCGCAGCGCTGATTGCTCCATGCCCACCTAATGTCAAGCCTCAGGAATTTGCTCATGCAAATGACCTTACCCTCGTTCGAGATACCGGAGATAGCTCACCAGAACATGTTCGTTGGCGAGAAGCTTCGAGTGCGCGCGTACCACTGGCGATAGCACCCAACGCTCGGCTACGAGTGTTTCGCCGGGAAGGTTGGGATGATGAACATTACGCTATTGAGATCGGATCACCTTCACGATCGACCCCAGTTTTAACCCGACTGCATTCCGCCTGCGCCACCGGAGATCTGTTTGGATCCTTAAAATGCGATTGCGGACCACAGCTGCACGCCGCCTTGCACATGATCGCCGAAGCTGGGGGTGGTGTTCTGCTCTATTTGCTGCAGGAGGGTAGGGGGATCGGTCTCGCCAACAAGATGCGTGCCTATAAGCTGCAAGATGACGGCTTTGACACTGTCGAAGCGAACCATCGTCTTGGATTTGATGATGATGAGCGACTGCTGACTGACGGTGGCGAGATCTTACGAGAAATGGGGTTCAAACAAGCTCGATTGCTCACGAACAACCCTAAAAAGCTCGACGCACTCACCGAAGCAGGCATTGATGTCGTGGAACGGGTGCCTCTGATTACGGAAGCTACCCCGGAGAACGAGCAGTATCTTCGGGTAAAAGCAGTCAAGAGCGGGCATTTACTGCCAACTTGAGAAAAATACTCACTGAAACTGTTTTAGAGCGTAGAAGCTCAAGGGCCCTCTGCAACCCGCTCGCCAAACACAGCAGAGCCCACTCGCACGGATGTCGCCCCTAAGGAAATCGCCTCTTCAAAGTCACTGCTCATACCCATACTCAATTTACTCAGCCCATTATGCTCAGCGATATTTCGCAACAAGGCAAAGTGTGGGGAAGGGGGTTCGCCAGCAGGCGGAATACACATCAATCCAATGACTGGAAGCGCCAGATCACATCGGCACAAGTCAATAAAGGCGTCAGCCTGCTTTGGAAAGATTCCAGCTTTTTGCGGCTCTTCTCCAGTATTTACTTGAATATAGAGCTCTGGTGCTTTGCTCAGCTTGGCGATCTCATCAGCCAACTTTCGTGCTAATTTTTCACGATCAACAGTCTCAATAACATCGAATAATTCTACGGCCTGTTTCACCTTATTGGTCTGCAAAGGCCCGATGAGATGAAGCAGAATACCCTCATAGCTCTGCTTTAGCAGCGGCCATTTTTCCTGTGCCTCTTGTACCCGATTCTCTCCAAACCGGCGATGGCCAGCAACAAGAGCAGCTTCCACACGCTTTAGCGGCTGGACTTTCGAAACAGCGACTAAATCCACTGCTCCCTGGATACGTTCAAATCTCCGCTCTGCATGTCGGATGGCTGAAACAACGTCATCTAAAGACATCGCCACTCCTTACAAAAACAGAAAGAGCGGGCCAAGGCCCGCTCTTTCCAAACATCAAAATATCAAACGGTTAGGTTTGAATTAGAACGACACGCCCAGCAGCAGAGCGCCGGCGAAGCCGTCTTCGGCGCCATCATCGCCCCACTCAACACCGCCACCAACGGTAACGCCGTCACCCAGCGAGTAGTCAGCGCCAACGGACACACGCTGAACTTCGTCATCAGCGCCATCGGTCTCTTCATAGGCGTAACCAGCGCCAAAGGTCCAAGGACCAGTGGAGTAATTAGCGCCAAGCAGGAAGCGATCGGTGTCGCCATCATCGACGTTCTCGTAACGGCCATTGACCTGGAAGCCAGCAAAACCGACCTCGGCGCCAACAGCATACTCGTTCAGATCCGCACCGCCATCACCGTCAGCAGTGATGTAACCACCACCGATGGTGAAGTCGAAATCGCCGAAGCTGTTCGAGTAAGAGCCACCGAAAGCGATTTTCTCATCAAAGGTGCCGTCGTCACCGCCGGTATTCTGGCCGTCAGTACCGCCGTCGCTGGTGTCATCCGGCTGGTAAGAGACACCAACCTGGAAGCCCGCAATGGTCGGGGTGTAGTAGTGGATGCCGATGTCGTCCGACTGATCAACGGTGCCAACCGCGCCAGGCGTGAAGACATAAGTGCCGTCAGCATTGGCGTGGTTGATGAAGGTCGAAGTGAAACCAACATAGCCGGCGTTGATCGCAGCGTTGTCGTTACCACCGATCATGATCTGACCGAAGGAAGACGAAACGCGGACCCAGTTCTCATCGATCTGATCGCCGGTGGTGAAGGCCTCGAGCTCAACACGAGCTTCGATGGTGAGGCCGTTATCCAGGGTACCCTTACCCTTAAAGTGGATCTCACCGTCGCGCAGCAGCACGAAGTTCTCGTCATCGTCGCCAACGCCAGCAGCTTCCGGCTCGCTCACATAGGCAGCGCCAACACGCATGTAGCCACCCAGGCCGAGCTCAACGTCTTTTGCGGACGCGACGCCCGCCATGGCGACCGCGGCAATAGCCGTCGTGCCGAACAGAAACTTTTTCATTTTGTCCCTCGCAACTGTATCGAGTGTAGCGATATCGCGCCCCGTTCACTCGGGTGCAGCAGCACACTCCAAGTAACGGCCGATAGGGTCAAGGCGATTTTCCCCAGGCTTCCGGCAGGCTTCAGCCCTGTAACCATTCGGTCACAACAACTAAGTGGGCATGAG
>JAHQVS010000322.1 GCA_019634215.1 Paracoccaceae bacterium | reverse complement strand
CGCGGCGGATTACTCACATTACGGAAGTTCTCGGTCTCGAAGGCGACACCATCGTTACTCAGGACGTGGTGCGTTACGAGATCCAAGGTGAAGATCGCAATGGTAAGCTGATTGGGCGGCATACCGGCGCTGGGGTTGTGCGCCCGAACTTCTATGAGCGTGCACGCTCCTATGGATTGGCGGATGAGTTGACCGACACCCTCGCGCGCATGGACAGCGAGGCGGAATGAACGGCGCCCTCAATTTTGTCTCCATGCCGCTGCTGGTCGGCGTGTTGGCTGTCGTCGCGGTCGCAGGGCTGTGTTTTGTCCTGTTCGCGGATCAATTCGCGTCTGAGCGGCGGCGCAATCAACGATTGTCGACTCTCGGCGCTCAACGGGGTTGGCGTGGCGGCGCCGGAGGACCGGCCACTCCAGTAGACGCCTACGCCGCTTCGATGGAGCGCATCAAGAAACTTTCGGAGGCGGACCGCAAGGCCAAGCGGCGTGGGCTGGACATCAATGCACGGCTTGAGCAGGCCGGTCTCACGATGAAGCCCGCCAAGTTTATGATGATATTTCAGGTCTTGGGCGCCGTCTCGGCGTTAGGGGCGTTTCTCTCTGGAAACGATCCGTTGCTGGCGGTTTGCTCCGGGCTGGCGCTTGCGTTCGGTGGCCCAAGAATGTTCCTCGGCCGTTTGATCAAACGGCGCCAGCGCAAGTTCGTCGACAACCTCGCCAACGCGATCGACATCATGGTGCGCGGTGTGCGTTCTGGTCTACCGGTAAATGAGAGCTTAAAGGTGATCGCCACTGAGTTGCAGGATCCCGTTCGCACGGAGTTTCGCCGCTTGGTCGACACCATGTCGGTTGGAGTGCCCTTAGAAGACGCTCTCGCGCGGATGTATGAGCGGATGCCTACCCCAGAAGTCAATTTCGTCCGCACTGTGCTGGTGATCCAGAAACAGACTGGCGGTAACCTAGCCGAGGCGCTGTCGAATTTGAGCGATATCCTCCGAGCGCGCCGAAAGCTGAAGGGTAAGATTCAGGCGCTCTCCAGCGAAGCGCGCGCCTCAGCGATGATTATTGGCGCATTGCCGTTTCTAGTCGGCATCATGGTGTTTCTGGTGGCGCCGGACTATCTCGGCACCTTGTTCACCGACCCGATGGGACCGCTGCTGATTGGCGGCGGCCTGTTTTGGATGAGCTGTGGCGTCTTCATCATGCGCGCCATGATCAACTTCGAACATTAAGGCGGAAAGTCATGGCGGAACCAGATTGGATGGAGCTTTACGTTTCGCTGGCCGCCGGTTTGGGCGTCGCGCTCACCATCGTGGCGGCGGGGATGTTTTTCGCCGCTAATCCGCAGCGGGCTAAGCTGAACAAACGTCTGAAGTTGGTTAAGCGAGAGCGGCAACAGTTGCGGGACGCGCATCTGCAATCCGCTTCTCAGCGGCGCGCGGGCGAAGCCGAACGCCAAGCGCAAATGATGCGGCGCGCCCTGAAAAAGTTGAATATGGAAGCGTTAATCACCGACCCTGAACTGAAGATGAAGTTGGCCCAAGCCGGGCGCAGAGGGCGGAACGAGGCGGTGCGGTTTTTGTTCATGCGGCTGGTGGTGCCGCCAGTGCTGGCCATCGGTACCTTCCTCTACCTCTATTACGTGGTGCACCCGGAGAACTTCGACGCTCTCCGCTACGTGCTCGCCACGATCGGGATGGGAGCGATCGGGTATTTTCTTCCAGGCGTGATGTTGACCAACCAACGCCAGAAACGTCAGACCGAATTGATGAAGGCCTACCCGGAGGCGTTGGATCTGCTGACCATCTGTGTAGAAGCTGGGATGAGCATTGAGCAGGCGTTCAACCGCGTCAGCGCTGAGTTAAGCGGCGAGTCAGCGACGTTGGCGGAGGAGCTGCGTATCACCACGGCTGAGCTGTCCTATCTCGGAGATCGGCGGCAAGCACTGGAGAATCTTGCCACCCGCACCCAGTTAGCGGCGGTGCGTTCAATCACCTCGGCGATGATTCAAGCGGAGAAGTACGGCACGCCAATCGCTCAGGCGTTAAGGGTGATCAGCCAGGAAGCCCGCGATGACTCCATGGCGCGTGCCGAGCAAAAGGCGGCCTCCTTGCCAGCGAAGCTGACGATTCCGATGATCGTGTTTTTCGTGCCGGCGCTGTTCGTGGTGATCCTAGGACCTGCGGCGTTGCAGATGATGGCGAATTAGAGTTGGCGGTGAGTTTGCGCTAATTCGCGCCCTCTCTAGGGCTTAGATTCTGGCGATGCTTTCGGTCGTCGCGCGCTATGGGAGACAAACCAACAGCCCCAGATGCATCCTTGGTCCTAAGCGCGAGAGTCCCTGTTCGCCTCTGGTTTGCGGCAGAGCGGATTATCTGGAATGTTCAACGGCGCTTTATCGCGCCGCCGCCGCCAAACTCCATGGGTCCTGAGCCGGTGGCGCTAAAGTCGTCGTGGCCGGGGTGGAGATCTTGGCGTAGGCGCTCACTGAGGACGACGCCAACGGGCGTGGCAACGTCTCCGCCGACAATTGCGTCGCTGCTTGTATCTCGCCGCGAAGGCTGAGGACCAGCGCCAGGTTTTGGCGAACTTGAGGCGTTGCGCCGGGGGCGACGATCGCTTGGCGCAACAGCGTCTCGGCTTCTTGCAAGTCACCGCTCAACAGATGGGACATGGCCGCGTTGCTGAGCAGCGCCGCTGAAGGTCGGCCCAGCGCCATCGCTTGTTGATAGGCCTCCTTGGCGATTGCGTGTTCGCCCAAACGGTCGCGGGCGACGCCAAGCGCTTGGAGAATTGAGGGGTCTTGGGGCAGCTCGGTGAGCAGAGTCTCCAGGATCTCCGACGCCTGTTCAGCGCGGCCAGAGGCGATAAACACCTTTGCGCGCTCCAGCCGCAGCAAGGAATCGCTGGGATGGATCGCCAAACCCTCGTTTAGCACTTGCTCCGCCTCGGTTAATGCGCCGATATATCTCATGTGGCGCGCGAGATCGAAGATCACGTCCCGGTCCGCCGGGGTCTCGTCATAAAGCCTACTGAGATGCGCCGCTGCACCCAGCAATTTACCATCCTGTTTCGCGACTTCGGCCGCCGAGCGCACATAGTCGAGCATCGGGTCGTTCGCGGCCTTGCCCGTTTGCGGCGTGGGGTCGTAAGCCGGGTCGATGCTGGCGGTGGCGAGATTGGCGCCGTGCATATCGGGGGCGCTGACGCAGCCGCTGGCGGCGAGCAGAACGCAGGCGAGCGCGGTGGTGGTTCGGCGGGTCGGAAGTCGCTGAGACACGTGGTAAGGCTCCTTTCAACACGTGCTTAATGTGCGCGCTCGTTGTCAATTCGGCGTTAACGACGCCTCGAACCAACCGGAGATTTCGCCATGTCCGATCCAGAGGCCCCCTCCCCGCCCCTAGATCCGCGCCGGGCGGCTTTTCGCGCTGATCTCGCTGACGCACGATTGCGAGGCCGGGTCGCTTCGGAGCGGTTTGCAGAGGGCCACTTGGCGGTAATCGCAACCCCATGCGCACCGGTGCTGAAGGCGCCGCCCCTGCTTGGCGCGCCAGGCGCACGCACGGCGACGCTATTGCGAGGGGAAGTGGTGCGGGTGTTCGATCAGGATGCCGAGGGTTGGGCTTGGGCGCAGGCGGGGCGCGACGGTTATGTCGGCTATCTGAAGGCGGATTGCTTGGCCGCGCTGGGGGCGCCCGCCACTCATGCGGCGGCCTTCCCTTGGACGCCGCTTTACGCCGAACCTGGTTTTCGCGCCGCTACGCAGACCGGGGCGCCGATGGGGGCCTTGTTAACGGTTGATCCGTCAGGAGCGATGGAAGGCGGCTTCATGTCGCTCATCGGCGGCTTGTGGGCGTATCAAAGTCACCTGCGCGCCCTCGACAACCCTGCGATGGATTGGGTGTCGGCGGCGGAGCGCTTTGAGGGCGCGCCCTATCTTTGGGGCGGTGAGACTTTGCAGGGAATCGACTGCTCAGGATTGATTCAAACTGCGCTGGAGGCGGGCGGTCGTGCGTGCCCACGCGACTCAGACATGCAAATGGCCGAACTGGGTGAGCCGATCGACGTTGACGGTCCGTTACGGCGAGGTGACATTATCGGTTGGCGGGGCCATATCGGCGTGATGCTCGATGAAACGGTTCTGCTGCACGCCACCGGCGCCTTTATGGCCTGTGTCCGCGAGTCCCTGGAGGCGGCACGGCGGCGCATCGAAGCGCAAGGGGACGGGCCTGCCACCGGAGCGCGCCGTTTGGGCGTGTTTCCGCCAAACCTCGTGGCGGAAACCGCCGCATTTTGTTAAACATCGCATAGCTTAAAAATGTGGAGGCGCCGAAGCCGATGAACGGACGGAGTTGCACTGATCATCGCCGCGTCGCTGGGGGGCGAAGCGCCCAAGACAGCCGCAATATTTCACCCAGTTGGCGCTGGGCCCGATCTTCCATCGGTTGCCGGATTTCCGTGGCCTTGTTCGCCGTGGGTATGTGCGGCGGACCAGCGATGGCGGACAAAGAAATCAGCTTTGAGCAATGGGTGGAAGGTTTCAAGACTGAGGCGCTGACCGCAGGGATCTCGCCTGATGTGGTTGAGGCGGCGTTCGCCGACATCACCTTAAATGAGCGTGTGGTCGAGCTGGATCAGCGCCAACCAGAATATGTCACGCCGATCTGGGAATATGTCGAAAAGCTCGTCAGCCCCGAACGCATCAACGCTGGGTTGGCGGCGATGCAGATGGTGAGTGAGGATTGGGTTCGGTTGGAGTCGGATTATGGCGTGCCACGCCATGTCGTGGCCGCCATCTGGGGCGTCGAGAGTAATTTTGGCAAGAACCGCGGTGATTTTTACGTGGTCGAGGCGCTCGCCACACTCGCCTATGACGGCCGACGCGAAGATTTCGGCAAAACCCAGCTTTTCCAGGCGCTGAAGATCCTTGAGAATGGCGACATTGACCAGGAGAATATGCTCGGCTCCTGGGCTGGCGCCATGGGCCATACCCAGTTTATCCCAACCAGCTTCGCCCGGTTCGCCGTCGATTTTGACGGCAAGCCTGGCCGTAATATTTGGAGCGACATTCCGCTTGATGCGCTCGCGTCCACCGCGAATTATCTGCGGCGGCATGGTTGGACGCCAGGGCAAACCTGGGGCGGGCATGTGCTATTGCCTGAGCAGTTCGACTACAATGTGATCGGCAACACTTGGTTGACGGCGGCGGGGTGGCGTGAGCGCGGCGTGATGCTCGACAACGGTGATACCTTGGAGGATAGCTTTCCAGAGGCGCGACTGATTATTCCAGCGGGACATAAGGGGCCAGCTTTTCTGGTGACCCGCAACTTTGAAGCGCTTTTGAAATACAATAACTCCATTTTATATGCTTTGGCGGTTTCGCTGATGTCTGATCGGCTCGCTCAGAAGCCTGAGCAGGTGCTGAATTGGCCGATCGAGGACTTGCCGCTCTCGAAGACGGAATCAAAAGAGTTGCAGCAGGCGCTGTCCGATCTTGGCTTTGACGTGGGTGAGGTGGATGGGCTGTTTGGGAGTAAGTCCCGCGGGGCTTTGCGGGACTTTCAGTTGAGCCAAAGCCTCGTTCCGGACGGCTATCCCTCCGTACCTGTTTTGGAGATGGTGCGGGGCGCCGTCGTGGCGCGCAATGCGCCGGTTCTTGCGATCGCCTCCAGTCCGGTATTGGAGGCGGATATTCGCGAGATTCAAGCGCTGTTAAGTGGTTTGGGTTTTGACACTGGCGGTATTGACGGCTCTGTCGGTCCGCGCACGCGGGACGCGATTGCGGCTTTCGCGGTGAAGCGCGGCATGCCGTATACTGATGAACCGACTCAGCGTTTGCTGGTGGAACTGCGGAGCGCCGCACGCGGAGAGTGAGGATCTTTCAGCAATAGGCGCTCGAGCATCGGCTCGGGTGCTGTCTCGGTGTGACCTCTGGTCGCAAAACCATCCCGCGAAGTCGCTGATCTTCGATATCTTTACCGCTGATCGGCGATGCTGCCCCGAATATTTGCCTCACAAGCTCGGGAGTGTTCGGGGATGAAGACCCATGCGCGCGCAGTGGTGATCGGCGGCGGCGCCGTCGGCTGCTCCATAGCCTATCATCTGGCCGAGGCGGGTTGGACCGACACTGTCCTCCTGGAGCGCGACGACCTGACCAGCGGCTCCACCTGGCACGCCGCCGGGCTGCTGCCGTATTTCAACATGTCCTACGCGGTCAGCCATATCCACGATTACTCGATCCGAAATTACGAGGCGCTGGAGGCCAAAACCGGGCTCTCCGTCGGCTTCAAGCGCGTCGGCAATCTGCGGATGGCCCAGAGTCGGCAGCGAATGGACGAATATATGCTGTACGCCGCCACTGCCGAGACGGTGGGCGTGCCTTTTGAGTGGCTGACCCCGGATCAGATCAAGGAACGATATCCGCTGGTGCGCACCGAGGATCTGGTTGGTGCGATTTATCATCCCACCGACGGCTATATTTACCCGGCTGACCTCACCCAAGCCTACGCCAAGGCGGCGCGAGATCTCGGCGTCGAGATCCACCGCAAGCGCCAACTCGACGGTTTTGAGCGCACCGGATCGAAGGAGTGGAAGGTCTATGGCCGGGTGATGGTCGAGCAGGGCAACCGGCTCGTGCCGTCCGAGGAGCGGTTTGAGATCACCTGCGAGACCGTGATCACCGCCACCGGCAACCACGCCCAACGAACTGGCGCAATGATCGGCTGCTATATCCCGGCGATGCCGGTCGAGCACCAATATATTGTGACGGATGTTGATCCGGCCCTGGAGGAATGGCGCAAGACCAACGGCGAGCACCCGGTGCTGCGCGACGCCGATGCCAAATGGTATGTCCGCGAAGAACGCAAGGGCTGGATCCTCGGGCCGTATGAGCAAGGCGCGCCCGCGCGGTTCGAATATGCGGTGCCTGACAGTTTCCGTGCGGACCTCTTCCCCCTCGATCTGGAGCGGATCGAAGAGGAATACATGTCGATGATCCACCGCATCCCCTCGACCGAAACCCTCGGGCTGAAGGATGATTTCAACGGACCGATCTGCTATACGCCCGATGGCAATCCGCTGGTGGGTCCCGCCCCCGGCGTGCGCAATTTCTGGTTGGCCGAAGGGTTCAGCTTCGGCATCACCGCCGCTGGTGGCACGGGCTACTACATGGCCCAGATG
>JAHQVS010000321.1 GCA_019634215.1 Paracoccaceae bacterium | reverse complement strand
TCGGACGCCGTTCCCCGGTCGACGATCTGCTCGATCTCCCGGTCGCCCCCCAGCCGACTGACGGCCAGGATGGTGGCGGCGTGCATGGCGAACAGCAGCGTCGCGCCGTACAGGAAGGCGATCGAAAGGGCGTGGAACGGATTGTAGAAGAAGTTGCCGGTTCGCAGCGACAGCGCCGCCGTCCACTCTAGATGCGAGAAAATGCCGTAGGGCACCCCCTCGGACCAGGAGCCCATCAGCAATGGCCGGAACAAACCAAGGCAGAGGAACAGCCAGATCGCCGAGGCGAACGCCCAAGCCACATGGGTGCCCATGCCCAACTCGACAGCCCGGATATAACAGCGAACCCACCATAGCAGCACTGCGATCAGTAGAAACAAGCTGGCCACGATCCACCAACCGCCTTCGGCCATCGGCACGAAGATGTTGAGGCCATACTCCGGCGGCGGCGGGTCTAGCGAGAGCCAGAACAGCTGCCGGATAAACTCGCCAATGCTCCAGTCTACCGAGGCCAGGTAGTTTAAGCCGATGATGTTGAAGGCCAGCGTTCCGAAGATCACCGAGAACAGCCCGTAGGAGCCGAGATACACCGGCCCGAGCTGAGCGTTGCCGATCTTACCGACCCAGTAGCTAAAGAAGCTGCCGGTTCCGCGTGGAAACGCCTCGTTCACATTGGGCGGAATTCCCGCCTCCAGCGGCCCCCGCACCTGAACCTGCGTAAAGATGTTTTGATATTCAGCCATTGTCAGAGCCGCCTTCCCTCAGCGCCACCACCAGATCGGCAAATCGAGCCACCAGACCCACCATTCCGGCCATCCCTTAGTCCAGAACGGACCGCTGATGACGATACATACCGCGCTCCAGAACCCGGCGCTCAGCGCCAAGAACAGCCCAAGCCGGTGAATGCCGAGGGTGCCGACCGAATAACCGATGAAATCCCGAAAGAAGGTGTCCTCATGTTCCGGGTTGCGCACGGTCTCGCCCTTCTGCGGGTTCACCGCCGAGAGCACTAGTGCGCCGTGCAGCGCCAGGGCCAAGGTGGTGGTGAAGAAGAAGGTGACCGCAATCATATGCGCAGGATTGTAGTGGAAATGCAGATACTGGTAGCCAACGTTCGACACCCAATCCAAGTGGCTAAAGATGCCATAGGGGAAGCCGTGCCCCCACGCGCCGAGCAACACTGGGCGGATCACCACCAAGGTGAAGTAGGCGAACACCGCGACGCTGTAGGCGGCGGGGATATGCAACCCCATGCCGAGCTTGCGGCTGATCTCAACCATGCGCAGCGCCCATGAGCCAAAGGCCCCCAGCGCGCAGATGGTCACGATCTGCCAAATTCCGCCATCCGCCAACGGCGCCCGCGCGAGCCCGTATTTCAGGTCCGGCGGCGCTATGCTGATCAGCCAGATATTCCAGGTCGGACCAAGCGAGGCGCCGTAGAGCAGCATCGCGGTGCCGACGAAGGAGAAAAAGATCGTCGTCAGGCCGAAAAAACCGACATAGAACGGTCCGACCCAGAAATCGAAGAGATCCCCGCCGATCAACGTCCCTCCTCGGACTCGGTATTTCTTCTCGAAACTGAGCATGGCCATTGTCGTTGTCCTCCGATCGTTCGGCCCGGCGCCGCGCAACACCCAGCGGCTGAGGCGCGACGGGCGGAATGGCCGCCCGTCGCTAGAGTATCGGCGCGGTCAGCCGCCCGTGATCGGGTTGCCGACGAACCAGTTGAACCGCTCGGTGCTGAGCAGCACCAGATGGATCATCGCGGCCAGGGCGAACAGAAAGACGCCCTGGGCGACGAAGACACGGCGTGGATCGAAAACCAGCCAAATCTTATAGAACTTGCTCATGCCGTAACCTCACACGATCAGAGAAAGAGCGGACTGGGTGAGCTGCGTCGCACCGTCCATCAAGGACGCCGCGCCGTAGCCTTCCGGTCCAGGGAACCAAGGACGCCAGAACCACACCAAGAGGTGGGCGACGACGGCGACCGCCGTGAACAGGAACAGGCCGCTCATGTAGACTTCATGAAGCTCCTTGGCCTCCGCGTCGGTCAGACCCGTCTTCCAGGAGCCATTACTATCAGCCATCTTCAATACCTCCGGCTGAGTGGCCAAGAAGGCCGTTACCGCGCAACGCCCGCGCGGCAGGGATCGCCCCGGCGGCGACCCACCGAGACGCAGTCATCATCCAAACCGCCCCGAAAGACACTTCAGACGAAGGGAGCGCGCTCATCGCGCATCGGATTGGGATAGCCTGACTGGCCCAGACGCGGCGATCGCAGCGCTACATAGCCAGCAGGCGAGTCCCCCAGGGTTAGCCCATGAACACGAAGGGCAGCACCGTGTAAGCAGCTGATTTGGCGTCGCCGAACACGCCGCGCCCGCTGCTCGGGAACGGGCGCCAGCTTTTTGGCATCAACCGCGAGAACAGCGCCACCAGCAGAAACACCGGGAAGGTGACGGCGAAATACAGCCAGAACTCCGTCGCCTTGCGCCGCCGCAGCGTCGCGCGGGACGGACGGGCCGGCTCGCGGTGTGTCGCCGGTTGGTTGGCGGCTAGGGGGTTGGTCATGGTCATACTCATGGGGCGACCTCCTCTGTGTTAGTCCTGGAGCTGGTCCGCGCCTCACTCGGCGACGGTCCGGCGATCCGCGCGACGGCGTCGGCGGAAACTGTGGTCTCTCCGGCGGCGCGGGCGGCGGCCTCGACGGCGTCGCGCAGGCGCTTGGCGGCGGAGATGCGAGTGATGACGGGATGGGCTTCGACGGCGGCGTCGAGCGCGGACAGCGCTTCCGGCGCCCAGTCGACTCCAGCGAGATCAGAGCTGGTTGCGACAATCGGCGCCGCTTTGTCTGTCGTCCCGCCAAGGCGAGCCGGGGTGGCGGGCGCGGCGTCCATCTCTGTTCCGAGCGGCAAGATATGAAACAGCGCGTCGAATAGCGCGTTGCAAACTTCTTGCAGCAGATAGACTGCGCCGCTGTAGCCCATGAATGGTGTGCCGGGGTGGCGCCTGATCAGCGCGCCGGGGAAGGAGGCGGGGATGAACGTCGCCGAGGGGCCACGCCGGGGGCCGCCGCCGGAGGCCGCCTCGGCCAGATACATCCGTTCATTGTAGCTGCCGAACACCACCAGCGGCGCACCGCTGTGGATTTTCTCCCGCACGGCTGCATTGTCGGTCTTCTCACCGGCGCGGCGCGCCACTGAGAAGGCGCAGGGCATGCCGAGATCATCCTCCAGGAAAGCGCGGACGCCCCGGGCGTAGGTCTCGTTGGCGACGATGCCGAAGCTGGAGGCGCTGAAGAAATCCTGGGTGACCGAGCGCCACAGATCCCACATCGGCTTCAAGGTGGTGTGCTTCTCGCGCTCGATAAACGGCTCGGGGTCGAGGCCGGTCATCTCCCCGAGGGTGCGGAGGAATTTGGTGGTGCTCTCCAGCCCGATCGGCGCCTGGAGGTAGGGGCGCTCGATGCTCTCGCAGAGCTGCCGCCCGAATTCGCGGTACAGGCAGACCG
Source organism: Paracoccaceae bacterium (assembly GCA_019634215.1). Lineage (GTDB taxonomy): Bacteria > Pseudomonadota > Alphaproteobacteria > Rhodobacterales > Rhodobacteraceae > JAHQVS01. The sequence continues at coordinate 2,194 of JAHQVS010000321.1, read as the reverse complement.
AGGCCTCGGCCTTGGCCAGCTTGGGCACGTCCTCCAGATGCGAGCCGAGCGGGAACACCATGTTCACCTCGGCGCCGATGCCCTCGACCAACCGTCGGATCTCCGCCAGATCGGAGGGGGCGTTGAAGGTGCCGTAGATGGAGCCGATGATGTTGACCTTCGGCTTCTCGCCTTCCTTGCGCGGCTTGATCGACGGGGCGCGCTTGGGGCCAAATTCAGTCCAGAGCCATTTCAGCGCCCGGTCGGCGCATTGCCATTGGTCTTCGTCGATGGTGCGGGGCAGGAAACGCTTGATCGCGGTGCCTTCGGGGGTGACGCCGCCGCCGATCATTTCAGCGATCGAGCCGGTGACCACGACCGACGGCAGATCGGGGTCGAGGGTCTTCCAGGCGCGTTTCATCGCGCCCTCGGTGCCGTCCCGGCCCAACTCCTCTTCCGCCAACCCTGTCACAACGATCGGCAGCTCATGCGGCGGCAAGGCGTCGGTGTAATGCAACACCGAAGTCACCGGCAGATTCTCGCAGCCGACAGGGCCGTCGATCACCACTTGCAGGCCCTTGATGGCGGTGAAGGCGTAGACCGCGCCCCAATACCCACCGGCGCGGTCATGATCGAGGACCAACGGGCCTTTCTCGGGGGCGCCGAAGCGCGGCGGGGCGGCGTAATCCAACGTCATTTGCCAACCGCCTCCTCAGCTTTGCGCATGCTCGCGAGGCGGCGGGCGTAGCGCGCCTTGAACTCAGGGTGCTCGGGCGGAACGGCGTGGTCGCTGCCTTGCCAAACACCGGTCGCCTCTCCGGTTCCAACACCCTCGAAGAACGCGCGCATTTTCTGGAACCTGTCGCGCCCGGCGATGGCGGCGTTGACCACTTGCGCCAGCGAGCCGGCGCCAGCCGGCCCCATCAGCGGGCGGGCCGAGATCAGATTGGTGAAATACAGCGCTGGAACGGCCTTCTCCTTGGCCTTCTGCACCACCGGGGTGGTGCCGATGGCGAGGTCAGGCGCGAACGCCTCGAAGGCGGCGAGATCATCCTCCAGCGAGGCGCGGAATCGGACTTCGACGCCGCGCGCGGTCAACCAGTCGCGATCCGCCGTGGACCAAGGGGTTTTGGGGCAGGCGGTGCCGACATAGGGCACGTCAGCGCCGCTTTCGACCAGCAGCCGCGCCACCAGCAGCTCCGAGCCCTCATAGCCCGACACCGTCACCCGCCCCTTGATAGGAGCGGCGGATAGGGCGCCGTCGATCGCCGGGATCGCGGCATTCTGCGCGGCGGCGATCTTTTCGGGAGCGATGTTCAGGGCGGCGCCGATCGCTGCAAGCCAATCCGCTGTGCCGTCGCGGCCCACAGGCGCGGAACCGACGATCGGGCGGCCAGCGCGCTCGAATTCTCTGATGCTGGCGGTGTAGAATGGGTGGATCGCCGCGACCGCAGCGCCATCGAGGGCGGCGTAAAGCTCGCGCCATTCACGGGTGGGCACGGTCGGTCCGGCGGCGAGGCCCATCGGGGCCAGCAAGCGGTCGATCCCGATCGGGTCGGCAGGGAACATCTCGCCCAGCAATGTCACCGTCGGACGGCGGCGGCGCGCCTCAGAATCGGCTGGTGGAGCCACTGGGCCTTGTTCGACCTCGGCGCGGGCGTAGGCCAGCATAGCGCCGGCGAGCACGTCCTTGGCTTCGGCGTGGGTGGGAACGCCAAAGCCGGGAACGTCTATGCCGACGATACGAACGCCGTTGATTTCTTTCGGGAGCAGCTTCAGCGGCACGCCGGAGGCGGTGGGGACGCAGAGATTGGTGACGACAATAGCGTCATACTGCTCAGGGTCGGCGAGGGCGTGGACGGCGTCGCGGATGTCCTCGAACAGCTTGCCAGTGACCAGGCTCTCGGAGTTGAACGGCACATAGCCGACCGGGCGCTTGGCGCCGTAGAAATGTGAGGTGAAGGTCAGGCCGTAGACGCAGCAGGCCGAACCGGACAGCACGGTGGCGGTGCGTTTCATCCTCAGGCCGACGCGCAGAGAGCCGAAGGCCGGACACATGCTTTGCGGCTTGTCGTGTGGGCCTTTGGGGTAGTCCTTCTCGAACTGAGCGAGCAGCTCGGAGTTGCCCGCTTTCTCGGCAGCGGCGCGCATGGTGTCGGGGCCGGCGTGGCAGCCAAGAGTGGTATCTTGGGGCGCGGCGTCGTCTTGGGAGGCG
>JAHQVS010000320.1 GCA_019634215.1 Paracoccaceae bacterium | reverse complement strand
GGCTTCGACGATATCAGCGGCGGCGCGGGCAACGACGTTATTCTGGGCCGCAGCGACGCTGATTTGATCTTCGGCGGCGCGGGCGACGATCAGCTGAACGGCGGGACCGGGGCTGACCGTATCCGGGGCGACGGCGGCGACGATATTATCATCGGCGGCGCGGACGCCGACACCTTCGTCTATGAAACCACTGATTTCGGCAATGACACCATGTTCCGCTTCGCCATCGGCGCGGATCACATCGAAATCTCCGCCGCCGTCGCCGGCGGTTTCGACGAGCTGACCATCGAGCAGGACGGCGCCGACGCCGTGATCAGCTTCGGCGACGGCAGCGTCACTTTGGTGAACCGCGACGCGGCGTTGCTGTCCGAGGATGACTTTATGTTTGTGTGAGGGGCGCGGCGGCGACCCGACTTGGAGCTGATCCCGCCCAGCGATGGATCGAGGAGCTGGCGAGGTTATGGGCTCGCCAGCCCGGTTTTTCGAACTTGCACCATCTCAGGTGGGATCAGCTCGCCCGCGCAAGCACCCGAAGCCGTGACGAGAACTCACCCCGGTCCACGTAACAGCCATGCAGATGCCGGAAGCCGGTGGAGGGATCGAACGCCTCCCGCCCATGCAGCGCCCGGCGATTGTCGAACACCACCATCTCCCCCGCCTGAAGCCTGAGTGTTAGCTGAAACGCCGGATCGCGGGTGAGCGCCATGTATTTTCGATAGGCTTGGTAATACGTCGGCATCTGCTCAGCGGGCATGTCAAAAACCGCCGCGAGATGGGCGTTGTATCGGATCTCCCTCAACCGTCCGGCGCGATCCAACACAATGACCGGGCTGTAAACCCTAATGTCGGTATCCCGATCATGGAAGCGGAAGGGGATCTCCGTCTCCGCGAGCAAATGAAAGGCCCGAGGGTCTTCCGCACGGATATGCTCGGCGATGGCGAAGCCGTCCGCGAACACCGACCCGCCGCCTTCGGCCTCGTTGGCCAGACAGTGCAAGAACTGGAAGCCCGGCGGGATTTCCTGATTTGGCAAGTCTGTATGCAGCGGCAGCGCATGGGAGGTGTAGGCGAGATTGTTCGGATCGGGCTTGGACATGACCTCGAACACCTCGCCGAAATTGGTGCTCCGCAGGAAGCCGACACGCTCGGCCGCCGCCACACCGGCGCCGATGTCGTCAGGCAGACCCTCGATGATCGACAGGCCATATCGAGCCGTCTCCTTCATCCAGCCGCCAAGCGCTGTGTCGTCCTCCATGATGGCTTGCGCCGATTGGCGGGGAAGTTCGCCAGCCGCCATGTTCCGGCGCCACAGAACCGGCGCGATATCCGCAAGATCCCGGGCCTTTTGCCCAGGCCGGTGCGCTGTGAGCCAATCATGGGAATAGTGGCTTTGGTGCCCGCCCGCCCAGTCGACCTGAACCATCTGGCCTTGAAGCGCCGCCGCATCAATTTTCGGCGCGGCCTCGACCGACAGCAAGTCGAATACCCGCTCGCCGGTTTCGGCGTGAAGGCCACTGGGGCAATTGTCGCGAAGCCAGATGCTGGGCAGCACGGTTTTCTGACCGTCGTTCCAATGAAGAGTGAGCGCCTCCGGCGCCACTGCGATCTCAGTCACAGTCACGATTATCTCCTGATGTTTTGAATAGGCTTGAACAGCGAAAGAATTCGCTACGCGCGCCCGTCAGGAGGCGGCCACCATTCCTGGGGTTTACCGTAGGGTGCGGTCCCCGAGCGCCCTAGGCCGACCCATTTTTCAGGATGTTCCTTCATGTCTTTTGCATATCGCCCCGAAAGCCGCGATCATAGGGTGAAGGGCGTGTGGCGGCGCACAAAAAAGGCCGCGCAAGCGCGGCCCTTTCTATTGCCTGGTTTCTTGCCTGAAGCGATAGCGCCTCGGCTTTAGTCGCGCGGCGTCTCTTCCGAATCGTCGCCTTCCGGCTTCTCTTCGCCGTCGCCCTCTTCCGAGTCTTCGTCGAACTTGCCGACATCCTCGAACAAGGCGGCGACGTCGAGATCCTCGGCGGCCTCTTCTTCGGCGCGCAGCTCAGCAACCGACTTGCCGGAGGCTTGAATTTCAGCCTCCTCGGCGGTGCGGGCCACGTTCACCTTGATGATGGCCGAGACCTCCGGATGCAGCACAACGCGGATACCGTGCAAGCCCAGCTCCTTCACCGGCTTTTCCAGCACGATTTGACGCTTGTCGACGCTGAAGCCGCCCTCGGTGGAGGCCTCGCAGACGTCGCGGGCCGTCACCGAGCCGAACAGGTTGCCGGACTCGGACGCCGAGCGCAGGATGACGAAGCTTTGGCCGTCCATCTTCTCAGCGACCGCCTCGGCCTCTTTCTTCAGCTCAAGGTTGCGCGCCTCCAACTGCGCGCGCTGCTCCTCGAACTGAACCATGTTGGCCTGGGTGGCGCGCAACGCCTTGCCCTGCGGCAGCAGAAAATTGCGGGCGAAGCCTTCCTTGACGCGGACCACGTCGCCCATTTGGCCGAGCTTCTCGACCCTCTCCAGAAGCACCACTTCCATGACGACGCCCCCTTACTTCAACACATGCGGGAGCAGGGCGAGGAACCGGGCGCGTTTGATCGCCCGCGACAGCTCGCGCTGCTTCTTCGCCGACACCGCAGTGATGCGGCTCGGCACGATTTTGCCGCGCTCGGAGATGAAACGCTGAAGCAGCTTCACGTCCTTATAGTCGATGCGCGGGGCGCTATCGCCGGAAAACGGGCAGGTTTTGCGGCGGCGGAAAAACGGTCTACGGGTTGCCGACATCTCGTCTCTCCTTATTCAGTCGGGGCTGCGGCTGGGGCCGCCGCCGGAGCTTCGACTGCGGGCGCCTCATCACGCGGGGGCCGGTCGCCGCGATCCTCACGCGGGGGCCGATCGCCACGATCCTCACGCGGCGGCCGGTCGCCGCGATCTTCGCGTGGCGGCCGATCACCGCGATCGCGTCCGCGTCCGCCGCGCCGGTCATCACGGCTGTTCTTGGCGGTGACGATGGCGCTCGGGCCTTCCTCATGGGAGTCGACGCGGATGGTCATCACCCGCATCACGTCCTCATGCAGGCGCTGGCGGCGCTCCAGCTCGGCGACCGCCGCCGCCGGGGCGTCGAGCTTCAAGAAAGCGTAATGCCCCTTGCGGTTTTTGTTGATCTTGTAGGCCATCGACCGAAGGCCCCAATATTCGTTGCCGACGACTTGTCCGCCGCCCTCGCCCAGAATTTCGGTGAATTCGGTCATCATGGTTTCCGCCTGCGCCGAGGACAAATCCTGGCGGGCGATAAAAACATGCTCGTATAGCGGCATGCGCGCTCCATTTGTTCAACACGCTTCGCCGCGCACGCCTAACCGGGTCCCCGGCGCGCGCTCGAGAGGCGGTCCAATGAAAAGAGTGGGGAGCGCGTTACATGACGAATTGCGCCTCGCAACGCAAGCGGTAATCGCTTGACAGGGGAGCTTACAGGGGCCTCTGGCGGTCGGCGCTTGACCCGTCCCGGCCATTCAGGCGATGGGAGTCGCACGCGATCGCCTCCGCCGCCTGCGGCGCGCCGGGCGATTTGGGTAGATTCAGCCTGCGTTTGTGAGAGGTTTCAACGTGATGCGCGCTTTCGTGTTTCCTGGCCAGGGCAGTCAAACGGTCGGCATGGGCCGGACGCTCGCGGACGCCTATCCCGCCGCGAAAGCGGTGTTCGACGAGGTCGACGCCGCCTTGGAGGCGCCGCTGACCCCGGTGATTTGGGACGGCCCGGAAGACGCGCTGACCCTGACCGAAAACGCCCAGCCGGCGTTGATGGCGACCTCGCTCGCCGCCCTGCGCGCGCTGGAGGCCGAGGGCGCCTCCCTCGACGCCGCTGCTTATGTGGCCGGCCATTCGCTTGGGGAGTATTCCGCCCTGGCCGCCGCCGGCGCAATCTCGGTCGGCGACGCCGCCCGATTGCTGCGCATCAGGGGCCGCGCGATGCAACAAGCCGTGCCGGTTGGCGAAGGCGCCATGGCGGCGCTGCTCGGCCTGGATCTGGAGACTGCGGAAGCGGTGGCGGCGGAGGCGGCGGGCGATCAGGTCTGCCAAGCCGCCAACGACAATGCGCCGGGACAGATCGTGGTCTCGGGCCATAAGGCGGCGGTGGAGCGCGCGATCGAGATCGCCAAAACCAAAGGCGCCAAGCGGGCCATGGCGCTGCCGGTGTCGGCCCCGTTCCATTGCGCCCTGATGCAGCCCGCCGCCGACGCCATGGCCGCCGCGCTGGAGACGGTCGAGATCAAGGCCCCGCGCCGCCCGCTGGTCGCCAATGTCGCCGCCTCGGCGGTGGAAGATCCCGCCGAGATCAAGCGACTGCTGGTCGAGCAGGTCACGGGCCGGGTGCGGTGGCGCGAGAGCGTCGAATGGATGGCGGGCCAGGGCGTCACCGAGCTGGTGGAGGTTGGCGCTGGCAAGGTGCTGTCGGGCTTGGCGCGGCGCATCGACAAGGCGCTGTCCGCCCGTGCGGTCGGGACGCCGGAGGATGTGGCGGCTTATGGCGCGGCCGAAGAGTAAGGCTGAGACTCTGGCCGCTTTTGAAGGATGGGGGTGGGGCGCATGAGGAGGGACCTTGGGCCAAGCCCCCTCCCCTGCTCGATCGCGTCAGTGCGCGACAAACTCCTCCCGGCTCACCGCCCCGTCGAGGTCTTGGTCGATTTCGGCGAAGGCGGCGCGGGCTTCGGCGTCGAGTTGGTCGGCGTCGCGGGTTGAGGCTTCGGCGCGGATCGCCTCCAGGCAAGGTGCGCTGAGGCGATCGGCCATCGCCTCGGCGTCGGCGAGACCCTCTTTCGCCTCTGCATGGAGTTTGGCGGCCAATTCCGCGCGGGTGATGCTGCCATCGCCGTCAGCGTCGAGCGCGGCGAACTCTTCTTCGCGCTCCGCCAGGAATGGGCGGCGCAGTTCCTGGAAATCGATACGCTTATTGTCGTCCTGGTCAAACTCAGCGAGGACGCCGGCCCAGCCGCTGGCCTCTTCCCCCTCCTGGGTCTCGGCCCCCGCTTCAGCCGCCTCTTCTTCCTCGGCTTCGAGGCGCTCCCAATCGGCGGCGCAAGCGAGATCGGCGGCCTCCGGCGCGGCGGCGGCCTCCTCAAGGCGCTGTTCGCGCGCCATATGGGCCGCAAACTCCTCTTCGGTGACGGCGCCGTCATTGTTGAGGTCGAATTCGGCGAACATCACCCGCGCTTCGGTTTGCGCCGCCACCTCTGTCTGAGCGGTCAGCGTCCAACCGAGCGCCAGGACGGCGGCGGCGGCCCCGCTGGCGGCGAAGGTTTTCAATCTCTGCAATGAGGCGCGCATAAACATCGGATCTCCTGTTGGTGCGATTGCGTCACGGCGACCATCGAGCGCGTCGTCGATCAGGCTTCGGACCAGCTGGCTGACCGTCTCGTCGCGCGTGCGGCTCAACGCCAAGAGTCGCTCTTTCGCTTCCGGGGATATGCGCAATTCGACTTTCTCGGTTTTCTTGCTCATCAAAGACCCTTTTCAGAACCTGATGGTTGATCGAGACCAGCGGCGAAAACGCGCTCGCGCCGCCGCTGGTTTGATCTCGCAGCATTGCGGCTGGTCTCAACGGTTTTTGCGTCAGAACGCGCACGGTTTCGTGTCATGACAAACGCCAATGGCTGTTTTTATTGATTTTTTATCAAAATCACACTGGGCGACCCGACGCCGGGTTCCTGTCAGATAGGGGCGCGACGCCAGGCGGCGCAAGGCGCGGGGCGGGTCACGCCCACGCGCCCTGTCGCCCCTTGGTCATCTGCGTGAGTTTCTGAGCCGGATGCCGGGTTGATCCCGCTCCGGCCTGCTGGTGATGCGAGACCTTGATGACGCGCTCGGACTGTCGGACCTTGCGTCGGTCACGCTACGCGACACGCGACGAGGCGGGAAATACTTGCTCAGTAAGCAGCTTCAGGCGAACGTCACGTCACACGACAGGCCACTTGGGGAATGTCGGCTGATTGCGGTTATTGCTGCTCAATACAAGACCGCTGGCGGAGAGCTTGCGATGACCACAGGCCTCAGGTCGACAGAGGCCATGCGTCCCGGCGACATCTATGGGTGCAAGACTGCGCCGATAACGCCCTTCAGCCCCGCCGACACCGGCCGATACGCCGCCCTGAAGATTGTCTTCCGCGAGGATGATTTGCTGTTTTTCGTCGTACGGGGCCATGCCCTATGAAATCTGTGACTACGCGCAACAGTTCGACGGGCATCCCCTCACCCCGTGACG